>JAIRXC010000077.1 GCA_031268515.1 Propionibacteriaceae bacterium
AGCGGGGCACGCGGGCGGCGTCGCCCTTGGTTTGGAGATCAGTCAAGATCTCGACGGCGGCGTGGAAACTCGCCACGGGGATGATTCTGACGTTCGGAGATTGGCTCGGCGGCAGGTCAGAGCAGTTGTCTTGGGGAAGGAGGAAAATCTCCGCCCCCTGGGCTTCGGCGGCGGCCAACTTCTCACGGATGGCGCTGGTCCGGCCGACCTCGGCGATCCGATAGTTGGCTGGCTCGATGAGAGAGAGGGCGCCGACGGCGGCGACGGTCCGGCCGCCTGTCAGATCGCCGGGGGTGAGGAGGTCATAGACAGCCAGCCCGAGGGCGAGGCCGGCCGACCCGCCGCCGATGCCGGGGTCGATCCGGAAGGCCACTTCGGCGCCGTAGCTGTAACTTTGCTCCCAGGTCACGCCGAGAGCCGCCGTCTCTGGGTCGCTGGCCAGCGAGCCGAGCCGGACCTGCTCCTCAATCGGCCAGGAGACGCCCGGCCGCTGGACGATCAGTGGCACGACGGCCCCGACCGCGTTGCGGCGGACCTCTGCGACCGCCTCGGCCACAGAATGGACGACGACGCCGTTGACGGACGTGACGACATCGCCGGGCCGGAGGCGGCCGGCTGCGGCGGCCGAGGAAGAGACGGCGACGACGCGGGGGAATTCGGAGACAGGCAATCCGGCTGCTCGCAGCGCGGCGACGACAGCTGTTTGCTGAGAGGCCGCCATGGCGGCCTGGTCTTGGGCCGCCGTCTGGGCTGACGTGGCGCCAGACTCGTAGACGCGGGACCACAACCGGACATCGTGGTCGGGCAGGAAAAAGTAGATGAGGGCCTGGGCGAAGGTCAGCGGGCTGTCGGCGCCGGTTTGCGCCACCGTCGACAATAAGAGAGAGCCGGCGGCGGGGTAGGAGGAGACGCCGGCGACCTCGATGGCGGAGCCGCCGGAAGCGGTCCCGAGGAGGTCGGCGACACGGCCCGGCGCCCGGCCGACGAAGCCGACGGGGACGAAGGCGAGGACCGCGGTCATGGCGGCGAACAAGGCTAGGGCGGCGAGCGCCGTCTTCGCGTTCCGTGTCACACAAGCCGCCTTCCGTGCAGGTCAGCTCTGGGGCGGCGCGCGGCGCGCCCGCTCTGACGGGAACGAAGACTACCCGACGGCTCGCTTGGCGCCGGCGAACGCCGCCTTGAAAAGCCGTTACGGCCGGCCGGGCGGCGGACTGCGACGTCGGCCGGCGCGCCGTCTGGGCAAGCCGGCCGGCCAGGGACGGCAGCAGACAAAGGCTTTCTGCTATTTTTCCCGCCCGGTCCAAGCCGCCCTCGCGGTGGGGGACAATGGAAGCCAGAACCCACCTTGAGGAGCACCGCATGGCCGTTCCCGAACCGCCTTCCGACAGCCCTGACCCAGACGATTGGCCCGACTACGATCCCGACCACGACTCTGAGGACTGGCCCGGCTCGCCTGAAGAAGGCATCGCGGACCTGTTGCGCCAAGCTGGCATTCCCGTCGAGGCGGGGGCATCCCTTGAACAGATGCTGAGCCAACTCGCCCACCAGATCGTCTCCCAGCTGCAAGACCAAGCCAAAACCTCTGGCGCCGAACCCGACCGCCCTGTCACCTGGACGGCGGCCAAGCAGGCGGCCCGGACGCAGATCGCCTCCCTCGGCCCCGATCCGGTGCCAGACGGGCGCAAGACCCGCGAGATCGCGGACGCGGTCCACCTCGTGGAACTCTGGCTCGACGCCCACACAGCATTTCCCAGCTTGGCTCTGCCGCCGGCGGCTTGGAGCCGGGCCGAATGGATCGAACAGACGCTGCCGGCCTGGCAGACCATGATCGAACCGGTCATCTCGACCATCGCCCAAGGCTTGGAAACCGCTATGGCCGACCGTCTCCGCCAGCCCGACGCCGTCCCCGAACTGGCCCAATTCCAGCAATTCCTCCAACCCGTGTTGCGTCAGGCCGCCGACTCGATGTTCGGGGCCCGGCTGGGCAAGGAGCTGGGCCGGATCGCCACGGAGACGGTCACGGCCACCGACCTCGGCTTCCCTCTCCTCGCCAAGCCTCAGGTGGCCGTCCTGCCGACCAACCTGGCCGCCTTCGCGGACGGTCTCAGCCTCGAAGAAGGCGACATCCTCTTGTATCACTCGATCCGCGAAGCCGCTCGGCAACGTCTCTTCGCTGAGGTGAGCTGGATCGGCCCCCAGATCACCGCGCTCGTCCAGCATTACGCCCGCGAGATCCGGATCGACCCGGAGGCCTTGTCAGCCGCCATCGAGGAATCTGTGCCGCACGAGATCACCCGCGAGACGGTCGACCGTTTCGAGGTCGAGGTCAACACCTTCATCTTCGAACCAGGCAAGACGCCAGAACAAGTCGCCATCCTCGAACGCCTTGAAACGGCCCTCGCCCTGCTTGAGGGCTGGGTCGACGATGTCGCCGTCCAGGCCACCGCCTCGTGGATGCCGAGCGCCGGGGCCGTCGCGGAGATGATCCGCCGCCGCCGTGTCACCAATTCCCCGGCCGCCGCCGTCTTCTCAACCTTGCTTGGCCTCAACGTCCGGCCAAAGCTGTTCCGCGAAGCCCAGGTCTTCTGGGCCCAGTTGCGGGCGGCCCGCGGCCCGGCCGGCCGAGATGAGACCTGGCGCCATCCTGACGACCTGCCGACGGCCGCCGAGCTAGCCGACCCGGCGGCTTTCCTGGCCCGCCTCGACTCCCCCGCCGGCGCGGTTTTGGATCCTTTCGACATCGAGCTTCGCCGCCTCCTCGACGGCGGCGAAGAATAGCGGACTGGCCCAGCGGCCGGACCGCCGGGCGATGGGTTGACGCGGCCTTCGGCAGATCACTAACGTGTGGGACGCACAAGGTCCTTCGGCGCAGAACCGCTCGCAGGGGAAGGCAAGCGGCGACCGTCGGAGGACCTTGTGCCTGAGTTCTGGACCTCAGCCGCGGGTTACCACGCGCGCGTCGCGCAGCCCGAGCGGAAAACAGGCCCTAGAGTTCGATACGGTCGCGAGACACGGTGGCACAGCGTCACCACAACCTAAAAGAGGAGAGGATCCGTGTCAGATAAGTACGAGGGCGACTTCTATTGTGTGAAGTGCAAGGAAAAGCGCACCGCCGAAGGTGAGATCGTCGTCAATGCCAAGGGGACTCGCATGGCCAAGGGCAAATGCCCCGTCTGCGGCACCAACTTGAACCGCATTCTTGGCAAGGCTTAATTCCCTTTCCATCGTCACAGTGGCGGGTCGGAAACGACCCGCCACCTTGCGTTTTCAGACCGCTTTTCGGTGAAATCCTTCGGAGGCGTCCATGCGGCGGCATTTGACCCGAGAATCCGCGGCGCTGAAAACCCGGCGCCGCTGAAGACCGCCGGCGGCCGCTTGGCAAGATCCGGCCGGCGGCCTCGTCAACGCCTGGGCAAAGCCGCCTAGACGCTCCGCTAGTTCCATCTGCCGCCAGTTCCATCTGCCACCAGCTGCGGCTCAAGCAGTAGGTTGTGGTGACGCTGTGCCACCGTGTCTCGCGACCGTATCGAACTCTTTGGCCGCCAGCCCAGACGGACACCCAGGTTGAACGGCCTCGCTGGCAGCGCCCCCAAATAGCCAGCCGTTGGTGTTGTCCAATGAGCCAAGCCTGGGGACAAGAGCCGAAATCCCAAACTAACGCCGGCAGGCTTGTCGGCATGTCTCTTGCAACTCTTCTGCCGCCGGCGGCTCAGGACCTGGTGTCCCACGCCGCCGGTTTGCCTCGCCATCCCCGCCTCCTTGTCACCGGACCGGCCATCTG
>JAIRXC010000207.1 GCA_031268515.1 Propionibacteriaceae bacterium
CCGGTTCTTGGGGTGGGGCGGGCCTTTTCCGGGGGGCCGGCCGTCTGGCGTTTGACGGTCCTCGGCGGCCCCGGGCAAGCGGCTGTCCGGCGCCTGTCCGAGCGGCCGGTTAAAGTGGCCCCGTGACTGTCCCGCCTAGCCCCGCCGCCGGCCGTCGCCGGGTTGTGGTCTGGACCCACACGGGGCGGCCGGCAGCCAGCCAGGCGGCCAGCCGCTTCATCGCCGCGGTGGCCGCCCGGGGCATCGAGTGCCTGGTCCGCCCCGAGGCGCGAGACGACTTGGCTGCCCGCACCGGCGGGGCCGCCCTCCGCGACCTGACAACGCCGCTGCCGCCGGGCGTCGAAGTCGTCGTCGTCTTCGGCGGCGACGGTTCGATCCTGCGGGCGGCCGAATGGGCCCTCGACGCGGACATCCCCCTCCTTGGCGTCAATCTCGGCCATGTCGGCTTCCTGGCCGAATTGGAGGTCGCCCAAGCCGACGAGCTGGTGGACCGTGTGGTCGAGCGCGATTACGCCTTGGAGCGGCGCCTGACTGTCGCCGTCGAGGTCTTCGCGCCGGGCGCCCAAACCCCCATCTGGCGGTCCTTCGCGATCAACGAAGTCTCCGTGGAAAAGGACTCCCGTCAGATGATGATCGAGGTCTTGGCCTCGGTCGATCAGCTGCCGGTCTCCCGCTGGGCCTGTGACGGCGTCCTGGTGGCGACGCCAACCGGGTCCACCGCCTACGCCTTCTCCGCCGGCGGCCCTGTCTTGTGGCCTGACCTCGAGGCCTTCCTCCTCGTCCCCCTGTCAGCTCACGCCCTCTTCAACCGGGCCATGGTTTTGGCGCCTGAATCTGTTGTCTGGCTTGACCTGTTCTCCCACGTGCCGGCCGTCTTGTCGTGCGACGGGGCCAGGGCCGTGGCGCTTGAACCCGGCAGCCGCATCGAGGTCCGGCGCGGCTGCCATGACCTGACGATGGCCCGTCTGGCGGTCCAACCCTTCACGAGCCGGCTCGTCAAAAAGTTCGCCCTGCCCGTCGAAGGCTGGCGCGGCGGCGGGCGGGAGCAGCGGTGACGGCGGAACCGCCACGGCCGTTCCGGCGGCCGGCGGCGGCGCAGCCCGCGTTCTCGTCTGGGTTTGAGAACCGGCTTCAGCGCGCAGGGGCGCCGTCTGCCGCGCGGCCCGCGTTCTCGTCTGAGAGACCATTCGGCGGCGCGCTGTGTTGACCGAGTTGCGCATCGCGGATCTCGGCGTCATCGAGGAAGCCGTCATCCATCCCGCCGAGGGGCTCACGGTCGTGACGGGGGAAACTGGCGCCGGCAAAACTATGGTTGTGACCGGGCTGGGTCTCGTCGCAGGGGTCCGTCCTGACACGGGGATCGTCCGAGCCGGCCGGGCCAAAGCCCAGGTCGAGGCCCGCTTCGCGCCTCTGGCCGACGCCGTCGCGGCCCAGGTCGAAGAATTAGGCGGCGTCCTCGACGGCGGGGAATTGCTGATCGTCCGCCACGTGGCTCCGGGACGCTCGCGCGCCTGGGTCGCCGGAACGGGCGTGCCCGCCGCCGTCGCGGCCCGTGTCGGCGCCGACCTCGTGACCGTCCACGGCCAGTCGGAACAGGTCCGGCTCGGCTCCCCGGCCCGCCAACGCGAGGTCCTCGACCGGGCGGCCGGGGAAGAAGTGGCTCGGCTCCTGAGCCGTTACACCACAGCCTACGAAGCCCGCCAGCGCCTCCGCGGCGACCTTGAGAGCCTCACGGCCAACCGTCTCGAACGGGCCCGTGAAGCCGACTGGTTGCGCCTAGGGCTCAAAGAGATCGAACGCGTCGCCCCGCAGCCGGGCGAGGACGAGGCTCTGCGGGCCGAGGCCCGCCGCCTCCAAGACGCCGACGACCTGCGCCTGGCCGTCGAGGCCGCCCTCGTCGCCGTGGCCGGCGACGACAGCAGCGGTGAAGGGTCGGCCCTGACGGCTCTGGCAGCCGCCCGCGCGGCTCTCCGCAAGGCTGCCGTCCACGATGAGCGGGTCCAAAGCCTTGAGGGGCAGGTCGAGGAACTCGCCGTTTTGGCCGCCGACCTGACGGCCGCCGCCGCTTCCTATCTAGCCGACCTCGACAGCGACACCGGCCGGCTTGAGCAGATCGCCGCCCGGTTGGCCGAACTGCGGCCGCTGACGCGGAAATACGGTCAGACGGCCGACGAGGTCCTCGTCTGGGCCGGACAAACGGCCGCCCGGCTGGCCGACCTCGAAGGCTCGGACGACCGAACCGCCGCCTTGGAGGCCGAGGCTCGCAGCCTCGACGCGGAACTGGACGGTTTGGCCGCCCGCCTGACCGCCTTGCGCCAGGCGACCGCCGCGGCGGTCAGCGGTCAAGTCGAAAGCGAACTGCGCGACCTGGCTCTGCCTAAAGCCCGGATCGAATTTGCCGTCAGCGATCTCGGCGGCCTGGGGCCGGTCGGCCGCGACGCGGTCAACATCCTCTTCAGCGCCCACCCTGGCGCTCCGCTCGCGCCCCTCGGCAAGGCCGCTTCTGGCGGCGAGCTGTCCCGCGTCCGTCTCGCCCTCGAGGTTGTCTTAGCCGGTTGCGAAGATCCTGCGACCCTCGTTTTCGATGAAGTGGACGCCGGCATCGGCGGGGCAGTCGGCACGGAAATCGGCCGCCGCTTGGCCCGTCTGGCCCGCCTCGGCCAGGTCATCGTGGTGACTCACTTGGCCCAGGTGGCCGCCTTCGCGGACCGCCACTACGCCGTGGCGAAAGACGCGGACGGGGCGGTCACGGCGACGGCGGCGCGCCTCCTCGAAGACGCCGAACGCCCAGCCGAGCTGGCCCGCATGATGGGCGGACGCGGCGACTCGGCCTCGGCTCAGGCCCACGCGCGCGAACTGCTCGGCCTGGCGGCCGCCGTCAAAGCCGCTTTTTGAACGGGTTAGCCGGCCGTAGGCGGGCGGCGGCCGTGAAGCGCGGAGAACTGGTTGGACGGACCCCTGGGGGGCATGGATATGCTGGAGGCCCGTGGGGAGTGCACAGAAAACAATCAAGCACGTTTTTGTGACGGGCGGCGTCGTATCCTCGCTGGGAAAGGGCCTGACGGCTTCAAGCCTCGGCTCTCTCCTCGTGGCCCGCGGCCTCAAAGTGACGATGCAAAAGCTCGACCCGTATCTCAACGTGGACCCTGGGACAATGAACCCGTTTCAGCACGGCGAGGTCTTCGTGACCGAGGACGGCTCTGAGACGGACCTCGACATCGGGCACTATGAACGGTTCCTCGACGTCAACCTCGACGGCGCCGCCAACGTCACCACTGGCAAGGTTTATTCTTCGGTCATCGCGGCCGAGCGCCACGGCGACTACCTCGGCGACACTGTCCAGGTCATCCCGCACATCACGAACGCCATCAAGGCGGAGATGATGGCGATGGAGCGGCCCGGCCTCGATGTCGTCATCCACGAAATCGGCGGCACCGTCGGCGACATCGAGTCGCTGCCCTTCCTGGAGGCCGCCCGCCAGATCCGCCACGACGTCGGCCGCCAGCACGTCTTCTTCCTCCACGTCTCCCTCATCCCCTACATCGGCCCCAGCCGCGAACAGAAGACCAAGCCGACCCAGCACTCTGTGGCCGCCCTCCGCCAGGTCGGCATCCAGCCGGACGCGCTCGTCTGCCGGTCCGACCGGCCCATCTCCGAGTCCGTCAAGCGCAAGATCGCCCTCATGTGCGACGTTGATGAGGAAGCCGTCGTGTCCTGCCCAGACGCCAGCTCGATCTACGAGATCCCGAAGGTCATCCACGCCGAAGGCCTTGACGCCTACGTCGTCCGCCGTTTGGACCTGGCTTTCCGAGATGTCGCCTGGAAACGCTGGGACGATCTTTTGGAGCGGGTCCGCCACCCCAAGGAAGAAGTCGCCATCGGGCTTGTCGGCAAGTACATCGACCTGCCTGACGCCTACCTGTCCGTCTGCGAGGCCCTGCGGGCAGGGGCCTTCGCCAACTGGGCCAAGGCCAGCATCCGCTGGATACCGTCGGACGAGTGCGAGACCCCGGAGGGGGCGGCGCGGGCGCTGGCCGGCCTCGACGGCGCCGTCATCCCCGGCGGTTTCGGCATCCGCGGGGTCGAAGGAAAGATCGGGGCGATCCGCTACGCCCGGGAGAACCAAATCCCTGTGTTGGGGTTGTGCCTCGGCCTCCAGTGCATGGTCATGGAGGTGGCCCGCGACCTCGGCGGATTGGAAGGGGCGGCCTCGACCGAGTTCGACCCGGACACCCCGCACCCGGTCATCGCGACGATGGCGGAGCAGGTCGAGATCGTAGGCGGCGAAGGCGACCTTGGCGGGACGATGCGCCTTGGCTCGTATCCCGCCGAACTGGCCCGTGGTTCGCTGGCGGCCAGACTGTACGGGCGGACCCGGGTGGCGGAACGGCACAGGCACCGCTACGAAGTCAACAACGCCTACCGCGGCCGCTTGGAGGCGGCGGGGCTCGTCATCTCGGGCGTCTCGCCTGATTCCAAATTGGTCGAGTTCATTGAGCTGCCCGGCCAAGTCCACCCGTATTTCATCGCCACCCAGGGCCACCCTGAACTGAAGTCGCGGCCGACACGGCCCCACCCCCTCTTCACCGGCTTGATCCAGGCGGCCCTGGCCCGGCGGTTGTCGGCTCGTCTGCCAGTGGAGGACTAGCCGTGGCTGCCATCGCGCCTTCGTCTCGGCCCGGAGAAGGAGAGGGCGGCAAGGCGGCGGCCGCTGACGGCTTGCCGGGGCCTTTGTTCCGGGGGGCCGAGTTGGCTGACCGGGCCGAGCTGTGGCCGGCCCGTGAGTTGGCCCGGCGGTCCGGCCGGGTGTCGGCCTTTGTGACCGAAGCGGTGACAGCTCCCGACGGGGCGGTTTTGACGCGGGATTGGCTACGGCATCCGGGGGCGGTGGCGGTCATCGCTTTGGACGCGGCGGAGCGGTTGGCGGTGGTGGCCCAATATCGTCATCCGGCGGGTTTTGTCC
>JAIRXC010000219.1 GCA_031268515.1 Propionibacteriaceae bacterium
TCCAGATTGCCGCTGTGAGCCGGGGCGGGCTCGGCGGGACGAGGCTCCTCCTCCGTCGGCCCGCCGAGACGTCCCGCCCCGGCCGTCTGTTGCCAGGCCTCTTCGGGCCTGTCGTCTCCGGTCGGCCCGCCGTTCGCTGGGGCGGCGCTGCTCCGCGCGACGGCAAAGGCAGCGCCGTCGGTGGTCGTCCCGGAAAGTTTTGTGGTTTCATTTGGCGGCGCGAAAACGGCCGGTCCGGTGGCCTCGGGCGCGTTCGTGCGGTCCGCCGCTGTGGCCGCCTGCCGTGGCACTTGGGCAAGCGTCTCGGGAGCGCCGTAGGCTGGCAATGCAGCTTCCCAATCGGACAGCCAATTCGGTGCGGCCGGGCCAGCCGGCTCGGGACCGCCCTGTCCGGGAAGCGCCGCCGCTTCCGCCGCTGGTTCGATCCCCGGCAGTGGAGCAGTTGTCAGACCGGCGGGTTCGTACGGCGCGGGGGCCGGCGTCTCGTAGACGGGGGCTGGCGTCTCGTAGGCAGGAGGCGTTCCGTAAGCAGCTGGCGTGCCGTAGGCGGCGGGCTCGTAGGCAGCAGGTCCGTAGGCAGCAGGTTCGTAGGCGTTGGGTGTCTCGTAGGCGGCAGGCGCAGGCCAGGTCGGCAGGGTGTCTGGGCCGGTCGGACTGTATGGCGCCTCCGCCGCCGGTACAGGCCAGGTCGGCAGGGCGTCTGGGCCGGTCAGGCCGTATGGCGCCTCCGCCGCCGGCTCGGCAGCCGGTTGGGCGGGGGTTTCCAGGTTGGCGGGTTCGGGCGGCGCGGAAGCATACGGCGTGGAAACGTACGGCGTGGAAGGCGGCGGCGCCGGGGGAGCGTAAGCGGCGGGCGCGGACCAGTCGGGTGCAGTCGCCGAGCCGGCTGGTCCATATGGCGCGGGGGCTGGCGTCTCGTAGGCGGGGGGTGTTTCGTAGACAGGGGGTGCGGCTTGGCCTGGCGAGACAGCGGGATCAGGCTCGTCTGCGGCATATGGCCAGCCGGTCGCGGGCCCGGGGGTCGAAGAGGCCGGGGCGAGTTCGGGTCCGGCGGGTTCGTATGGCCTGTGAGATGGCGTCCCGTAGTCGGCGGCTGGGTTGGCGAAGAAAGCGGGAGCGGTGGGTTCCGGCGGCGGCTCTGCCGCAGGCGCGGGATAAAGCGGGGCAGCGGCGTGGCTGAGGGGTTGGTACGGGGTGGGAGTGTGGGGCGGCGTTTCGCTGTCGGCGGCCGTGCGCGCGGGAGCGTAGGGGCCAGGGGCAAAGGATTGCGGTGGGGCGGTGGGGGAGAGATCAGGGCGCTGGGGCGGGAGAAAGAAGCTGGCGGTGCTGGGGGATGGGGTCGGCGGCGGCGCGGCCTCGTCGGCAGGGTCGGCGGCAGGCGGTGCGATAAGGGGCAATGCGGCTGGGTCGGCGGTAGGCGGTGTGACAGGGGGCGGGGCGGCGTAGTCGGCGACGGGCGGTGTGACAGGGGGCAGCGCGGCGTAAGGCAGTGTGGCAGAGGGCACTGTGGCAGAGCCGGCAGGGGGCACTGTGGCGTAGTCGGCAGGGGGCGCCGTGGCGGAGGACATTGCGACGGGGCTGGGGGCGGCCGGCGCGGCCAGCCCGGGAGATGGCCAGGGGGGCGCGTTGGCGGCCGTGTCATCGGGGGCTGTCAGGTCGATGAGCGGCCGTGGCGCCGCGGTCAGGCGGTCGAGTTCTGTGTCCTGGTCCCACCAAGAGTCATGAGGGTTCGGCTCGGTTTGCCCAGCCGCAGTCGTCTCGCCGGCGGTCAGCGCTGTTGTCGGGGAAGCCTCGGCTTCGGGGGCGCGGAGGTCGGCCAACTCGCGGTAGGCAGGGTGGAGACGGGTTAACCCTTCCAGTCCGGGCGGGGGTGTCAGAGCAGAGTCGTGGCGTAGATCCGCCGAAACGAGGGTAGCGGGGGAGACGCTAGGCGTAGGCGCCGGGGTAGGCGCGGCAGTGGGAGCAGAGCGGGCGTCGGCTGGTGTGGCTTCCGGGGCCGGGGAGGCCAGGTGGGAAAGCGGCGGAGCGTCTGGCGGCAGGGTGGCAGGAGATTGGCCGGCCGGGCCGGAGAAGCGGGTGTCGGAGGGTTCTGGGGCGCGGGAGGGTTCGGGGGCGCGGGAGGGCGTTTCCGCCTCTAGGGCCGGCGCTTCGGATCGGCCGGTTCGCGCCTCACCCAAACGGGGATTGCGCTTTGCGCCGCCGACGCGGCGGACGCCGGCGGTGGGCCGCACAGATCGCACGCCGCGGTCAATCGGAGTCTCAGGCTCGGCCGGGGCCGCAGGCAGCGGGGCCCGGTAGGAGCGAGGACGCCCGCCGTCATCGGGCATGCGAATCTCCTTTCCGTCACGGCTGCCAACGGCCATCGTAGTCGTGAAAGTTTCTGAGGCGGGGGCTTTAAGGGTTTCGCCACTCCGAGAGGGCTGTTTTTCAAGCTGTTTTCGCCGACGGCCGGCGGCTCGCTTTCCGGCCTGCCGGATTGGCCCGACTGCCCCGGCGTCGAACACAGGGCGGGCCCGATCTGCGGAATCGTGCGATGAGGCCGTAGAGCATTTTGAGGCGATACCACTAGCTGAGCCACGCGGAAGAGACCTGGAATGTTTTGAGATAAACCCTCATTAAAGTTTTTCTACCATGGTGTGTCACCTTGCCAGCCGTATCGCCCGCCTTGGTGAGCGGCGGCTTCGGCCTATAGAGTGGGCCGTTGACATCTCCGGAGGTGTCGCCTAGTTCGGTCTATGGCGCCCGCCTGCTAAGCGGGTTGAGGGTTACTGCCCTCTCGTGGGTTCGAATCCCACCACCTCCGCGAAGGGGTTGCTGGCCAACTCTCGTCCTCGCGTCCAGGGTCTGATCTGACCCTGGCTTCCGGAGGGGGAGTAAGCGCGCTGGCGTTAACTCGGTGGCCTATACTCACCCTTGATTTCCTGGGCGGGGTCTGTTTGCGAATGTGGGGTCTCATGATGAAGGGGCTGGGCGTCACGCTCAGTGGCCTGGCTGTGGCCGCTCTCGCACTGGCCTCCGGTCTGACTGGCACGCCGGCCTACGCCGCAGCCGTCGGTGGCAGTGGGTACGTCCTCTCAATCGCCACCTCGCCCGACCTCAACTGCGCCGCCGAACTTGACGGCCAAGGCCAAGCCTTCGCGGCTGGCAACGGCTGCGGCACGGTCGTCTCCGCCCATGGCAAGCTCTTCCTGCCCGCCAGCTTGCCGATCGACGGCTGGCCTGGTTCCGCCGGGATCAGTTGGGGCGCGGTCTCGCAGTCCGTCAGCGGCGCCGGGACCCCCGCCAGCCCCTACGTCATCCAGACCATCACCGTCGGCTGGGGCGTCAAAGTGACTCGGTCGGACCGCTTCGTGGCCGGCGACATGAGCTACCAAACGACTTATCAGATTGCCAACACCGCGACCGTGGGCACTGAGGTCCAGCTTTACCAGGTGGCCGCCTGCGCCTTCGCCGACGCTTCGCAGGTCTACGGGGAATACGACCCTGGCCTTCGTCTCGTCACCTGCCGGAAGCCAGCCGCCGACGGTTCTTATTCGTCCAAGGCCGCCGGCTCTCAGTTCGCCGGCGTCGGCTCCCACTATTTCTATGGCAGCGGCGCCGACCTTTGGGCTGATGTCAACGCCCGCTCTCCGCTGCCTGACTCCGTGGGGCCGGGGACCAGCCGCCCCATCGACGGCGTCATCGCCGTCAGCTGGGACAAGTGGCTCGACGCCGGCCAGAGCGCCACCTTCACGATGCGGACGGTTTTCCAGCCTGAGGTCAACGTGCCGCCGCCGACCGTTTCCCCGACCGCCGAACCGACAACAGCCGCGCCGACAGTCCGGCCGTCCGACTCCAACCCGACATCCGCCCCCTTCTACCCGTACTATCCGTCCAATGGCGGTGGCTACGGTTCCAACTGGGGGTCGGCCGCGGACAACTGGGGCGGCCAGATCGTCGCTCCCCCCGACGGGACGGCGCCGACTGGGTCTCCCAGCGCGGGTTCCACCTCCTCTGCCACAGCCTCGCCCACTTCCCAGCCGTCTGGAACTTCGGTTCCCAGCCCGACCTCCACTGCCAGCCCATCGCCCTCGGAAGGAGCCGGGGATTTCCTGTCCTCTCCTTCTTTCTACGGCGGTCTCGGCTTGCTCGTCCTCGTCGGGACGGGCGCCATCTTCGTCCTGCGCCGCCACGGGCGGCCGGAGTAGGCCGCCGTCCGCCGATGACGTTGCCTCAGCTCCTGCGCCGAGGGCAGTTCCACGCCGTTTCAGCGTGGGTTCCAACGTGCCGCTGGCAGCGTCAGAGGGAGGCGAACCATGTCACTTGAGTTGCTTCTCCTCCTCATCGCCCTCGTCTTGCTGGCCGCCGTCGTCGTCGCCAAACTGGGCGACCGGATCGGCTTGCCCGCGCTCTTGCTGTTCTTGGGACTCGGCATCCTCCTCCAGGTCGTCGGTCCTCGGATCGGTTTGCCCGTCAACCTGACCGACGCCCAGCTGGCCCACGACCTCGGCTTCGCCGCCCTTGTCTTGATCCTCGTCGAAGGCGGCCTTGGCACCCGCTGGGATGACATCAAGCCGGCCGCTGTCCCCGCCGTCCTCCTGGCCTCCGGCGGCGTGCTGCTCGGCATCGTCGTCCAGGCCGCCTTCGGGCGTATCGTCCTCGACCTGCCCATCGCCGTGGCTGTCCTTGTCGCCGCCATCATGACGCCGACCGATTCAGCGGCTGTCTTCTCTGTCCTCCGCCATATTTCTTTGCCGGCCAAGTTGCGTTCGGTCTTGGAAGGCGAGTCTGGCCTCAACGACGCCCCCGCTGTCCTTCTCACCATCGCCGCCACCGACCTCGCCATGGGGCGCTCCCAGATCGACCTTGGCCTGGTGGTGACCGGTGCGGTCATCATCGGGGAATTGGTCGGCGGCATGGCGCTTGGCTTTGTCGTCGGCAGCCTCGGCGTCTTCCTCCTACGCAAGTTAGCCCTGCCAGCTTCCGGCCTTTATCCTCTGGCTTCGCTCGGTTGGGCTGTTGTCGCCTACGGCCTTGGCGGCCTCGTCCACGTCTCCGGCTTCGCCGCCGTCTATATCTGCGCCGTCGTCCTCGGCAACGGCAAGCTGCCCCACCGCCACGCCACCCGCTCTTTCGCGGAGGGTATCGGCTGGGTCGCCCAGATCGGCCTTTTCGTCATGCTCGGGCTGCTCTCAGATGTCACCGCCATCACCCGCTATGACATTGTCATCGGCGTCGTCGGCGGTCTTTTCTTGACCTTCGCGGTGCGGCCTTTGACGGTCCTCGTCTGCACGGCGGGGGCCGGTCTTGGCAAACGGGAGAAGCTGTTTTTGTCTTGGGGCGGTTTGCGCGGCGCTGTCCCCATCATCTTGGCCACCATCCCAATGGCGGCCGGTTTCAGCAACGCGACTTCGATTTTCAACCTCACCTTTGTCGCCGTCATCGTTTTGACCATGCTGAACGGGCCCACTTTGCCTTGGGTAGCGCGCAAACTGGGGCTGCTTGGAGAGACGGACGAGCTTGACATCGAGGTGGCGCCCCTCGACCGCATCGAGGCTGTCATGGTCCAGATCGCCGTTCCCGCGGATTCCAAACTCCACGGCGTGGCCGTACGGGAGTTGCGCCTGCCCGCCAACACTTCGGTCAGCCTCGTCATCCGGGACGGCCGGATGTTCGCTCCTCATGGCCGGGACATGATCCGGATTGGTGACGAGTTGCTCATTGTCACACCGGCGGCGTTGCGGCAGAAGGTCGAGCGGCGGATGAAGCTGATCGGCCGGGCGGGCCGCCTGGCCACTTGGACGGAATTAGGCAACCGGCGTCTGGCGGATCGCGGCTGACCGGCTGCCGCGCCGTTGGCAGGCGCCGGCGTCGTCGCTTGAGGGCTGATGTTTTGTTATGGGATTGTTACGCGACGGGGCTTGATTTCCCCCTGTTCTTATCGCCACCGTGGTCCTATGGCAGTACAGTTGAAAACGATACATAAATTTGGCGCCGAAGGGTTTTGATGGATTCCGGAGGGAGGAATTCGGCTAACATGAAACATCCCCTCGCTGTTCTCGCATGTTTGTTGTCTGGCTTGGCGATTTTGGCCGCCTGTTCAGATGATTCAACCCCGAGTTCGCCCTACGCGGCTGACTTCGAAGCGGCCCGTCAGCGGGCGACCACCGAACAGGTGCGCGAGATCCTGACAGACGACCAGGTGACGCAAGCTGAATATGAGGAAGTGTTGCAGTGGAAAGCGGCTTGCCTGCTCGGCGCGGGAGCTCTTGTCGCGCGGGTTGAAGGTGACGGGCTCGTCGTCCAATGGCCCGATCCGGTCAATGACGACCTCGGGCATGTGATCACTTGGGGAAGGAAATGCTCAGAGGAAACCGGAGACGTGGAGCTGCTTTATGGGGCTATGAAATCCAACCCTGACAAAGAGGATGTGAATGCTTTGACGGTGGCCTGTTTGCAGAGCTTCGGATTCGTTGGGGCTGATTTCACCGTCGAAGAGTTGGAGTCAGCCTTGCTGTCCGACCAGGTTCCGTGGGATCCGGAGTACGGTAAGGTCAGGGGCTGTCTCGCTGATCCTAGGGGCCAGATGGCTGCCATCAGCGATGGCAGTCTCTCTTTGCCAAGTCAAACCCCTTGATCCGGTAACTGTTCAGACGGCTGGTCAGGCTACGGTTTGCCAGCCGTCCAGGCGTATTTGTCCAATTTAGGAGGGATCGAGTTGGCTGGTGATCGAGGCGCCAACAGCGGCGTGGTCAAAGTGGCCGCGCTGTCATTCGCGCTGTTGCTTTTGACGAGTTGTTCTGGTGCGGTGGACTCTCCTGGCGACAGCGCCAGTCCGCCGGCGCCGACGGTGGTTGTGACGGTGTCGGCGGTAGCGGTTGATTTCACTGGACCTTGGGCCGGTGAATTCAGCGTTGCCTATGAGAAGGCGTCGGACCCTGCGGCGCGGTTTATCCTGCAGGATGGGAAGGTGACTGCGGAAGAGTTGGCGGAGGCCAATGCAGCTTTTCAGGGTTGTCTGGAGGGGATGGGTTTCAGTGATGTCGTCATTAATGAGGACGGCAGCATGGCCGTGACGCGGCCGCCGGCTTTGCGGGATGACTATGAGGCGGCTGACGATTTGGTCAAGGAGTGCGATGCGGGTTGGGGTGACGTATCGCTGTTATATAACCTTGTTAAAGGTAACCCTGAGGCTGTCGATACAGCTCAGATCATGGCGGAGTGTTTGATTCGGATTGGTTTAAGGCCGGCCGGTTACACGGCCGCAGATTACTGGTTCGATTTCAACGGGAGTGGGTTGGACTACCCGCTTGGCAGTCCGGAGGATTTGCTGTTAGGGGCTTGTAACTCCGACCCGGCTCATGCTAGTTGACTGGCAAGGCGTGAGGTGGCGGCGAGAGTGCGAATCTCGCCGCCACTTTGCCGGTGTCTTGTCGGCGGTCGCGGTGAGGCAGAAGGGTCTGGGCGGTGAGGGCAGGCTCGGCGGCTGGATGGCGCTGTTTGGATGTTGTGATGTGGTTTTGCCGAGGCCGCCGTCTGGCTTCGGCGGTCTCGTTGGGCTCTGCCATTTCGTTACGTAATCGTTACGTGGTAGGCCTTGATTTACCCGTCCCACTCCAGCTTAAGGTGATGTTTAAGGCTGCGTGCGGCGCGGCTTAGGCCGTTCCACGAGAAGCGTGGGGGACTTAGGTGGAAATGGGTTTGCGATGGCTGTCGAGCGGTGGGCAAGCGTGAGGTTGACCGGTTTAACGGTGGCGTTGGCGGCGCTGTCTTGTCTGACGGCTTGCTCAGGCGAGGCTGATGACAGGGCCGTGACTCCAACTTTGAGCCTGGAGGTTCCCGCTGTCGATGAGATAGTGGTTGATTTCACTGGCCCGTGGGCGAATGAGTTCCGGACTGCTTATGAGAAGGCGTCGGACCCTGCGGCGCGGTTTATCCTGCAGGATGAGAAGGTGACGGCGGAAGAGTTGGCGGAGGCCAATGCCACTTATCAGAGTTGTCTAGAGGGAGCTGGTTTTACTAAGGTTGTCATCAATAATGACGGCTCCATGTCGGTGGTGCCGCCGCCGGCCATGAAGGATGACTCCGAGGCCTATAGCTCTTTGATTCGCGGTTGTTGCGACCAAGGCTGGTGTGATATTTCTGCTCTGTATAATTTTGTCAAAGGCAATCCAGATAATGCTGATTTCGCTCAGATCATGGCGGAGTGTTTGGTGCGGACTGGATTGAAGCCGGTGGGTTACAGTGCGGATGACTATTTGGCGGATTCTCATGCGGAGGATTATCAAATGGGCAGTCCGGAAATGCAGAAGTATATGGCTTGTAATGCCGATCCGGCTCATGCTGGTTGACAGATTTGTCGGTTGGCTGGCAAGGCGTGAGGTGGCGGCGAGAGTGAGAATCTTGCCGGCATCTTGGCAGCGGTCGTGGTGAGGCAGGAGGCGCCTGGGCGGTGAGGGCGGGCTCGGCGGCTGGATGGCGCTGTTTGGATGTTGTGATGTGGTTTTGCCGAGACCGCCGTCTGGCTTCGGCGGTCTCGTTGGGCTCTGCCATTTCGTTACGTAATCGTTACGTGGTAGGCCTTGATTTACCTACCACACCCTAGCTTAAGGTGATGTTTAAGGCTATGTGCGGCGCGGCTTAGACCGTTACATGAGAAGCGTGGTGAACGTAAGCGGAAATGGGTTTGCGATGGCTGTCGAGCGGTGGGCAAGTGTGAGGTTGACTGGTTTAGTGGTGGCGTTGACGGCGCTGTCTTGTCTGACAGCTTGCTCCGGCGAGGCTGACGACAGGGCCGTGACACCAACTTTGAGCCTGGAGGTTCCCGCTGTCGATGAGTCGGCAGTTGATTTCACGGGGCCGTGGGCTAACGAGTTCCGGAGGGCTTATGAGAAAGCGTCGGATCCGTTGGCGCGGTCTATTCTCCGTGACGGCAAAGTGACGGAGGAGGAGGCGGCGCAAACCGGCGTCTCTTTCCAGGGTTGCTTGGAGGGGGTTGGTTTCACGGGGGTCGTCATTGAAGATGATGGTTCCATGACGGTGGTGCCGCCGCCAGCCATGAAGGATGACTTTGAAGCTTATAATTCCTTGGTGCAGGAGTGCGACGGTGGTTGGCGCGATATTTTTTATCTGTATAGCTATGTCAAAGGCAATCCAGATAATGTTGATGTCGCTCAGATCATGGCAGAATGTTTGGTCCGGATTGGCTTGAGGCCGGCTGGTTACACTGCCGCCGATTATTGGTCCGACTTCAGCGGGGATGCTTTGGATTATCCGTGGGGCAGTCCGGAAGAATTGATGTTCAGGGCTTGCAACTCTGACCCGGCTCATGCTGGTTGATCGGTTTGCCGATTGGCTGGCGCGGTTGTGGGGTGGTGGCGGGGCTAAAAATTACGCCCCCACCCCCCACGCGTCCAGTCAGCGGGTGCCGATGGTGCGGTTTTAAGGCGGGACCGTGGGCAATCGCAGC
>JAIRXC010000091.1 GCA_031268515.1 Propionibacteriaceae bacterium
GCCACTCGAAGGCGCTCGCCCACGAACGCACAGCGTCCGGCCTAGCGGCCATATGCGTGAAGATAGACTCAACTGTCAACACCGGCACACCCCGCAACTTCACCGCGGCAAGCTCAGCCGCGAACGCAAACGGCGCCAATGAAACCGGCAGACGGCGCGACACCGACCCGTCGGGAACCGCCACCTCGAGACAGCCGGGAACCCGGTCAGCCAAACCATGCGCCCAAACTCCCGCCTGGAACGTCAACGCGACGCTCACCTTGGGATGAGCCGCCAAAAACGCTTTCAACGGCATCACCGGATCATGCCGCGAATACGGACCGGCCGCCTCAGCGGGCACGAACTCCCAAGCCCCCCGCTGACCCGTCGCCAAAAACCAGCCAGACTCCCGCAACCGCGCAGCCACCACCCGCGCCGGCGTCGCCAACCCTGCTTCCAGTAAAATCTCCGACAAGACAGCAGTCGTCACCACCTCGGGCCGCTCAAGCTCCAACCGCTCCAACACCGGAGCCATCGACGGACTGATCGAACGTGTCACCCGAGGCCTCCTTGTAACTAAAACTGATACAGACTCTACAGTCAGAGCACTTCGGGCAGGGGACTCTGCTGAAAGGCGTCGGTTGACGGCGACAGGCAGCGGGTCTAGGCGCCGTAGGGCTCCCCAACTCGGGCCGGCGAGCCGGCCACACCAGCTTTCCGCTTAAGTGACGTTGTTCATGGGCCGAGGAGGGCGAGGGGGACGACAGCGACGCCGTCCGGGCGGCGGTAGGCGTGTGGCCCGGTGTGGAGGATGACCCGGTCGATGAGCCTGTCGCCAAGTTGCCCGGCCAACCAGTGCAAATGTTTCACGTCATCATCGCCTACCGTATCAGACAGCTTCACCTCGCAAGCAACACAACTGGTATCGTTCGCCTCGACGATGATGTCGACCTTCCGATCACCGTTCTTGGTCCGCAGATGGCCGATCCGCGCGCCCAGCGCGTCAGCGTAAATCCGGACGGATTGCACTGCCAACGACTCGAACAAGGCGCCAAGCCAAGTGCCGGTAACAGGGGAAACCATGTTCCCCTCGCCGACGAGCAACCCCGCCACGCCAACGCCGACGAGCCGGGCAGCCAACGCCGGATCAACAAGATGATGTTTCGGCGCATAGGTGAGGCGTTTCAACGGCGCGAACGCCGGCGTCCACGCCTCCACCGGATCGAGGATGAAGAGACGGCGCAAATGTTCGCGATAGCTGTCAACGGTCGCCCTGGCTGGTTTGTCCGGTTCGCCCGCCGTGGCGGCGTCGAGGATCTTCGTGTAATCAGCCGACGAAGCCGTCGCCGCCGCGTAGGCGCGCAGCCAAGCCCGCAACGCGGCCGGCCGACGGACGGTGATGCCATTGTCCGGCATGTCCTTTTCGACAATCCGCGCCAAATAACCGTCAAGTTGACGGTCCCGCGCCGCCGGCACGAGATCTCGGATGCCCGGGAAACCGGACCGGAGGATCTCGTCTGCATAATCCCTGACGGCGATCTTCGTCGTGCCCTTGACCGGGGCGCCGCCAGCTAGGAGGGCGCGCAGCGAGACGGCCGGAGTTTGGAGGCCGCGTTCGCTGAGCGCCATCGGCCGCAATGTCAAAGACGGTATCCGGCCCGCACCGCTGTGGACGCGCACACCCGGCGCGACGCCAGCCGAACCGGCGAGCAGGAACCGGCCGCCGGCCAAGGGGTCGTCGTCAACGGCTTGGCGGACCCGATCCCAAACCTGCGGCTCAAGCTGCCATTCATCGATGAGCACTGGCGGGTCGAGTTCGGCGACCAGATCGTAATTCGCCGCCACACTGGCCTTGTGCCTCGGATCGTTCAGCGACAAGACAGTCGCGGCCCTCTGGCTGGCCGTGGCGGTCTTGCCAACGCCCTTCGCGCCTTCGAGCGCCACCGCCGCCAACCCCGGCAGGAGCGCGTCGAGCACGTCGTCAATCACCCGCCGTCTGTACTCCACAGCGCCAATCTAGCATCTGGACAGGTTTGAACTAGGCATCTGGACGGGTCCGAACTAGGCATTTCGCCACCCCTGGACCAGGCGTTTCGACACTGTTCAGCGCCTACGCCGGCCGGCGGTCGTGGCACGGACTTTCGGACTGCGGGGGAAGCAGGCAGCGAGACGACAGGGCGGCTGCCGAAGCCAGCCCCTCCGGTAACTGTGGGCATCCCCAGCGAAGAGACGGATCGCAACAACAAGCAGAGGGGGTCCGCCGACAACCAGTCAGCGGACCCCCGCAGGTTTATATATTAAAATTGTCTGAAATTTTGAGGGGCAGGTTGAAGACGGTCAGCTTCTGTGGCCGTAGGCGCTGACCAACAAACCAGAACCGAAGCAGACGAGACCAAGGCCGAAAACGAGCAACGCCCAAGCCGCCAACCAGGGAGAAACAACACCAGCGCCCGGCAGGCCGGTCTCCGCCGGGGCTGCCAGTTCACCAAATTGAGGAGAGACGGAGGGCACGGGACTGGCTGAGACTGACCGCGGTTGATTGCGCCGGATGAAGACTGAAGACAGGAACCCATCAGGCGACTTGTCCAAGAGCCGTGATGAGTCGTCGGACAAGGATCGCAAAGGCCGGAGCGACAGTCGGGTCGCCGAAGGCAGCGTCAGCCGCCAGCCTCGGCAGCAAACTGTCGGGGCGGGCGCCTTCGGCAGCGAGGAACACGACACCCTTAGCCGAGACGCGGACGGCGACGAAGTAGCAAGGCCGGCCATTCGAGCGCAACACCTGGTAGTCGGCGGTCCAGCGGGCCAGAAGTTGGCGGCGGTCGACGGCGGCGACGCGTCCCGCGCCGTCACGCTGAACGGCGCCATCGGCCATGAGAGCCGGCAAGGTTTTAGATACGGCGCCCGCTGAAACCCCGGCCAAGACGGCGAGTTCCCTCACCCCCGTAGGCGACCTGACAGCTGCGAGCGCGCGCGATCCGTCCCGCCGACCGCCCGTCCAGCCTGGTGATGGCTCCGGTCACGCGATCGGGTTTCGGGGACTTCGCCGCGCCAACGGCGGTGATGGCCAGCATCGGGTCGTCGGAGACTATCCGCACCCAACCGGTCGCGTCGGCATAACTGACGCCCGCCCGCTCCAGCTTCGCCCTGGCCGGCGCGGCAATGTACTCAGCCACGTGCAACCGCCCCAACGGACCGCTCGCCGCCGCGGGCGCTGAGAGGCTGCCCGCCCGGCAAACACTTCAAACAATGCAGACTGCTTCGACGGGCTGGCGATGGCCAGCGTGCCTCGCCCGGCGTCAGCGCTGACAGACCAACGCGGCGGCAGGGCGGACCAGATGGAACGCAGCGCTCCCGCCAGCGCCGGCGTTTCCCATATCACCTCGTTTCCCGCCACGGAAAACACTGTTCATCAGGAAACGGCTTAGACGCCCTCCAACCAACGTCCGCCGTCGTCAAAGCCGGCCTACGCCCAGTGGCAAATCGAACCAGCGCCCCGAACCGGGGCGGGGGCACCCACAGGCCTACCCGCTAGATGAACAGTAATTGTCGTCGATTTAACCGGGGATTATCCACCGTCTCAACCCACCCGGTCAGACCGAAGCTCCAGACGCGGAAACGGCTTCGCCCGGCTGTTCGTCCGCCGCCGCAAGCAGGTCGGCGAAACCAGGCACGAGCGGCTCCAGGACACCAGCGAACCCGGTCAGCGTCATGGGCGGATTTTTGAACAAGGCGACCTTGCGCCGAAGGGCGGTGAGCGTCTGGTCTTGGCTCCGTCGCCACAGGCCCGTCAGGAACTCGTCGGGGTGCGCCGCATCGACGCCGTGAGGGGCGAGGGCGGCGAGCGGGAAGTCCGACAGGTTAGCCGTCACGACGGTCCTGCACCTCCCCTGAACAGCGGCGGCTAGCACATGGCGGTCCTTCGGATGATTCGCCATCCTGCCGATGAGGCGCTCGAAGCCGGTGACCTCGGCGTGAGGGAAAGCCGATGTCATCTGCGCGATGCGCCGGTCGGCCCGTTCGGGCGCGAGGCCACGCTTGTCTGTCAAAGCCCGGCGGGTCTCGTCCAGGATCGCCTCCGACCAGGCCGGGTCGAACAGCCCGGCGTCGGCCAAGTCGAGCAGCACGTCGCACAGGGAGATGGGGACCAAGACGCAGGCGTCCAGCAGGACTCGCTCGGCCATCAGCGCGTCGTGGTGAAGGTTTCGGGTTGACTGGACAGGTCGGAGAACTCGTCGGCCATCTCGTCCAGCGCCGTGCGGCGGCGTTTGCGTTCAGCTTGTTCGTAGGCGGCGAGGTCGCCTAGGCGTATTCGGCGGTGGCTGTTCGGGCGTTCGAACGGCACCTCCCCGGCCTCTAGGAGTTTCACCATCGTGGGCCGGGACAGGCCGAGGAAGGCAGCTGCCTCCTGCGTGGTCAGGTAGGTGTCCTGCGAACCGACCACGACCTCTTTGCCGTCTGCGAACGCTTGGGCGGCGGTGGACAGCACGCGCAGCAGCGCGGCTGACAGCCGGACGGGCATCTTGCCGGGCACGACCACGGACACGTCGCTGCCGTGGGCGAGAGCGTCGGCCAGGGACGTGGCCGAGCGGGCCTCGTCGGGCGCTGCGATCAATAGAGCCATGCTCCAATTGTAAATCGAAAAAGTCGAAACGGCAACAGCGGCATCCCGCTGCGAGACGACAGGGCGGCGGCCGAAGCCAGCCCCTCCGGCAACCGTGGGCATCCCCAGCGAAGAGACGGATCGCAACAACA
>JAIRXC010000094.1 GCA_031268515.1 Propionibacteriaceae bacterium
CAATATCGTCATCCGGCGGGTTTTGTCCTGGTCGAGCCGCCGGCTGGCCTGCTCGACCTGGACGGTGAGCCGCCTTTGGCGGCGGCGCAGCGGGAATTGGCCGAAGAGGCCCTGTTGCGGGCTGCCGACTGGCGGGTTCTCGTCGATTTGTTCACGTCGCCGGGGGCGAGCGAGGAGTCGATCCGGATTTTCTTGGCCCGCGGCCTTAGCCCGGCGCCGCGGCCCGCCGGCTTCGTCCTTGAAGGCGAAGAAGCGGCCATGGACGCAGGCTGGGTGGAGGTAGAGGAGGCGGTGCAGGCGGTCTACGAGGGGCGGCTGCAGTCGCCGACGTTGCTGGCCGGCCTCCTGGCCTACTGGGGCGCCCGTCAAGCGGGCACGCTCGACCGTCTGAGGCCCGGCGACGCCCCTTGGCCGGCCCGGCAGGCCAAGCGGGCGCGGGACGCCGCGGCGCGCTGACCGGCCGCGGCGGCTTGCCGTCAGCGGTTTCACCGGCCTTTGCGCCGGCGTCAAACGGCCGCCGGCTTGGCGCGCCGCTACGCTGGCTTTCCATGGCGAGCCCCGTTCGTCCGGCCGCTGGCCGGCCTGAGGCCTTGGCTCCTGGCCCGGACTCGGTTTTCAGCTCTAGCCCGCCCCTTGGCCTGGTTTCTGGCCCGGGCCTGCCTCTTGGCTCTGACTCGGCTTCCAATTCTGACTTGGCCTCTGGTCCGGACTCGGTTTTAGCCCCGCCGCCAGCTGCGGCCCTTAAGTCCGCCGTCGATGATTTCCTTGGCTGCCTGGCCGCCGAACGAGGCTTGGCCGCCAACACCGTGGCGGCCTACCGGCGCGACCTTTCCCGCTACCTCTCCTTTCTCACCCGCCGCGGCTACGCCGACCCGGGGCAGGTCGACGAGGCGGCCGTGGCCGGTTTCGCGGCCGAACTGCGGGCCGCCGGCTTCGCCGCGTCGAGCAGCGCCCGCATGGTCAGCGCCGTCCGCGGCCTCCACCGTTTCTGGGCCGCCGAAGGGCTGGCCCCCGACAACCCGGCTCGTGCGGTCTGCCCCCCCGCCGTCGGCTTGCGCCTGCCCAAGGCCCTCAGCGTGTCCGAGGTGGAAGCCATCATCGCCGCCGCTGGCGCTGACGCCCCCGGCGCCGCTCCGGCCGCCTTGCGGGACGCCGCGCTGGCCGAATTGCTTTACGGCACGGGAGCGCGTGTCTCCGAGGCGGTCGCCCTCGACGTCGACGAGGTGAGCCGCCTCGCGGACGACCCCGCCGTCGGCCTCAGGCTGCTCGGCAAAGGCGGCAAGGAACGCATCGTGCCTCTCGGCCAGTACGCCCGCCGCGCCCTCGCCGCCTGGCTCGTCCGCGGCCGCCCAGACTTCGCCGGACGGTCTTCCCTGGCTTCCCCGGCTCTCTTCCTCAACGCCCGCGGCGGCCGGCTTAGCCGCCAAAGCGCCTTTCACCGCCTGCGCCTCTTGGCCGAGCGGGCCGGCCTGCGGGCCGAGGTGTCGCCTCATTCGCTGCGCCACTCCTACGCGACCCATCTCCTCGACGGCGGCGCCGACATCCGCACCGTCCAAGAGCTGCTCGGACATTCTTCGGTCGCGACGACGCAGTTGTACACCCTCGTGACAGCCGAACACATCCGCGAGGTTTACCGCGCCGCTCACCCGCGTGCCCTCTGACCGCCAGCGAACGGACGCCTGTCGGCCGGCCGGCGCCGCCCTTTGACTCTCCGCGGTTCGGCCCGGCCGCGGGCGGCGCCCGACACACCTCGGCCGCCGTCCGCCGGCCCGGCTGTAATTTTCGGCTGGGCGGCCGCAAGCGCCTTAGGCGGGTCGGCGCCCCTTGGCGAAGCAGCTAGGCTTGGGCGGAGTTTTTTGTGGGGGCAAGACGGGGCAAGCGAGCAAGAGGAGGGATCGTGGCGGAACGGCCGGGGGCGGATGCTGCGGCGGATGCTTTGAAGCTCGGCCCGACCGGGCGGCCTTGGCCTGAGCTGCCGGCGCCGCGGCCGCGTGACCCCGCCTACGCCGAAGCCGTCGTCATCGCCTTGTGCAACCAGAAAGGCGGGGTCGGCAAGACGACGACGGCCATCAACCTCGGAGCGGCCTTGTCCGAGCTCGGCCGCCGGGTCCTCCTGATCGACTTCGACCCCCAGGGGTCCTTGTCGGTCGGCCTCGGCGTCAACCCCAATTCGTTTGACCTGACGATCTACAACCTCCTCGTCGGGCCTCGGGCTGACCCGCGAGCCGCGGTCGTTGGCACGGCGACGCCCGGCCTCGACCTCCTGCCCGCCAACATCGACCTGTCGGCCGCCGAGGTCCAACTCGTCTCCGAGGTCGCCCGCGAGCATTCTTTGGCCCGTGTCATCGGGCCGCTCAAGGAGGACTACGACGTCATCTTGATCGACTGCGCCCCCTCCCTCGGCCTTCTCGCCGTCAACGCTTTGACGGCCGCCGACGGCGTCATCGTCCCTCTTGAATGCGAGTTTTTCGCCCTCCGGGGCGTCGCCATGTTGACGGACACGATCGACAAGGTGCACGACCGCCTCAACCCCAAGCTGCGGCTCATTGGCATACTCGGGACGATGTACGACGGGCGCACTCTTCACAACCGCGAGGTCATGGAGCGGGTCCTCGAAGCCTTCGGCGAAACCGTCTTCCACACCGCCATCCGGCGTACGGTCCAGTTCCCCGAGACGACGGTGGCAGGCGAGCCGATCACGACGTACGCGACCGGCTCCGCCGGCGCCGAGCAATACCGCAGCCTGGCCCGGGAGGTGCTCGCCCGATGCCCCGCCGTGTGAACCTCCCCGGCGCCTCAGAGCTGTTCCGGCCGACCGGCGCTGCCCCGGCCGGCGCTGGCGGCGCGAAAGCCGCCGGCCGCCCGGCCGCCGCGAAAAGCGTTCAGGCTGTCCCCTCCCGACAGGCCGCGACGGGCCGGGTCCGCCACGACGAGAAGATCACGGTCTATGTCTCCAACGATGAATTGATTTTGTTGGAGCAGGCCCGGCTGGCGTTGCGCCAGGCCGGCGTCGTCGTCGATCGCGGCCACCTCGTCCGGGCCGCCATCGCCACTGCCTTGGACGACCTGGCCGCTCGCGGGGTCAAGGCCGACCTCGTCCAGCGGCTGGGCTCCTAGCGGCATGGCCCAAGACGCGTCCTCGGGGCCGCGCGTCGGCGGAGAATCACCGTTCGCCGTCCGGCTGTCCAACTTCGAAGGCCCCTTCGACCTTCTGCTCAGCCTCATCGCCAAGCACAAACTCGACATCACCGAGGTCGCCTTGTCCCAGGTGACGGATGAGTTCATCGGTTACATCCGCCTCCAAGGCCCTGATTGGAACCTCGACCAAGCCAGCCAGTTCCTCGTCATCGGGGCGACCTTGCTCGATCTCAAGACGGCCCGCCTCCTGCCTCAAGGCGAGGTCGACGACGAGGATGACCTGGCTCTCCTGGAGGCCCGCGACCTCTTGTTCGCCCGCCTCCTCCAATACCGCGCCTTCAAGCAGGTGGCCGCTTGGATTCAAAAAGTCTTGGCCGAACAGGCTGACCGCTTGCCCCGCCCCGGCGGCCTCGAGGCGGCCTTCGCCCAGCTCTTGCCGGAGGTCCAGATCCAACTCAGCCCGGCCGAATTCGCCGCCTTGGCGGCCCGCGCCATGATCCCGGCCGAGGCGCCGGAGGTTTCGACGGCTCACATCTGGGCGCCTCAGGTCTCCGTGGCCGAGGAGGCCGCTTTGCTGGCCGAACGGCTGCGGGGCGAGCGCCGCGCGACCTTCCGGACCCTCGTCGCGGACGCCGCCAACCGTCTCGTGGTCGTGGCCCGCTTCCTGGCCGTCCTCGAATTTTTCCGCTCTGGCCTCGTCGCTTTCGAGCAGCTCGACCCGCTGGCCGACCTTGTCTTGGCGTGGATCGGCGACGATGACACGGCGGTTGAAGTAGTCGATGACTACGACGCTCTAAAGGAGGGCTCATGACAGAACCAGCCGACGGCGCCAAACCTGACAGGCCCGCTCCCGAGGAGGGCCAAGGCGGGGCCGGCGAGCCGGCGGCGGTCCGGGCCGGCTCGGCCGGCGAGGGTCGTCCCGAACTGCCGCCCGAGCGCGTCCCAGCCGCCGTCGAGGCTCTCCTCATCATGGCGACCGAGCCGGTCAGCGAAGCGGAGTTGGCTGCCGCCTTGGCTGTTCCCGAGGAGGCTGTCGCGGCGGCGACGGCGGAACTGGCTTCTTTCTACGCCGAAACCGGCCGTGGTTTCGAGTTGCGCCGGATCGGCGCGGGTTGGCGCTATTACACCCACCCTGATCTGGCCGCTGTCATCGGCGCTTCTGTGTTGGCCGGCCAGCACGGCCGTCTGACTCAGGCCGCCCTTGAAACGTTGGCGGTCATCGCTTATCTCCAACCGATCAGCCGCAGCCGTATCGCGGCCGTCCGCGGCGTCAACGTCGATGGCGTCGTACGCACGCTTTTGGCCCGCGACCTCGTCGCCGAGGCGGGCCATGACGGGGTGACTGGGGCGGGCCTCCTCGCCACGACCGACTATTTCCTCGAACGCATGGGTCTGGCCGATCTCAGCGAACTGCCGCCTCTGGCGCCCAACCTGCCCGACGCGGCCGCCCTCGACGCCGAATTGGCCAGCGTCCTCAGCGCGGCTGTCGGACCGGCGGCGACGTTCGAGGCTGTCTCTGACCAGGTTGATTCCTCCGAGGCTGCCTCTGGCCGTGTCGATCCTTCCGATGTCGGCTCTGGCTTAGCTGATCTCTCCGAGGTTGTCGGCGGGCCCGATGAACCAGAACCGTCCGCGGTGGTCTCCGATGGCTCCGGTCCGGCTGGGGAGGACCAGGCATTCTCACAGGAGAGCGAGGTCCACCATGGCTGATTTCTCTTACGGCCGAAGCCGCTCAGGCCAAACTGGCCGGACGAATCGGAGCGGCCAGTTTGGCCGGTCGGGCGGAACCGGCCAAGGCAACCGAGCTGGCGGGACAGGTCAAAATAGCCGGGCTGGCGGGGGTAGTCAGGGCAATCGGGCTGGCCATGGCGGCGGCGCTCCGGCGGCCCCTACCTACGTCTCGCCTCAGACCGACGGCGCCGACGGCCGGCCTGAGGCCGACGGCATCCGCCTCCAGAAGGTTCTGGCGGCGGCCGGGATAGCGTCGCGGCGGGGGAGCGAAGCTCTCATCGAAGAAGGCCGCGTCGAGGTCAACGGCCACATAGTCATGGCCCTTGGCACGCGGGTCGATCCGGCCCGCGACCACATTCGCGTCGACGGCCGCCGTCTGCCGCCCGAGCGGCGCCACGTCTATCTCGTCCTCAACAAGCCCCGCGGCGTCGTCTCCACCTTGTCGGACCCTGAGGGCCGGCCTTCGCTGGCCGACTACACGCCGCCTCGGCTGGGCCGTCTTTTCCACGTCGGCCGCCTCGACGTCGACACCGAGGGGCTCATCGTCTTGACGAACGACGGCGAATTGGCCCAGCGCCTGACGCACCCGAGGTATGAGGTGGCGAAGACCTACTTGGCCCAGCTCGACGGCGTCATCGACCGCCCGGCCTTGGACCGTCTGGCCCGCGGCGTGACGCTGGAAGACGGCCTTGTCAGGCCCGACAAGGTCCGCCTTGTCGATTCGGCCGGCGGCCGTTCGCTCGTCGAAATCCGGCTTCATTCGGGCCGCAACCGCGTCGTCCGCCGCCTCTTCGAGGCCGTCGGCTACTCTGTCCGCCGCCTGGCTCGCACCCGGATCGGCCCGATCCGCCTCGGCGACCTTCCCGTAGGCCAAACTAGGCCTCTTAGCCGTGACGAGCTGGGAACCCTGTTCGACGCCGCCGGCCTTTGACCCGCGTGAAAACAGACCCGTTGAGGCGGCGCCGACGGTCGCAGCTTCAGCAGGCGCCGCTGGGCCTTGCCCCTGGCTGGGCCTAAGGGATCGCGCCGCAACTCCTTCAGACAGTGTCGCGCCGCCGCGGGCTCCCCGCAGCGCGAAAGGGGATCGCGCCGCGACGCCTTCAGGCCGCCTGGGCCCACGGGGGCGCCTCCTGCTGTGTCCGGCGTTGGCTGTGTCGTGTCGGATGTCGTCTTGCGGGTGTTTTATTTCGGGTTTCATTAGTAGGTTTGCAAACGTTTTAGGTTGGGTGGTAGCGTGCTGCGTAGACAGTGGCAAGTTGCCGCGGCCTTTCCCCCGTTTGGAGGTTCCCAATGTCATCACGCGTGTTGTCAACCGAGCAGGCCAAACAGGCCATCCGCCAGTTGCGATCCCTGATCAGCGGCGGTTTCACAGACCAGATCAGCCAGTTGGACGGCCAAGGCCGCATCCTGTCCGATCCGAACGTCTGGGACGGCCCGCTGGCCGAACAGTTCCGGGGCTCTGTTTGGCCGGAAGTGAAAACAGCCTTGGACAAAGCGGCGGAGCAGTTGGAGGAGTTGCGGGGCCAGTTGGACCGGATCTCGCAGGACATTTTCGCAGCCGGCGGCGCCGCCTGAAGGCGGTTTTGGATGGTTGTTTTCGTTTTGCTAAGGCTGCCGGCGGTGCAACCTTAGCTAGGATACACGCATATAGACCAGCTCGCGGCATAGCGAGTGTCCAGTTTATCGGAACACTCCATTTAGGGATGGCAACACTTTGATCACGAACACCAGGTCGGCGCAGGCTTTGACGCGGGCGGGTGTTCCGAGAGACTTGTGGAATGTGACAGACCGTACAGGTGATCCACTCTACGAAGGCCTTCTTTCTGATCAGTTGACTCGGGAACGGTCTGGCGAGCGCGGGGATTGGTCTCCCATGAGTTCGGTTGGAGTTCGGCGTGTGATTAGGGCGTTGTCGCCGCCGCCGCCGTCGTCGTTCACCGAGAGTGTCTTGTTCACGTCTCCGGGCGGGGAGGCGGAGCTGCGGTGTGTTTACGAGCGGGATGAGGCGTTGTACGCCGGCGGGTTGCGGTTTGACCGGGTGCGGGCCTACCGGTTCCTGGCTGAGAGCCACTGCACGCTTTGGCATGTGGAAGACGAGTACGACACCCTGGTGGAAATCGAACAGTCCAGTTGGGCCGCTGAATTGTTGGCGGCTGAGCCGGACGGCTCCCGATACGGCTGGCAGATCCGGCGTTTCCTGATCTATGTCGACGATTCGGGAGCCTACGAGGTCGCCGCCGCGGGATATGAATGGCTGCCAGAGACAGCCGTGGCATGACCGCGGCTGATGTTGATCTGAGCCGGGCGGTGTCCCACGCTCTTAGACACGAACCATGGCTCTACGAACTCGAATTAGACGAAGAAGGCTGGGCGCCGGTCGGCCAGTTCCTCGCGGCGCTGCGGGAGAAAGGCCAAGACTGGGAAACCGTCAGCCGCGCCGACCTGGAACGGATGCTCTCCACAGCGGCCAAACGCCGCCACGAACTCAAAGGCGACCGCATCCGAGCCCTCTACGGCCACTCACTGCCAGGACGCCTCCGAAAACAACCAACGGTCCCCCCGGCGCGCCTGTTCCACGGAACAGCGCCGCAAACCTGGACTGCGGTCAAAAGCAGCGGCCTATTGCCCATGGGACGCCAGTTCACACACCTGTCCGCCGACCGGGAGACCGCGTTGGCGGTCGGCCGCCGGAAGAGCGCCACACCGGTCATCTTGAAAGTCGACGCCGCCGCCGCGGCAGCCGCCGGCGTGGTCTTCTACACGGCCGGCGACCCGGTTTGGCTCGCCGACGGCGTTCCAGCCCGTTACATCACGGCCGCCTCACAGCCAGCTAACGACAGGTTTGCCGAGGTTGGCAGTGACAGCCGAAATAATATTCGGCTGTTTTGTTCTCACTCTTCAGGTGATCATCCAGTTGCTCCTGGAAGCAGATGAAGCGCGATCAACCCGATCATTCTCAGGCTTTGCGGACAACGCGTAAAGAAGGAGAGCGGTGGATCATCAGCGACGGCGGTTTTGCGACTCAAGAGGACGTGGTCCCTGCCGGTGATCTCGTCCTGGTCCTCCTCACCCCTGAAGGAGACGCTTGGAAGCCAGTGAAGAATCTGCTCGCGGTCACCAGGTCAGGCGACGTGGTCTGGCGGGCCGAGCTTCCTTCCCACAGCGGCGGCGACTGCTATGTCGCAGCCGTCGTCGGAGAAGACGGCCAAGTGACAGCTGTAAGTTGGAGCGGCTACCGCGTGACACTGGACGCCGCTTCAGGCCGCATCATCTGGCGGACGCCGACGAAATGACGACGATCACCCAACCAGCCTTGGCTACGGCGCCGGCTTCGCGTCCTGGGGCGCCGGCCGAACCATCTTCAGCGAATTCGACGAGGCAGGAATCCGCACGTTCATCCAGGCCGGTGCGCGCGGCGTTAGAGAGTTGTCGGTCTCGGCTGCTGCCGGCGCTGCCGGCAGGGCTTTGGCAAGCCTTGACGTTGATGCGCTCAGCCAGACACGTCCAAGGCATAGAAAGGCCTGAGTCCCGCCGAGTGGTGGGTTTTCGGGTCTGGCGGGGTGGCCGTGTGACGTGAGGGGGTCACCGGCGGAATCCTGGGTGTGTTGCGAAACATCACCGAAGGAGTTCCACCGATGACCACTGTCCGTTCTGCCTTGACGGCGTCTGATCTGTTGGAGTGTTCCCGATAAAGTGGACACTCGCTATGCTGCGAGTTGGTCTATATGCGTGTATCCTAGCTCAAACTCCTCAATAGTCAAATACCCTAGATACGAATGCCTCCTAGTCCGGTTGTAATGCCGCTCGACCCATTCAAAAACAGCCTTACGCAGACGAGTCATATCCGGCTGTGGTCGAGTGTGGACCAACTCTTTCTTATAGGTCGCGTTGAACGACTCCGCGACCGCGTTGTCGAAACAATCACCGGTCCGCCCCAGCGACCGGGTGACATTATGAG
>JAIRXC010000095.1 GCA_031268515.1 Propionibacteriaceae bacterium
CCCGCGGGCCCGAGCTTCCGCTTCTGACTCGCGGCCGCCTTCTGACGCCAGCGCCGCCCCCCGCCGTGCCGCCGGCCCGCCGCCGGCGCGTGGTTTCTTCGCCCGTTCGCCTGCGGCTGCGGGGCCTCGCCGCGGTTTGGCCGGACCGCCTTCCCGTCAAAGCCTCCCAGCCGGCCCGGACAAAGCCCCGCCTTCTCCCGCGGCCGCCCGCCGCAGCCCCATCGTCGGTTTCTTGCGCGATGTCGCCATCGTCGCGTTGACGGCCATCATTTTGTCTGCCGTGACCACTCATTTCGGCATCCGCACCTACACCGTCCCGAGCGGCTCCATGGAGCACACTTTGGAAGAGGGCGACCGCATCTGGGTTTGGCTGCCGGGAGAAGAAGCACGGGGAACTGTCATTGTCTTTCGGGACGACCTTGATTGGCTGCGCAAACCGATGCCCTCGCTGTCTTGGTACGACGCCGCTTTCCGCTTCCTCGGCTTCCCGGGAAACGATCCATACAACTATCTAGTCAAGCGCCTTATCGGCCTGCCCGGCGATCACGTCGAACGCCACGGCGGCCGCCTCGCCGTCAACGGCCAAACAATCGATGAGCCTTACGTCTACCTGAGCGCTGGCCAGGCGGACGGCCAAGCCGATTTCGACCTTGTCGTGCCCCAGGGCCGTGTTTTCGTGCTCGGCGACCACCGCGACGAGTCAGCCGACTCCCTCTACCATTTCTGCCGCGACGGAGCCGCCGGCGCCTTCGTTTCCCTCGACTCCGTCATCGGCCCGGTCGCCTTGATCGGCCCCCCGTGGAGCCGCTTCGGCTCGATTGACACGTCCCCGGACTGGGCCGCCGTGCCAGAACCGCAAGACCCCGCGCCCGCCCAAGCTGTCGTTACGACAGCGTGCCGCTGAGCGGCCCTAGGCCTCGGCTGGTTGGCGGGAAACGGTGGCCTAGGTTGCAACCGCCCGTCCTGACCCGGCCGTATCCAAGCGGCCTCCATACGCTTCTTAAGACCGCGGCCGTTTCAAGCAGCGCTTAGGCGTCCTTGGGACAAGCGCCCCCGTACGCCCTGAGGTCGCGATGGTCCACGCGAAGCGGCTCCCGTAAGGCTTTGGCTCAAGACGTCCGGCAGCATCGCCGACGGCCCCGGCCCGCCCCTGGCGCGTCTTGGGGGCCCGTCCCAGCAGGCGGCTAAGCTGCTTTGGAAGACGGGGGCGGCGCCCCGCCGCGACGGCCTCGGCCTTGACGCCGCAAACTGCGGCTTCCGCCTCGACCGGCAAGGAGTTTCCCGTGAGCGCGCTGAACCCCTCCTGGCCCGTCTTAGGCCATGTCCTCTTGTCAGCTGCCCCTCTGCCCGGCCGCCGGGCTCTCGCGGGCAAGGCGCATTCTCATTCTGGCTCGCTGCCGCGGCGGGGCGACAGCGAGCCAGAGGAGGCCCGCCCCTCGGCTTTTCGCCGCTTCGCCCGTTTCCTCCTCGAAACCGTCGTAATCATCTTCGCCGCTTTGCTCTTGTCCACCCTCATCAAGACCTTCGGGGTCCAGCAATACGTCGTCCCGTCCGGCTCCATGGAGCAGACCCTCCAAGTCAACGACCACATCGTCGTGTCGAAGATCGGCGACTACGAACGCGGCGACATCATCGTCTTCGAAGACAAGCTGGGATGGTTGCCGCCGTCCCCGTCGGAGCCGACTTGGTACGAGTCGGCCCTCCAGTTCGCCGGCGTCCTGCCGCCCCCAGACAGCCGTTACCTCGTCAAGCGCCTCATCGGCCTGCCCGGCGACCACGTGGTTTGTTGCACGGACGGCCGCCTGACCGTCAACGGCCAGGTCATCGACGAGCCTTACATCTACCCGGGGGCCAATCCATCGGACATCGAGTTCGACATCGTCATCCCGGCCGGCCGTGTCTTCGTCTTAGGCGACCACCGCAACAACTCGGCCGATTCCCGCTACCACCTGTGTTCAAGCGGCCAGCGCACCCCGGCCGTGGCTTTCCCCGCCGTCGAGGACATCAAGGGGCCGGTCGTGGCGATTGGCTGGCCGCCTAAGCGTTGGACCGGTTTCAGCACGCCCGAGGCCTACGCCTCCGTCCCGTCCCCAGGCCCGCCGCCGGAGGAGGCCGTCATCGCGGCCGGGCCCGGCTGCTAACACCCATGAAGCAATTCAACTCGTTCCAGTGCGGCTGCTGCGGCCGCCGCGGTCCGGCCTGAGGCTTAGGCGGGCGTCGCGTGGCGAGCGTCTACGAAGAGCGGCTGCGCGCGGCCCGGCTGTGGCCGCTGGCCGGAGCCGACGAGGCTGGCCGGGGGGCTTGCGCCGGACCGCTCGTCGCCGCCGCCGTCATCTTGTCCGACGAGCCTGGCCGGGCGATCCTGGGCTTGCGTGATTCGAAAGCCTTGACGGCGAAGGCCCGTGAACGGCTCTACGGGCTCATCCTGGAGCGGGCGGCGGCCGTCAGCTGGGTCGCCGTCAGCCCCGGCGAGTGCGACGCCTGGGGTGTCCAGACCGCCAACCTCCAAGCTCTCCGGCGGGCCGTTTGGCGCCTCGCCGTCGGTCCGGCCTTCGTGGTGACGGACGGCTTCGCCGTCGACGGGCTGCCCGCCCCCAGCCTCGGCCTTTGGAAGGCCGACCAGGTCATCGACTGCGTCCAGGCGGCCTCAATCGTCGCCAAGGTGACTCGGGACCGTCTCATGGCCGACCTCGAAGCGGCTTTCCCCGGCTATGGTTTCGCCCGCCACAAGGGCTACGTCACGGCGGCTCACCAGCGTAACTTGGAGTTGTTGGGGCCGTCCCCGGTCCACCGCTTGGCCTACGCCAACGTCCAACGGGCTGTCGCCGCCAGGACGGCGGGGGCGCGGGCCGACGGCGGCTTTTGAAGGCGGCTGCGACACCGGCCAGCCAGGCGGCGGTTGGGCCGGCTTGTTTTCAGGCGGGACCAGACCGGTCCGCGGCGGCTGGGCCGGCCGGTTGAAGCGGCAGGGGAGAGGCGGAGCGATTAGAGTAACCCCATCATGAGCGCTGAAGACTTGGAGCAGTACGAGACCGACCTCGAGTTGGCCCTCTACCGTGAATACAAGGACGTTGTCGGCATTTTCACTTACGCCGTCGAAACTGAGCGGCGCTTCTATCTTTGCAACGCCGTCGACCTCAAGGTCCGCACGGAAGGCGGCGACGTCTATTACGAGGTGTCGATGACGGACGCTTGGGTGTGGGACATGTACCGTCCGGCCCGCTTCGTCAAACAAGCCAAGGTCCTGACTTTCCGAGACGTCTCCGTCGAAGAGATCGCCCACTCCGACCTCCAGGTGCCAGAGTCCAAATAGGCGGCGCGCGCCTCTCCTGCCCCCTCATCTGGCAAGTTTTCTTCTTGTATTAGGACGGGATTCCCACGTCGCCAGTGGCCTGCGCCCGGCGGCGCTGGGTTTCCAGTGACGGCCGAGCCTGTGGACAACCCGATGAAGTCGGGCGATTTCACATCGGCTTGTGGATGGCCGGCGCCTTGGCCGCCTTGGCCGCCATAGTCCGAGGCGGAGGTGGTCATGGACACTCGGATTGACATCGGCCGGCGCGGGGAAGACATCGCGGCGGAACATTTGAGCGCTTTGGGTTGGCGCATCCTCGACCGCAACTGGCGGTCGGGACGGTTGGGTGAACTCGACATCGTCGCCCTCGAACCGGCGCCGGGCCGCGGCACGCTCGTCTTCTGCGAGGTCAAAACCCGCTCCGGCTTGGGTTACGGAGCCCCGCTGGAGGCCGTCACGCGGGCCAAGCTGAGTCGGCTGCGCCGGTTGGCCCTGGCCTGGTTGGCGGCCCACGACCAGCACTGCGACAACGTGCGCATTGACGTCGTCGGCGTCCTTTTGGCGCCTGGGGCCGCGCCTGCCGTCAGCCATGAGCGGGGCGTGACGCTGTGAATCTCGCCTGCGCCCGCTCCATCGCCCTCGTCGGCATGGAGGCGGCGATTGTCGAGATCGAAGCGTGGATCGGCCCCGGCCTGCCCCGCACGGTCCTCGTCGGCCTGCCCGACACGGCTCTTTACGAGGCCCGCGACCGCTGCCGGGCCGCCACGGCGAGCGCCGGACTGGCCTGGCCGGCCCAACTCGTCACAATCAACCTGACGCCCGCGACCTTGCCTAAGGCCGGTTCGCATTACGATCTCGGCATCGCCGCCGCCGTCCTCGCCGCCAGCGGAGTCGTCCCGTCAAACAGCCTTGACGATGTCGTCCTTCTGGGGGAACTAGGGCTTGACGCCCGCGTCCGCCCCGTCCGGGGAGTCTTGCCGGCCCTTCTGGCCGCCCGCGCCCGCGGCCTGACCCGGGCGATCGTCCCGGCGGGCCAGCGCGGCGAGGCGGCCCTTGTGGAGGGGGTGGACGTCAAGGCGGCGGCCAGCTTGGGCGACCTTGTCGCCTTGTTGCGAGGACAGTCAGTCACATTGCCGCCGGCCGAGGTCCCAGCTGCGGCCGTGGCCGGTCCGCCTCTCGATCTGGCTGATGTCATCGGCTTGGGCGAAGCCAAGTGGGCTCTTGAAGTGGCCGCGGCTGGCCGTCACCATCTTTATTTCCACGGTCCGCCCGGCGTCGGCAAGACGATCTTGGCCAGGCGGCTGCCGACGATCCTGCCAGACCTCGGCGTCGCCGAAGCCTTGGAAGTGGCCGCCGTCTCCTCTCTGGCCGGCCGCCGGGTCGACGGCCTTGACCGCCGGCCGCCTTTTTCCGACCCCCATCACTCGATCTCACTGGCCGCGATGGCCGGCGGCGGGGCCCGCGTGGCCCGGCCCGGAGCCGTCTCCCTCGCCCACCGCGGCGTCCTCTTTTTAGACGAAGCGCCAGAGTTTCCCGCCAAGATCCTAGAAGCCCTCCGCACACCCTTGGAAGAAGGTGAAATTGTGCTGGGCCGGTCGGAGGCCCAAGTCCGCTATCCGGCTTGTTTCCAGCTCGTCTTGGCCGCGAACCCTTGTCCCTGCGGCCTGGCCGCGACTCCGGGGGCGGCCTGTTCCTGCACGCCCACGATTGTCCGCCGTTACGCCGCCCGTCTGTCAGGTCCGATCCTTGACCGCGTGGACCTTCACCAGCACATCGCCCCTCAGCGCCGGTCCTTGCTTCGGGCTGCGGCGACGGGGGAGTCCTCGGCCCAGGTGGCCGAACGGGTGGCGGCGGCGAGAGAGCGCCAGGGCGTTCGTCTCGCCGACACTCCCTGGCGGGCCAACGGCGAGGCGGCCGGGACCTGGCTGCGTTCGCATCTGCCCGAGCCCGAGGGGGCTGAGCTGGTCGACGCGGCCGTCCGGACAGGCTGCCTGTCGGCGCGCGGCGTGGACAAGGTCGTCAAGGTGGCTTGGACTTTGGCGGACTTGGCTGGCGCCGACCGCCCTCGCCGCGACCACATCCGCCTTGCCCTGGCTCTCCGCCGCGGCGAGGAGCCCGGTGCGCCGGCCCGCCCGGCGGCCGGCTTTCCCACCGCTGCAGCCGCGCGCAGGCCGAGTCTCCCCCTCGGCGGCGGCGTTCCCAGAGGCGTCCCCGGCGGCGGTCCGGAAGAAGGCAGTCGTCATGTCGCCTAAACCACTGCCGCCAGCCCAGGCGCCATTGCCTGTCCAAAGGCCTTTGCCCGCTGTTTCAGAGCCGGTCCCGCCGGCTCCGGAGCCGGCTGCGTCGGGCGCCGGCCAAGTCGCGCCGGCCGCCGCCTTGCCGCCTTTGGACCCAGCGGCGCCGGTGTCTGGTCCGCCGCCTTCAGGCAATGCGGCCACAGAGCCTGCCCGGCCGCTTTTCGTCCGAGCCGATCAGAGGCCGGCGCTGCCGCTTCCGGGTCCGCCAGAGTCAACCGCCGGCTCCTTCGGCCTTGCTTCAGGTTCAGACTTGCCGGCGACGGGCCCGACGGCGGAGGAGCGCCGGGCCCGACTCGGTTTGGCGGCCGCAGTCGAGGCGGGGGATGCCCAGACGCTGAGCCTCGTGGCCGAATACGGCCCGGTCGAGGTTTGGGCTCTGCTCCGCCGTTCCGGCGACTCGCCGCTGGCCCGTCGAGCACAGGGCGTCCGCCTTGCCGACCTGGAGCGGGCCGCTGACCGGTGGGATCTTCGTTTCGTCATCCCTGGCGACCCCGAGTGGCCGGACTCCCTAGGCGACCTCGGCCGCCACGACGGCTTCGCGGGCCTAGGCGGTCTGCCGGTCGGGCTTTGGCTGGCTGGCCCTGGCCGCCTAGACGACGTGTCCCGCCACGCTGTCGCCATCGTCGGGTCGCGGGCCGCCACGGCGTACGGCGAACACGTTTCCGCCGACCTGGCGGCAGGCCTGGCTGAACATGGCTGCTCCGTCGCGTCGGGCGGCGCCTACGGCATCGACGCGGCGGCCCATCGAGGCGCCCTGGCCGGCGGCGGCCGCACTTTGGCCGTCATGGCGGGCGGTCTGAGCCGTCTCTACCCGCCCGGCAATGCCTCCCTTTTAGAGCAGATCCGAGAAAAGCACGTCATCGTCAGCGAACACCCGCCGACGCGGCCGCCATCTCGGCCTCGCTTCCTCGCCCGCAACCGCCTCATCGCCGCCTTGTCCGTCGCGACGCTCGTCGTCGAGGGCGGCCTCCGCTCCGGGGCCTCCAACACGGTCCGTTGGGCGCAGTCGCTCGGCCGCCTCGTGCTGGCCGTCCCGGGGCCGGTCACATCGGCTTTGTCTTTCACGCCACACCGGCTCATCCGCGACGGCGAAGCGGTCTTGGCCGCCACGGTCGAAGACGTTGTTTCAGCCATCGGCGGGCTAGAGCCAGCGGCCGAAGAACGCCAGCGCGCCCCGGCCGCCCCCTATGACAAGCTCGACGCGGTCGAACGGGTGGTTTTCGAAGAGCTGCCGGGTCGGGGTGAAACGACGGCCGACGCCCTGTCAGAGCGCACCGGTCTTGCTGTCTCGGCGGTTTTGGCGTCGCTGTCTCGGCTGAGCGAGACAGGCTTGGCGGTCTCGACCGGCCGGGGGACGTGGCGGCTTGGCTGACTAGTCGAGGCCGTCTTGGCCGTCGCCTGCCGTTCCTGCCGCGGCGCTTCGGCCGAACCGGTTTGGCTGATTAGCTGGAGCCGTCTTGGCCGCCGTCTGCCATTTCTCCTGCGGCGCTTCGGCCGAGCCGGCTTGGCTGACAGCCGGGGCCGCCGCGCCGCGACCAGGCCGGCGACTACGAGGCCGCCAAGAAGGCCTGACTAGCCGGGGCCGCCGCGCCTCGACGCTTCCTCTTCGCAGACGCAAACCCGTCTGGCTGGACCGGTCGGCTAGGCCGCCGCCGGTGTGCTGCGGCGTTTGCTCTTCGCAGACGCAAGCCTGTCCGCCAAAGGATGGGCGCGCCTGGCGCACCGGCAGAGGAGGGCGGCTTCGCGCAAGCCTGTCCGCCAGAGGACAGCGCATCCCGTATCGTAAGCCTGACAGCGCTCCGGCTAAGTTCGCAGGGACAAGGATTGATGTGACATGTCCGCTGACAACCTCCCTCTAGCTCGCCCGCGCCGCCGCCGGCGGCCTTTTATCGTCGCGGCTGTGGCCGTGGCGCTGTTGGCCGGCGGCGCTGGCCTCGCCTACGCCATCGGCCACCCCAGCGGGGAAGCCGCCCCGGAGCGGGAGACGCGGACCGCTGTGGTCGAACGGACTTCTCTGGCGGCTGGTTTCACCTTGTCCGGTTCCCTCGGCTACGGGACCCCGACGGAGCTTGGCGGCGGTGGCGGCGTTGTCACCAAGTTGCCCGAAGCCGGCCAGATCCTCAAAGCCGGGGACGTCATCATGGAAATCGAGGGCGCTCCGGTTTTCCTTCTCCAAGGTGACTTGCCCCTGTGGCGGGAGATCGGCCCGGGGACGGTTGGGATCGATGTCGCGGCGCTGCGGTCCGGCCTCAACGGGCTCGGCCTTGACGCGGGCGCGGGACAGGTTTACGACGCGGCTTTGTCTGCCGCCATCGCCGGGTTGTACGCCCGGGCGGGTTACGCCGAAGCAGCCGTCAGTTCGACGGTGTCCGCGGCCCGGGAAGCGGCCCGCGAACAGCTGGAAGACGCCAAGGCGGCTTTGGCGTCCGCTCAGCAAAATCACGCCGCGGCGGCAGCCGTCAGCCCCAGCCAATCTCAGGTTGTCGCAGCCGCCAACACCGTCCGAGCCGCGCAGCGGGCCCTTGAAGAGGCCCGGGGCGGCGATTGCTCGGCCCTCGGTCTGCCTGTCTGCGACGCCGGCGCCATTTCCTTGGCCGAAGACCAGCTCGCCCTCGCCGTCGCACAGCAAGATGAGTTGTATAAGCCACCTGATTTGACCGCCGAAAACCAGGCGGTCACCCAAGCCCAGGCCGCTCAAACGAAGGCCCAGCAGGCGTTAAACCAGGCCCTCCTCAACGTTGTCGGCCCCAATTCCGTCCTCATGGTCCCCGAGCCCCAGATCCGCGTCGACGCCGTCAAAGCCAAGCTCGGCCTGCCAGCGACAAGCGCCGTCGCCACATGGACGCAAATAAAACTTTTTGCATATGCCCAGCTCACAGAGGCTCAGCGGCGGCTCATCGCGACGGGGACGCTGGCCCGGTTGGCCTTGCCGGACGGGACCGAACTGTCGGGCAAGGTGGGAGATGTCACGGAGCCGTCCGAGGACCCGCTGACATTGCAGCTGACGCCCTCGACGGTCCGGATAGACATCGACGACCAAGCCGCCCTGGCCGGCCTCGGACCCAGCTCGGTCATGATCGCCTTCATCCAAGACGAGGCAGAAAACACGTTGGTCGTTCCGGTGACAGCGCTCATGGTTTTAGCTGAAGGCGGTTATTGCGTCGAGCGGCCTGACGGCAGCATCGTCGCCGTCGATCTCGGACTTGTGGCGGACACCCGGGCGCAGATTTTCACGGACAAGCTGACCGAGGGCGACCTCGTGATCGTCCCATGACCGATTCCGCTGCGGACGGCCGCCTTGGCAAGGGACGTGCTTTTCGCAGTTGGCCGCCGCGCCTCCGGGCCAGTTCAAACCCCCCTGGCCGGCCAGCCGACGGCCAAGACGACCAGGACGAGGCTTCTGGCTTTAGCGGGCTGGACAGCCTGCGAGACAGCCGGCCGGCCGGTCAGCCGACGGCGGAAGAAGAGTCCCAAAACCAAGACGGGCCGGACTGCGGTCCCGGCGAGGGCGGGTCAGACAGCAGCCCTGCTGAGGGCGGGCCAGACAGCGGCCTTGGCGAGGGCGGGTCAGACAGCGGCCGGGAGTCGGGCGGGCCGCAACTCGCCCTTTACGCCGTCAACAAGGTCTACCCTGGCCACCCGCCCCTTCGCGTCCTCCAAAACGTCGATGTCGAGATCGGACCAGGCGAGTTCGTCGCCGTGGTCGGGCCGTCCGGTTCTGGCAAGACGACGATGCTTTCGATCATGGGGACGCTCGACCAACCGACGTCGGGCCAGGTTTGGATCGAGGGGATCGAGGCGACCGCGGCAGGGGAGCGGGAGCGGGCTCGTTTGCGCGGTGACGCCATCGGGTTTGTCTTTCAACAGTTTTTCCTTCTGCCGGCGCTGACCGCCCTCGACAACGTCGCCACCGGAATGCTCTACCAAGGCTTCGGCCGGGCCGAGCGCCGCCGCCGTGCCCACGCCGCCTTAGACCGGGTCGGTCTGGCTGCCCGAGCCGGTCATCGCCCCGGCGAGTTGTCCGGCGGCGAGCAGCAGCGCGTCGCCATCGCCCGCGCCATCGCCGGCGAGCCTCGCGTCCTTTTCGCAGACGAGCCGACCGGCGCCCTCGACCAAGCGTCAGGGCACATGGTCGTCGATTACCTCCGGAGCATCTCCGGGGCCGGCACGACCGTCGTCGTCATCACCCACGACCAGACCTTGGCGGCTCGTTTCGACCGGACGATCACCATTCTCGACGGCGCGATCACAAGCGACACAGGCGGTCCCGCCCGTCGGCGAAGCCCGGTGGCGCCATGACGGCCCGGACCACCCGATCCGCTTGGCCCGTCCGGCGGCGGGCGGCGGGCCGCTCCCCGATTGCCGCCGCCACGGCCGATCGGCGGCCTCGGTTGTCTGTCCGCGACGTTTTCGCGACGGCCGTCCTCGGCCCTCGCAGCCGGCCGGTCCGGGCCGCTTTGTCGGCGGTCGGCATCGCCATTGGCATCGCCGCCCTCGTCGCTGTCATCGGCATCCCCGCCTCCTACAACGCCCAGATGACGGCCGAGTTCGAAGCCTGGGGCGCTAATGCAATCGAAGTTTTTCCAGGCTCCGACCGCCAGACCGGCGAGCCCGTTCCTTTGCCCGAGACGGCTCCCGCCATGGTCGGGCGGATCTGGCCCGTCCGCACCTCGCTGACCCTTCGCAATGTCTCCGACGCCGCCGTCTACCGGACCGACAAGGTCATGGCCGGCGAGACCGGCGGCTACATGGCCATGGTGGCCGAAGGCGACCTCATGGGTTCCCTGGGCGGCGAACTGGTCGATGGCCGCTGGTTCGACGAGGCCAGCAGCCAGCTGCCGACCGTCGTCCTCGGCCATCTGACCAGCCAGCGCCTACGCCTCGGGGTCGGCGATCGGATTTGGGTCGGCCAAACCTGGTGGGCGGTCATCGGCGTCCTTGACGGTTTGCCGAATTACTCCTCCTACCTCGACTCGGCCGCTTTCCTCGCCCCCGGTTGGGCGGCCAAAACCTTCGGGCCGCTCAACATCGCCGAAATCTTCGCCATCGCCTGGCCCGGCCAAGCTGACGCTGTCTACTCCGTCATGGCGAAGACGGCCAACCCGGCCAATCCGGCCGGCGTCTCGGTCGGCAAGCCGTCGGATTTCGCCTACGCCCAGAGCTATTTCTTCTCTGTTTTCGCCAACCTCGCCCTCGGCCTTGGCGGCGTCGCCCTCCTCATCGGGGCCGTCGGCATCGCCAATACCATGGTTGTGTCAGTCATGGAACGCCGGGGCGAGATCGGTTTGCGCCGCGCCCTCGGCGCCCGCACCGGCCAGATCGGGCTCCAATTCGTCCTTGAAGCCGCCGTCATCGGTTTAGGCGGCGGCCTGCTTGGCGTCGCCTTCGGCCTCTACGCCGTCTTCTGTTTCACCGCCTACCTCGGCATCGTCTTCTCGGTTCCCCTTTGGACAGCGCTGGCCGGGCCTGGCATCGCAATGGTCATCGGCGTCCTAGCCGGCCTCTATCCCGCCCTCAAAGCCGCCCGTCAGTCGCCCACCGCGGCCCTGCGGACCGTTTGATGGAAGCTGGGAGGGAAGTTGGCGGGCCGCTCGAGCCAGCCCTGGAGCCGGCCCGGCCAACTCGTCCTGCGGACAGTTTGAGGGAAGCTGGCGGGCCGCTCCCGGATGGCTCTCTTTCCAGGATCGTTCCCCCAGATGGCTTGGAACTGTCACGTGCCGGGATGCCAAAATGACGGTGTGGAGCAGCGCTCCCCCAAATAGCTTGGAACTGTCTGGCGGCGCTTGGCGGTAATTCGCGGCTCTCGCGGTCTCCCGGAGCGCTCCCGCAAAAGCCTAACTGCCCCCCTCAGGAACTTCGGTTTATTCAAGGCGTCAAACCCGCGCCAAGGCAAAAGCCGATGAGATCTGGTGGTCTGGCCGGCTAGGGGCGCGTCAGGCCGCCGCAGCCAACCAGTGTTCCCGTAGCCGCGCCAAGCCTTGGCTCTCCAAGCGGCGGACCTTGCCGACCGAAAGGTCGAGGCGGGCCGCCACTTGGCTCAAGCTGGCCGGTTCGCCGCCCCAACCGTGGCGGAGGCAGACGACGCGGCGTTCCTCGGAAGACAGATGGGCGAGGCCGCTGCCGAGGGCTTGCCGTGTCACAGTGGCGTCGATTCGGCGGACCGGGCGCTCGTCCATGAGGTCGTCTGGCAGAGACGTTGTCGCCGACGGGGCCAGGTGGCGCAAGGCGGAGCGGATCCAGAAGGCGGCGTAGGGGCCGAAACGACCCCGACGGTAGTCGTAGCGGATGATCGCTTGGCCGAGGGCGAGGCAGCCTTCTTGGAAAAGATCAGCCCTGGGGACGGCGCTCCGTCGTCCGGCTTCTGCCGCGATGACTCGGACGAGGCCGAGGTTGGCCAGGGCCATGGTCTCCTTCGCCAGAACTCCTTGGCGGGCCAAGGCGCGCAATTCTTCGTCGGTCGGAGGGCCGTCAGCGGCCGTCAGGGGGGCGCTGACGGAGGTGGCGGCGTTGTCCGAGGCAGCGTCGGCGGGGGCTCTCGCAGGAGCGGCGGCAGAGGCGGGAAGCAGGGCATCGGGGGCGTTCCGGCGTAGGCCGTCGTCATCGCGCAGGTTGCCGTCGCCGCCGTAAGCCGTCGGATCGGGTCCGTCGAGCCGGGACTGGGCGAGGAGGCCGGCTTCGATCTGTTTGGCCAAGCGGACCTCGTCCGCCTGGCTGAGGCGTGGTCGTTCCATGCCCCGTACCTTGTCTGCCGCCAGCCTCGGCGCGCCGCTTGTCCACAGGCGCCGCCGCGCCGCATTCGGACAACACCCAAAGCGGCAGGAGCCCTCACAGGGCAGACGGGGCTACGGGCCAAAAGCCAGTTGATCAGGCCGAGGCGCGCCGGTGAGCGGCGGTAGGGGAGCGGAGCTCAAGGTCAGCTGATGGGGCCGAACCAGCGCGTCACATGCTCGGCGATGGAGGATTCGAAGTTGTCTTCGTCGTGGTGGTCGCGCAGCCAGTCGGCGAAGGAGCCGTTGACGGCCTTGTCGAGTTCCGCCCGACAGGCGGCTGTGTCGGTGACCGCCCGCAGGAGCTGGGCTTCGGCTTCGGCTGGGGTCTTGTAGAAGAACGGATATTTCTCCGGCAGGATCGCCCGCGCCCACTCGCGGTCTGGGAAGACGCCGATGGCGCCAGCCACAAGGGCTTCGATGTATTCGAGGCCGTAGGACTCATCCTCGGCCGTGGCGAGGAAGGCGGTCGTGCGGGCGAGGGCCTTCCAATAATCGTGGCGGGACGGCACGAGCGGGCCGACCTTGGCCCAGTGTTCGCGGGACAGGCGCATGGCCGGCTCGCTGACGAGGTGGGCTTCCGACAAGCGAGCCTCCACGACGATCGGGGTCTTCTTGGCCACCTTGGAGACAACGTCGATGAAGAGACCCGGCTGCTTGCGCTGGGAGACGTAGATGGCGGGGTAAAGGACGACCGGCGTCGCCGGTTCCTGGCGGGCTTGGACGTGTTCCAAGCGGATGCCGAGGTTGACGCCGCCGATGCGGGCGCGTTCGGCCAGCGGCTTGACGGTCCAGCGTCGGACCGATTCGGAGATCGCCCGCATCGTCCGCTCGGAGTTGGCGAAGGTCGGGAAGAGGGCGCAGGCCAAGGCCAGCTCGGCCATCTCGACGGCTTCTGAATAACGCGACGTGCTCCACCAGACGAAGTTCATGACCTTGGGCTTCTCGCAGGTCGCCCGCAGCGTCCGCCAAGCCGCGGCCGAGTCGATGACGTCCATGTTGATGAGGACGGTGTCATTGCCGTCGAGCATTTCCAGTGGGACGACGTCGAAGTCGGGGTAGCGGTGAGTGCGCGGGCCGATCAGGGTCGCTCCCGGGAAAACTCGCAAAAGGCGTCGGACGAGGGTGTCTCCTGCGTCATGCCCGGCCACGCGCCCTTCGGCGTCGACGGTTAAGAATTCGTGCTGGATGGCGATCTTCATCGGTCACACCCCTTGCTTGTTGGACAGTCAGCCGGGCCGGCGCCCTAGGCTCGCATCCCGTACCCTACCGTGCTCTTCCGCCGTCTCCCCAGGCCCCCCGGCCCCGTTTTTTCCAGCCTTTTTCCGCGCCTCCGGCATGCCTTGGCCGCCGTTTGGCGCCCTCTGCCGGAAACTTTCCGCTTCCTCTCCGCGTCGGCTGCGGCAAGGCCAAGCGGTCAGCCAGGGGCGGACTCGCCCGCTTCCCCTACGCGTCCTGGGCGTGGCTTTGAGGCGCCCCGGCGGGAGTTCGCCGGTGGGGGTGCTGGTTTCGAGGGCTTACGCCGCTGGCTTCGCTGAAATCAACGGGAGCAGTGCCGGGGCGCTGCCTTGGAGTTTACGGCGGCGGGCTGACAGGCGGCCGGTCTGCCGGCCGACGGCTCTTGGAAATGGTCAGCTAGCGCTGTATAGTCACCGTGTGCTGACCATTCAATCTCGACTCCACATCATGCACCGGCTCGGCCGGGCCATGGCCGATCCGACGCGTTCCCGTATCGTCTTGGCTCTCTTGGAAAGCCCCTCTTATCCGGCGGAACTCGCCCGCGATCTTTGCCTGACAAGGACAAACGTCTCAAACCACCTGACCTGTTTGCGGGGCTGCGGGATTGTCGTGGCCGTGCCCGAAGGCCGGCGGACCCGCTACGAGATGGCGGACCCGCGGCTGACCGCAGCCTTGTCCGCTCTCGTGGATGTGGCCCTCACCGTGGATGAGGGATTTGACTGTTTGCCCGTGGACGATGAAAACGACTGCCGAGACGGCGCTGAGGCCGCCGACTGCGGCGACGGCTGCGCGGAGTCGGCGGCGTGACCGTCCCGGCGGCAGCTTCCCTGACCTCGGAACGCCGCCAGAAACTCCAACGCCGCATCCGCTGGATCGTCGCGGGCACGATTTCTTATAACGTGGTCGAGGCGGTCATCGCCATCGTGTCAGGAGCCGCCGCTTCTTCAACCGCTCTTGTCGGTTTCGGCCTTGATTCGATCGTCGAGGTCCTCTCGGCTGCCGCCGTGGCCTGGCAATTCGCCGCTCCGGAGCCGGAGAAGCGGGAGCGGGCCGCCCTCCGGCTCATCGCCGTCGCCTTCTTCGCGCTGGCCGCCTACGTCGGCGCCAGTTCGGTTTTGGACCTGATGGGCGGCGCCGAAGCCGAGCGCTCTCCTATTGGCCTGGCCCTCGTCGCCGTCAGCCTTGCCGTCATGCCGTTCGTCAGTTGGTTCGAGCGCCAAACGGGCCGCGAATTGGGTTCGGCCAGCGCGGTCGCTGACTCGAAGCAAACTCTCATCTGCGCCGGCCTGTCGGCTGCGGTCCTTGTCGGCCTTGTCCTCAACGCCTGGCTGGGCTGGTCCTGGGCCGATCCGGCGGCGGCCCTCGTCCTCGCTGGCGTGGCCGTCCGGGAAGGCTTGGAGGCCTGGCGGGGCGAGGCTTGCGCCCAGCCCGCGGCGGTCTTGGCCGGCGAACGCGAACCTTGCGGCGATTCTGACTGCTGCTGATAAGGCGGCTGTGCCTGGCAAAGGCCCGTGCCAGCCTCGGCCTGAGGCGGCGCTACGACAATTTAAATGGTTCAAGATGGCGTTTGGCCAAGCAGATTTGGCGCAGCGCCAACCAGGTGTGCGTTCGATCGGCGGCCACGGGCCGATGTGCCGCCACGGCCAGCTGGCAGCGACGCCCGGCGGCCCCGCTACCGCGGTGTTTGCGATTCGGCCAGGGTGCCCGCCAACAATTCGCGCAAAAACAACGTCAGGGGCAGTTTCTGGGTGTCGGACAGCGAGGTTGGCAGGGTGTGGACCTGGCCAGGGCCGAGGATCAGCCGGTCTTGGTCGATCAGCAGCAGCGAGGGGTCGATGGCGGCGCGAGGCGTGGCCGGGACGGCGTCTTCCATCAAGTCGCGGGAGCAGACCGCCGCATTGGTCACCACGGTTCCGTAAGGCCCGGCCAGTGTCGCGTCGGAGACGGCGGCGATGACCGGTTCCGATTCGGGCAGGCCGAGCTTGGCGGCGAGTTTGGCCAGGTGCTTGCGCTGTTTCGGGTCACCGCCCAGCTTTACTGTGCTGGACAAGTTAAGTTCGCGCAGTCTGCCCGCCAGGTCGCGGGCGGTCGGGCGGGCCACCTGGTCAGTGGCGGTTTGAGAGGCAGCCGTCAGCGTCAAGGCGGCGGCATCGGACAACACTCGGAGAAGCTTAGGGCGCATCACGTCGGTTGTGCTGTGGCTATGGCGGAACAAACCCTCCAACGAGGACCAGTCGAACGCGTCTGCCGCCTCCGAAACAGCAGACCGGCTCCGCAACGCAAATGTCAATGGGCCGCGCGCGGCGGAAAACCCGTTTAGCACTTGCAGCGTCTGGTCGGTCAGCAAGAACCCAATCCCCACGCGCCTACGGGTGAACCGGTTGCGGACATGCGCTCCCACAAACAGCAACGGCGTTTCGTCTGGACGCAACGTGTCTGCGAAGTCAGCCGCTGTCGTCTGGAAGACGGCGGCGGCGTCGTCCCACACATGCCCTGGCAACGGATTGGCGGGGAAGACGAACTGTTGGATCGGCGGGCCGTAATTTGACACCTGCGTGGCGATCAGGTCCGACAGCGCCTCCTGTCGGGCGGCCGGAGATTCATCCGGGAGCTGGCTGTTGTCATCCATATGGGTAACCTTATCTGTAGGCATGTCGGTCGGACTTGGCCCGAAGCTTCGCCGCCGCTTCACGTTGAGCGGCGGGGAGCTGGCGCTTGCACGAGAGGGCGATGGTTTAAGTCGGTGATATAAGCGGCGCCACGCTCATTGCAAAGTCAACGAACAGCTTGATGCCGTATCCGATTATCACGGCGCCGCATATGATGTTTATGAGGCGGGTGATCTTTGGGGTGAACTTGTGTCGAAAGATGTGCAAAATGACGGCTAGGCCCATAAACCACAAAACAGACGCAAGCATCACACCTATGAGAAAATGCCAGCCCTCGTCAGATGGCAGGGTCGCCCGAAAGGCCCCAAGCAACATCGTGCCGTCGATAATAGCTTGAGGGTTCAGCCATGTCACCACGCAGGCTTTCGCTATCACTTTGGCAAGCGGGATGTTCACATCGCCGTCAACTTCCTTGGCGCTCTTGTCGCGTAACAGGGCAATGCCGATGAAAATAACGAGCAAACTGCCCACTAGCAAAACTACAGTTTTAGTGATCGGCCAGGTTTCCAAAATTGCGCCCATGCCAAGAAAACAGGCAAGCGCGAGCGTCACGTCAAAGAATATGACGATGAGCGCGGTCAAATAAGCCATCCGACGGGTTCTCGTAAGGGCCGAATTGATCACAAACATATTCTGCATGCCGATGGGCGCGACGTAAGCAAGCCCCATCGTCAAACCCTGTAAAAATATCAGCATCGCCCTGCTATCCGGTGTGGCAAACTATCGCAGATGGCAAAATGGCTAATTTTAAGACTCCTTCAGCGAAGCGCACGTCTTCAGCGGACCCGGCCTGGAAGAACTCGCCCGAAACCGTTCAAGCGATTACCTGAAACTATACGCCTCATCGCCCGCCTCGAACTCTACCGGCTTGGCTGGCAAACCGAGTTATGAATAAGCCTCTGAAGTTGGGTCTTTCTCATTGGCAGTCGTCCTTGTCAGGTCGTGGTGGCGCCAGAGTCGCGAGGGAGCGGGAGCGGGTCAGCGCGAGGGCGGTGACAGCGAGGAAGAAACCGACGAAGGCGATCATGACGCCGATCCCGCGGCCCGGCCCCGTGCCGAACACGGGCCCGAGGATCCCCGCCAGCGGACCGCCCGGCAGGAGCGCGGGGGTGAACAGGCAGTCGGCCAGCGGGCCGGCGGCGGCGTAGGCGATGACGTAACCGCTGTTTGTGAGGAGGCTGACAAGCCCCCAGGCCCGGCCCTGGGCCTGGTTGGGAATGGCAGAGCGGATCAGCACCTCGGCGGGAGTGTTGACGAACGGCAACGCGGCGAAGAAACAGAACCCGAAAGCGGCGATGACGACGGTGTCAGGGGTGAGTCCGACGCCGATGACGCACACTCCCGCAGCGCCCAGGCCGATGAGCAACGCGCGGGTGTGGCGGCGGGTGATCTTGATGACAGACAAGACGAGGCTGCCGGCGAGCATCCCTGTGGCGGCGGTGGTTTCGATGACGCCGAGGGTCTGGGGAGTGGAGAAGGAAAGCAGCATCGGCGGGAACAAGGTTTCGAGGAAGCCGACACAGAACGTCGCCACGGCCAAGATGGCGACGAGCGCGACTGTTCCCGGCTGGGCTGTCAGCGCCCGCCAACCGGGCGCGAATGCTACCGTCTGCCCGGCCCGGGCCGTGTCCTCGGCTCCGGTTCGGCCGCCCGGGCGGGCGCCTCCGGGCCGGCGCGCCACGAGGGTGGTGGCGACGGTGATGGCAAAAGTGGCGATGTCGATGGCGAGGAGGCCTTCGATGCCGCACCAAGGGTAGAGAAACCCGGCGCTGAAAGGCGAGATGAGGTATTTCGCGGAACCAGCGAGTTGCACCATGCCAGAGGCTTGGCTGTATTGCTCCTCGGGCACCAGGTCGGTGATGGTCGCCCGGTAGGCCGGGTCGAGCAAGCTGGCGAACAAAGCGGAGAACAACACGCCGGCGTAGATTTGCCATGGTTCGGCTGTTCCGGCCAACGCGGCGGCGAGTATGAACACCAGTCCGAACACCGACAGCCCGTCTCCGGCGATCATCAACAGCCGGCGGTCGAAGCGGTCTGCGAGCATTCCCGCGACGGGAGCGAGGAGGACCGGCGGCAGGAACGCGCACAAAGTCACGAGCGTCACACTGGTGGCGGCTCCGGTGCGTTCGAACAAGTAGGCCGCGAGACCGAACGCCGTCAGCCCCGAACCGACGCTGGAGACGAACTGGCCGGCCCACAACACCGAAAACCGGCCGAAGGACAGTGGCAGCGCCCGCGCCGGGCCGCCGTCTGGCGTCTGAGGCGGCGTGGGATCAACCGCTCGGCCGCCGGTCACAGGCCGACTCCTGGCAACCAGGAACTCAGCTGCTTTTCCCGCGCGCCCAGGCCAGCCGAGTCGGAGAGAGGCTCGAACCGGTGTTCGGCGATGATCGCCCCGTCCGCCATCGCCAGCACACGGCGCGAGCGGGCGGCCACGCGCACGTCGTGGGTGACGAGCATGATCGTGGCGCCGTCGCGGTTAGCGTCAGACAGAAGGCCGAGGACTTCAGCGGCGGCGGTCCGGTTGAGCGCGCCGGTGGGCTCGTCGCCGAAGACGATCACCGGGTTGTTGACAAGAGCCCGGCAGATCGCGGCCCGCTGGAGCTGGCCGCCGGAGACCTGCGAGATGTTCCGGTCGACCAGGTCGGCGATGCCGGTGGCCGCGGCCAGCCGCCGCGCGCGGGCGACGACCTCGGCGCGAGCCGAGCCGGCCAGAAATCCCGGTAACACGATGTTGTCCAAGAGGCTGAGGGCCGGTAAGAAAGCAGGGTGTTGGAAGACGAAGCCGATACGGCGCAACCGGATCGCCGCGAGTGTCTTCTCCGGCAACCCGGTCAATTCCTGGCCGTCGAAGACGACGGTTCCCGAACTGGGGGAGTCGAGGCCGCTGAGGCAGTTCAACAGAGTCGTCTTGCCGCACCCGGACGGTCCCATGATCGTGACACAGTCCCCCGGCTGGACGGCGAGCGAGACATTGCGCAGCGCCGGAACGGGCATCGCGGCCCGGGCCTGGTAGTCCTTGGCCAACTCGGTGGCGGTCAGCAGCGGTGTCATGAGGCGCCTCAGTCAGTTCTTAAAGCAGTGTGGGCACGCGGCTTCGCGCCACCCTGGCCGGCGGCCGCGGTAGCCGCCGCGACGGCGAGGATAAGCGCCGCTGGGCAGGCGAGGTAGGAGATGAGCGGGTTTGCGCAAAACGAGATGCGAGGCGCTCCCAGGATCGACATGAGCGCGCCTGTCACAGCCTCCCCGGCCGTGCCCGCCAAGACGGCGCCGATGACGACTCCGGCGCTGAGGAGGGCGAGGAGGCGGACGAGATACTGATTCCGCACCAGGGCGCCAGGAGCTCCAAGGGCACGCAAGACAGCGTTCGGCCCGGCGTCACGGGTGAGGAGGACGCCGGTGAACAGCGCCGCTATGAGGGCGACGACCACGGTCGACACAATGAGCGAGGCGCGCACCGCGACGCCGAGCGAGGCGAGTGTCGGACCGAGGGTCTGGGCGCTGTAGTCGCTCATGGAGTAGGCCCGCAGCCCCTCGAAGGCAGTTTTGAAGTCGGCGATGATCTGCTCCGGGGCGCCGCCAGGCGCCGCATCGAGGTTGACCGTGACCCAGATCGGGTTTCCGCACGACAGGCCGCCGGCGGCCTTCGCAGTCCGGCCGCCGTTGGTGATGTCTTGGTAGACGCCCGTCAACCGCACGCTTTGCCAGCCGGAGCCGTCTTGAAGTTTCAGCGTGTCGCCGGGGGACAGCGCCAACTCGTCGGCGTTCAGATACGAGACAGCGCCAGTTCGCCTCTGGCGGCCGGCGCCCGTCCTTCCAGATACGCGACGGGAAAAGTCTCGAAGTCGCCGGTTTCGACCAGGCTGGTTGTTGCCTGGCCTGTCGCCGGCAGCAGCGCGCAACGGTAGACGGTGGTCTGGGCGGCTCGGCCGATGTCAGGATCACCGGCGATCCGGGCCATGACTTGGCTGGGCAGCTCGGGGTTGTCGCCATTGACCGGGGCGTCCAAGCGCACCTCAGACAGGCCGATACCCATGTACTGGACGAATGTGGGTGAGTTGGCGGTGGCGAGAAAGTTGACCGGGACGATCAGCAAGAACGCGGCGATTGCGAACACGGCCAGCGGCACGAGGTAGGCCTGAGGGCGCAAATGCAGGTCCCGCAGCCCGAGGTACCACGTCACCGGGCTCCGTCCAGACGACAGCGGCCACCGCCGCCGGCCAGGTTGGGCGCCGCCGATCATCCCGTCCCGCAAAGCCTGTGTGGCCGAAACCTTTCCAACGGCTCGCACGGCCAGCCAGCACGAGGCTGCCACGACGGTGAACAAGCCGGCGCCCGCCCCGCTGGCCGCGATCAGCATTCCGACCGGACTGGCCGGCTCCCCGGTGTAGAGCAGGGCGTCTTGTGTCAGGCTAGGCGCCAAGACCAGCGCGCCGGACCAGCCCAGCAGACAGCCGGCGGCGGCCAGCGCAATGTACTTGGCGGAGAAGACTCGCCGGATAAACCCCAGGGGCGCCCCGATCGCCCGTAACACCCCGAGTTCGCGGTAGGAGGCCGCGATGGCCGACACGACCGCAAAACGAAGGCAGATGACCCCGATGATCAGCAGCAGCAGGCTTGCCAGCAGCAGGACTGCCACGACCAGGCCGTCGCTGAGGAACGCCGCCGCCCGCAACAGGCCGGCGTCTACGCTGGGGCCGGCCTGCGGCAGGCCCGCTTCCCGGTAGGCGTCCAGGAACGCCGCTGTGGACGCCCCCGGCGACAGCCGGAACTCGATCAGGTGCTCGCTTTGGGCCAGCAACTCGCTCAGCCGGCCCAAATCCGCCGGAGCGACAAGAAGCCGTTTCGAGCTGATCATTGCCGGGTTCATCTGCGCGTCGCGCAAGAAAGAGGTGATTGCAAAACTCATCTCACCGGCCGGTGTCTTGACCCGGAGGCGGTCTCCGGTCCGCAAGCCGTGACGCAGCATGTCGTAGATCGGGACGCCGATCTGCCCCGGCGCCACCTGAACCGGTTTATTGTCCAGGCCGAGCAGCCGGTCGAAGGACGAATTTTGCGTCACAAAGTAGTATTCCATAACCGAGGACGAGTCGGCCTGCGTCGCGTCCCCGAACCACAGCGCATCGCCCGTGGCGATTGCGGCTTTGGACACCAGATAGTCCTCGACCTCCGGGCGGCTGGCGGCGAACTCGGCGATCTGGCTCTCGTCGATTTCGCCGCTGCTCATCTGCACTGCGTCCGGCGCCGCCGCGGCGGCGAACAGGCTGTCTGTCGCCCCCAGGAGACGGGCGGCCGTTCCCGCGCCGCCGCAGGCCAGCAACGCGGTCACAAAGAAGAAGCCGAACAGCACCGCGTTTGCGCCGAGGCCGCGCCGCAGGTCTTTGGCGACCAGGCCGCGGATCATGACGGCGCCGCCGGGCGCGGTCCGCCGCCGCCTGCCAGCGACGACAATGACCCTGGTTCGGCGCCAAGGACGCGCTCGGCGGCGTCCAGCAGCGCCGCGAACTGGACCGCTCGGTCTTGATCGGCCCACTCCAGAGTCCGGTTGTCCAGCAGAGCGTAGGCCGCGACCAGGAGAATCCGGCTGGCCTCCACCGGGTAGGCGGTGTGCAGCACCCCGGCCGCCACCCCGTCGGCCACTGCCTCCGCGATCACCGGGGCCAGGCGGATCACGATGTCATCTAAGGTTTTCGAGAACAGCGCGCTGTCTGAGGCGCGGCCCAATTCATCCACGAGGGCGGCCTGCGCCGGGTCTTGCGGCGCCAGGGCCGCAATGCACGCCAGCAGCTTCTCGGGCGTCGACAGCCCAGACGCCACGACTTCGCGCAGCCCGGCCAGCACCTGATCGCCGTGTCGGCGGATCAGTCCGTCTAGGACGTTCTCTTTGGACCGGAAGTGATGGTACAAGGTGCCCCGCGCGATCCCGACCGCGTCTAGCAGGTCGCTGATCGTCGTCGCCTCGTATCCCTTCGTCGTGAACAGGCGGCTTGCCGCATCCAGGATCTCGTCTCGCCGCACCTCGGCCTGCTTCACGACTCGGGTTTTCATGTCCGCCTCCAACTAACCGACCGACTGTCAGTCTAGCAGAGGCGGATCAGGCCCTTAAGACCTGCGGACGCCGGACAGGCTTTGCGGACAACCATGGCTTCGGCCGAAGCGTGTGCTGCGCCTCCCAAGCCGACGCGGCATGGCGCCGCTGTGGCGCAGGCGTTTTTCGATACGCCGCCGCCAGGCGCTCCCTTTTAGGATTGAAAA
>JAIRXC010000097.1 GCA_031268515.1 Propionibacteriaceae bacterium
CCACCGCCGCCGTGACCGCCCTGGGAGAAGCTCTCGTAGCGGCCAGCGACCGGCCCAGCGTCGGCGTCGGCGTCGGCACCCCCGGCCTGGTCGGCCCGGACGGCGCGGTCCGCGCCGCTCACAATTTAGATTGGCACCGGCTGCCTCTCCGCCAGCTCTTGGCCGACGCTCTCGGCCAGGCTGTCGAGGTCGCCAACGACGCCAACTTGGCCGCCATCGCCGAGGACCGCTTCGGCGACGGCCCCGAAGACCTCATCAGGGTTCAAATCTCCCGTGGCGGCGGGGCCGGCCTCTTGATCGGCGGCGCCCCCCTCGTCGGCTCTTCGAGCGCGGCCGGCGAGATCGGCCACGTCGTCATCGACCCAGACGGCCAGCCTTGCCGCTGTGGCAAAGCTGGCTGCCTAGAGACCTGGGTCGCGGCGCCGGCTCTGAGACGGCGCATCGCCGCCGCCGAAGCCGAACGTGACGCCATCTTGGCCGAAGCCGGGCGGGCCCTCGGCTTGGCTCTCGCGCCAGTGGTCGGCTTGCTCGACCTGACCGAAGTCATCGTCGGCGGACCGGCCGACCTCATCACCGGCTCCTTCCTGGAAGCCAGCCAGACCATCATCCACGACCGCACCCGTATCGACGCCCGCCGGCCGGTCGTCTTGCGGGCGTCGGCCCTCGGCCCGGACGCCGTCATACTCGGCGCCGCGGCCCTCGTCCTGAGACGCCGCCTCGGCATCCACTGACCACCCTGACCGCACTGCGAACCGACAACTCAAGAATCCGAAAATCCAACACACCGAGCCCCCAAGCGGCCTGGCCGCCAACAGCAAACGGACTAAAGCCCCTGATTCCGGCGCCCTAGGCGCCGGCGCCCTTCCGCCAAACCGGCGGACACAACCCCCGAAGAAGAAACACCCATCTGAAAGGAAACCCATGAAGCGAATCGTGGCCTTGGCCGCCTTGGCGACGGCCGGCGCCCTCGCCTTGGCTGGCTGCGGCAACAGCGGCGGCGACACTGCGGCGACAGACACCCCCAGCTCGAGCGCAACCTCTGACAATACGACCTCCTTGGCGACCGCCACGATCATCGCCCCCGGTTGGGCGCACTGGTCGATCGGCGACCTCGTCCAAAAGGACGGCAAAGACGTCCGCGAGTGGAATGACGCCACCTTCGGCGTCTATCCGCTGCCCGGCAACGACGGCAAACCCGCCCCGGTCTTCGCCGGCGGCTCCAACATCGGCATCTCGGCCGCTTCGCCCAACCAGGCCGGCGCCCGCGAGCTCATGCGGCTGATCTTCTCCGCCGACTACCAGCAGCTGCTGGGCAAGAACGGCCTCGGCCCGGCCAACTCTGACTACGTCAGCTCGCTCGGCACGGACGAGTTCGCCAAGGCCCTGATCGATTCGGCTTCGAACTCCAAGCTGACCCCGGCGGCGCCGGGCTGGGCCACGGTCGAGGCCTCCGGCAAACTGGAAGAGTTCTTCTCTAAGGTCGCCGACGGCGGCGACGTGGCCGCCTTGGCCGCCGAGTACGACGCCGTCTTCACGCCCTTGCTGAACGGCAAGACCTCCAGCGGCAACCTGCCCGATCCGGTCACGGACCCCGGCGACGCCAGCGGCCAGAACATCACCCTCTGGCTCATCGGCGCCGACACTCCGGACGAGGCCCGCACCTGGCTGAAAGAGGCCTACGCCGCCAAGACCGGCGGCACGTTGACCATCGAGGAGCAGACCTGGGGCGACATCGTCACCAAGCTGACCACCTCGCTGCCCGACGCCAACAACACTCCTGACGTGACGGAGATCGGCAACACTCAGTCCCCGACCTTCACGAACGTCGGCGCTTTCGCCGACATCACGGACATGTACGAGGAGCTGGGCGGCTCGAAGCTGCTTCAGAGCTTCGTCGACGTGGGCGCTGTCGACGGCAAGAACTACACGCTGCCTTACTACTTCGGCTCCCGCTACATCTTCTACCGCAAAGACATCTACGCGGCCGCCGGCGTCAGCGTTCCCACGACCCTGACCGAGTTCAATGAGGCCGTCGTCACGATCACCGAAAAGAACCCCAACGGCATTGATGACTTCTCCGGCTTCTTCTTGGGCGGCCAGGATTGGCGTAATGGCATTTCGTGGATCTTCGCGAACGGCGGCGACCTGGCCAAGTTCGCCAACGGCGAATGGACGTCGACCTTGTCCGACCCCAACACGATCAAAGGCCTAGAGCAATTGCAGACTCTCTTTGAGAAGGCTTCGAAGGCTCCGAACACGGCCAAAGATGAGAGCCCCTGGCTCTACATCAACGACTCAGACGTCATTTCCTAAAAGAGCCCAGCTAGGCTGCCGGCGCCGCTCCCCCAGCGGCCCGGCGGCCGGCGGCCCTCTCAGCGTCGAAAGACACGGCCGGGGCCGCTCCCAGCGACCTAGCCCCCGTCCCGGCCAGCGGCGGACAGGTCTGACAAGCCGGCAGACCGCTCCCCTGGCGGCCTGGCCTCTGTGCTCCTCTTCGGCCCCCTTTCCGCAAGCGCTTCCCCATCGGGCAGGCTTTTCTTTTGGCCGCCGGCCGCGCCTCGCTCCACGTTCCCTGACCGCCACCTGACCGGAGGAAAGCCATGTCCGAAGACACAGACGCCAAGGTCCGGCCCGAGCCCGCCGCGAAGAGCCGACAGCACGCCGGCGCCGTCGCCGAACCAGATGAAGTTCTTTCTCCCGCGCCCACCGCGCCACGCCGCCGGCGCGTCACCTGGACGCCCTATGTCCTTCTCGTACCCGCCGTCGTCATCTTGCTGGCCGCCTTGGCCTACCCCGTCGGCTGGCAGCTGGTCACCTCAACCCAGCAATTCGGCTTGGCTCAACAGTTCCACGTGCCGCCGGACTTCGTCGGCGCCGCCAACTACCTGACCTTGTTGGCGGACCCCCAGGTCTGGACCGTGGTCGCCCGCTCCCTCGCCTTCTGCCTGGTCAACGCGATTCTCACGGTCCTCATCGGCGTCGGCTTGGCCATGCTCATGAACGCAGTCGGCAGGCTGCCCCGGCTGATCTTGCAGATCGCCTTGCTGCTGGCTTGGGCCATGCCGGTGGTCGCCTCGATGACGGTTTTCGTCTGGCTTTTCAATTGGCACACCGGCGTCGTCAACTGGCTTTTGACCCGGCTCGGCTTCGACTATGTCAACCACAACTGGTTGGCCAGCCCGCTCAGCTTCTATTTCGTCGCCACCGTCATCGTCGTTTGGATGTCCGTGCCGTTCGTCTCCTTCTCCGTCTACGCCGGCTTGACTCAGATTTCGGGCGAGGTGCTGGAGGCCGCCCAGTTGGACGGGGCTGGCGGCTGGCGCCGTTTCGCCAATATCACTTTGCCTATGATCCGGCCCGTCCTCATGATCGTCTTGCTTTTGCAAATCATCTGGGATCTGCGGGTCTTCACTCAGATCAAATTGCTCCAAGACGCCGGCGCCCCAATCGCCTCGACCGACTTGCTCGGCACCTACATCTACCGACTCGGCGTCGCCTCATCCGACTTCGGCATGGCCGCCGCCATGAGCGTCTTCGTCCTCATCTTGACGATTCTGGTGTCGGCGCCCTACGTCCGCTCGCTCATCAAGGAGGACAACTGACATGGCCACTGCCACCACCGCGCCGGCTGCCGCCTTCCGCCCGGGCCGCCTGCTGGCCACCGCCGCTGCCATCGTTGTCGCCTTGATCTGGGTGTTCCCGGTCTATTGGATGGTCAACTCATCGTTGCTGCCCAACGTCATCCTGACATCGGCCACGCCTCGTTTCGTACCGACCGGCTTTATCGACAACTACGTCGCCGTCATCAAAAGCGGCGGCTTCCTGAACGCTTTGGGCACCAGCTTGCTTGTCACATTGATCGCCGTCGCCGCCTGTCTTTTGTTCGCCTTCTGCGCGGCCTTGGCGATCTCGCGCTATAAGTTCAAGGGCCGTACGAGCTTCGTCCTGACCATCTTGTTCATCCAGATGCTGCCGGCAGAAGGTTTGTTCGTCGCTCAATACAAGCTGTTGTCATCAGCCGACCTGCTCAACAATGCCGGCGGCTTGGCCGTTCTCTACACCGCCGCCGTCGTCCCCTTCACAATCTGGATGCTGCGCGGCTTCGTCGCCGGAGTGCCAGCCGACCTGGAAGAAGCCGCCATGGTCGACGGCTGTTCACGCGGCCAAGCTTTCTTCCGCATCACCTTCCCACTGCTGGCCCCAGGCCTGGTCGCCTCTGGCGTCTACGCCTTTTTGCAGGCTTGGAACGAGTTCACGATCGCCCTCGTCATCATGCAAAAGGAAAATTCCCATACGCTGCCGCTGTGGCTGCGCAGCTTCCTCATGCAATCGAACAGCCGGGCCACGGACTGGGGCCAGGTGATGGCCGCCTCTACGCTGGTGGCCGTGCCGGTCATCATTTTCTTCCTCATCGTCCAGGGCCGTCTGACTTCGGGCCTGGTGGCCGGCGCGGTCAAAGGCTGACGCGGTGGCCGTTTCGACCCCGCGCCCGTCTCTGCCCTCGTCCGCCGCACGTGGCCTCCACCTCGGCCTCGACATCGGCGGCACCAAGACTCAAGCTGTCATTGTCAACGCCCGGTTGGCCACCTTGGCTGAGGCTTCCGCGCCGACCAGGCCCGGCCCGGAGGGGGTCCTCGCCACCATCGACGAGGTGACCGGGTTGCTCGGCGCCAATCTCACCCGCTTCGCCTCAATCGGCGTCGGCATCCCCGGCCTGGTCGACTTCCGGACCGGCCGGGTCCGCCAAGCCGTCAACGTCGGGCTGCGTGATCTCGATCTGGCGGCCGCCTTGGCTGCCCGGACAACCTGCCCGGTCCGGGTCGACAACGATGTCAAAGCGACCGCTCTGGGGGCGGCCTACGCCCTGCCGGGAGCCGGCGGCGACCTCGTCTATCTCAATGTCGGCACCGGCATCGCTTTAGCCGCCGTCGTCGATGGCCGCTTGTTGCGGGGCCACGACAACGCCGCCGGCGAGATCGGCCACCTGGCCGTCGACCCGGGCGGCGACCTTTGCCCCTGCGGCCAGCGGGGTTGCTTGGAGACCTTGGCGGCCGGTTGGTCGGTCTCGCAGCGGTTGGCCCAGGCTGGCCTCGACCTGGCCAGCTTGGCGGACGACCCGGCGCCGGCGGCCGTGTCGGAGCGCCGCCGGCTGCTGCGCGGGCTGTCCCTGGCGGCCAGCCTGGCCGCCCTCAGCTTCGACCCGGCGACGATCCTTTTCGGCGGCGGCGTCATCACGACGGCGGTCGGTTTGGTCGAAAAGGTGGCGGCCCACCTGGCCGAACAAGAGGCCGGTTCGTCCTTCCTGGCCCACCTGGGGTTGAGCCGGCGGGTCGTCCAAGCCCCGGCCGGCTTGCCCATCGCCGCCATCGGCGCCGCCGCTTTGGGCTTTGCCGAAAGCGTTGGCTAGGAAAGCAGAGATTACCGTAACTGTCCGGCCTCGCCAGCCTTAGCAAAGCGCTGCTGAAGTTGACATTCAATGAAAGCGAGTGAACTCATGCGCCGTCCCCCTGTTTGATCTCCCAATGCCCCTGTCGGTCCTAACCGACCCGAAGTATGAAGCCTGCATCGCGGAGCTTCTGAATTTCCCTTGAAACCGTCCTTGGAGATAGGCCTGTCGTTTTGGACAGTTGCGGTTGCGTTGCTGCCGGAGCGGCAGCAACAGCAGCAAGGACCCGTTCAGTATTGGTGAGTTCATCATTATCATCGCCACGACCATCGCCATGTGGCGATGATGTCTGTCCGCTGGCGAGGATCGGGAAGCTGACGCTGACCTCCCGCGACTTGGCCTGAAACACCGGCAGCGGCCTACCCTCCGCACGACAGGCCTCCTCGATCTTCTCGATGCCCCGCCCCCAAGTCTCAATCTGACCCGAACGGAAAAAGGCGTTAGCGATAGCAGCGTTACGAGGCTGTGACCGATGCTGCCCCAACAAGTCCGCGAGAGTCCACTCCTCCGGGAGACCACCATCGTTGTAGATGATGACCTCATCAGGCAAGATTTTAATCTGAATCGGAACACCAGTGCTGTAGTCGCGGTGAACAATAGCATTCAAGACTGCTTCCCGCATAGCTGCTTGGGGCACCGGGAAGTTCTCAACCCGCTGGATGCCCTCATAGGTGATATACGCCCGAAAATACGCAGACTACAACCCGGCACTAACACATCTGCCAGGGGCCGAGCCGAGGTCCCGTTGGGGGACGCTGTTGGAACACGGGGCTTCCGAGAAGCCGGGAGACTGAACGGCCTTGGAGACCGCCTATAAACCGTTGACGCGGCCCGGAGTCCCCGTTTCCTTAAAAGAATTGGGGACGCGAGCCGCGTCAACGTGATTGCTTGATTAGGTCAGATCAGGCCGAGGGCCGCGACGGCTTGCCGTTCGTCGAGCAACTCAGCCACCGAAGCGTCGATCTTGGCGCGGGAGAAGGGATCGATGTCAAGGCCTTGGACGATCTCGTAGGAGCCGTCAGCCGTCGTCACCGGGAAGGACGAGACAAGGCCCTCGGGAACGCCGTAGGAGCCGTCGGAGCTGACAGCCATGGAGACCCAGTCGTCGGCCGGCGTGCCGAGCAGCCAGTCACGCATCGCCTCGATGGTGGCGTTGGCGGCCGAAGCGGCCGAACTGGAGCCGCGGGCGTCGATGATGGCGGCGCCGCGCTTGGCCACCGTAGGGATGAACGTGTCCTCCAGCCAGGCCTGGTCGCCGATCGCCGCGGCCGCGTTCTGGCCGTTGACGAGGGCGTGGAAAAGGTCGGGATATTGCGTCGAGGAGTGGTTGCCCCAGATCGTCATGTGGCTGACGGCGCTGACGGGGACGCCCAGTTTGGCCGCCACCTGCTGGATCGACCGATTGTGGTCGAGACGGGTCAAGGCGCTGAAGCGCTCCTGTGGGATGTCGGGGGCGTTGCGCATGGCGATGAGGGCATTCGTGTTGGCCGGATTGCCCGTCACGCAAATGTGAATGTCATCGGCGGCGGCTTCGGCCAGAGCCTTGCCCTGGGCCGTGAAGATGGCGCCGTTGGCGCTCAGAAGGTCGCCGCGTTCCATGCCGGCGGTGCGGGGACGGGCGCCGACGAGCAGGGCGACGTTGGCGCCGGCGAAGACCTTGCGGGCGTCATCGCCGATCTCGACCTTGCTGAGCAGGGGGAAGGCGCAGTCTTCGAGTTCCATGACGACGCCTTCGAGGGCCTTGAGGGCCGGGGTGATCTCCAAAAGCCGCAGTTCGACGGGCTGGTCCGGACCGAGCAGCGCGCCGCTGGCGATGCGGAAGAGGAGGCTGTAACAGATCTGGCCGGCCGCTCCGGTGACGGCCACTTTGACAGGGGTTTGAGTCATGCTGGGCGTGCTCCTTGTGTCAGGCTCCTACAATTGATCCAAACGCTAGCACCGAAGAGCGCTTCCAGGCACCCTCGCCTCTGCGGCTGCCCCGGCGGCAGTGACAGCGAGGACCGTTAACAAGTTACATTCAAGATTGTTCCGACCTCCTGGCGGCGCTGAAAACTTCCCGCTGGCAGCCGCACTAAAACAAGCGGCATACAGGCAACTTCGTATGCTAAGACCGCATCTTGCTGAATCTAACTTTCCAACGGCGCGGCCGCTATGGCAATGGTCCGGCGCTTCCAACAGCAGGCTCCCCCAACAGGGGCGATGGCGCTCATGACGCGCCACGTGTGGCGGCGGCTCGACGCTTCCAACAGCGGGCTCCCCGATCTAAACGAAGAATGTTTAGCGGTGCGGCGTGGGATGGCGCCGTCCCGCCGCTTTCAACGGCGGGTTCGCCGGACTGTCAGCCTGACGGCGGGACGACGGCGGCGATGACGACGAGAGCGGCGCCGAGGAGGAGGTAGAAGAAGCCGTCGAAGGCTTTGCCTCGGATCGCGAGGATGCCGGGGTTGCGCAGGCTCAGGCGTAGCACGCCGGCCAGGAGGACTGCGGCCCCGACGGCATAGCCGCCGACGCGCCAGTGCCCCCAGGCGATGAGGCCGATCCCGGTGGCTGTGAACAAGACGCAGAGCGCCCATGGCCACTGGCGGCGCAGTTGGCCGGCCAAGCCGGGACGGTCCTGGAGCCGCAAGCGGCCGGGAGGCGTCTGCGAGGCGGGCTCGGCGAGATCAGCCTGAGAGACGGGACCAGCCTGAGAGACGGGACCAGGTTGGGGAACGGGACCGGGCTGGGAAACGGGATCGGGCTGGAAAGCGGGCGGGTTGGTCACAAGCGGAGCAGCCCTTCGGCGCGTTCGACGACGTTGGCGAGCAGCATGGCCCGAGTCATGGGGCCGACGCCGCCTGGGGTCGGGGCGACCAGCGAGGCGGTCTCCCAGACGCTGGGGCTGAGGTCGCCGGCCAGGCCTTTGTCCGTACGGCTGACGCCCACGTCGATGGCGACGGCGCCAGGTTTCAGCATGTCGCCCCGGATGAGGCCGGGCGAGCCCGCCGCGGCGACGACGATGTCAGCCCGGCGCGTGCAGGCGGCCAGGTCCCGCGTGCCCGTATGGCAAAGCGTGACAGTCGCGTTCTCGGTCCGACGCGTCAGGAGAAGGCCGAGGGGCCGGCCCACCGTGGCGCCCCGGCCGACCACGCAGACCTCGGCCCCAGCCAGAGGGACGTCGTAGCGGCGGAGGAGTTCGACGATGCCCCGCGGCGTGCAAGGCAACGGACCCGGTAATCCCAACACGAGTTTGCCAAGGTTGACCGGGTGGAGGCCGTCGGCGTCCTTGTCCGGATCGACCAGCGACAGCGCCCAAGCGTCGCTGAGGTGGCGGGGCAGGGGCAGTTGGACTATGAAGCCGACGCAGGCTGGATCGGCGTTGAGGCTGGCCACAGCCTCTTCGACCTGGGCGGCGCTGGCCTCGGCGGGCAAGTCGAGCCGGATCGAGTCGATGCCGGCCTCGGCGCAGTCTCGTTGCTTGCCGGCGACGTAGGAACGGCTGGCCGGGTCGTCTCCGACGAGGATGACGCCGAGGCCGCAGGCGCCGCCGCGGCCACGCAAAGCCGCGACCCGGTCCTTGAGATCGGCCCGGATGGCGGCGGCGGCGGCTTTGCCGTCGATCTTGGCAGCGGCCACGGGCGGTCCTCCTCATCACGATCACGGCTGTCGCGCTGGGCGACTGTTGCGGCCGCCCATTCTACGAGTTTGTCCGGCCAGTTCCTCCCAAAGCCCCGGCGCCTAGCTGGCGCCGCCGCCGGACCCCGCCCGCCCGCGATCAGCCGGAACCGGGTTGACAGACTTGCCGAGTTCTGAGGTCGGACTCCGGCCCGCCCGTGATCGCCCAGTCCCCAAGACGGTCCCGGCCCGCGCGTACCGCCTGGTCAAGTCTGCAGCTGTGGCAGGGACGCCGCGACTGGTCCCGGCCGCCGCGCCTGATGCCGGGGAACGCGCCGAGCCCAGCGCCTGACTCCGGCCTACGGACGACCGCCGGGAAAGGCCAGCGGTTCGATTCCGCATGTAAGGCCTGGCCTCGGCCCGCACTCGACCGCCTCGGGGATTGGGACAGGCTCGGGGCCTCGGAGGCCTGACCCCCAGGGATTGGGATGGACTCGGGGCATTGGAGGCATGCCCCTGGTCCGAGCGCGCCCCAAAAAGCGTTTCGGCCCGGGCGAGGCCGGCCGCGGCGCCAGAACCTGTTATATGCGTCGCCAAACCTCGCCCTGCACATTTAATTGCCACTGCTTTAGCAGCGACTTCAAATAGTTTTCTCACAGCTTTTTTATGCCTGGCCACTTGCGTCTAAACCAGGTAGCCAGCATCATGAGCTGCGACGCCGGGCGGTGAAAATAAGGTCGCTAACCGAGCGGGATGACGGGGGACCAACGTGAACGTCTACAAAGTCGAAGCTTTTGATGTCTGGAATTTCCTGTTCAGCCTTGCCCACTGTCCCCAGATGGTGCGCTGGCGCGGCGATTTCGACGGCTTCATCGACCTGGACACGCTGGGCCAAGCGGTCGAGGCCTCCTACAAAGCCATGCCGCTGATCGCCGCCCGCTTCGTCGACGGTTTGCTACGGCCGGCCTGGCGGCCACGGACAGTCGCCTTGGACGAGGTCCTCCAATTGGTCGAGCGGCCCGCCGAACCGGAGGCGGCGGCGCAAGCGGCCTTGGCCGTCGACGTCGACATCGCCCAGGGGCCGCAGCTGCGCCTGACGGTCATCCGCCAAGACGACCACGACACGCTCTGCGCCGTCGTCAACCACATGTTGTGCGACGGCGTCGGTTTCAAGGACTACCTGGCCGAACTCAGCCGCCTCTACAGCCAGATCGCCGCCGGCCGCCAGCCCGACCCGTTGCCGCCGCTGCCGCGGGGCATCGGCCCGGTCGCCGCCCGCTACACACCCTCCGAACGCCTCCACATCGCCCTCGGCCGGATGGAGCAATTCAACCGCCAGGCCATCGACGCGGCCGGCGCGGTCTCCTTCGAGCGGCCGGACGGTCCAGACCAGTTCATTGTCAAGACGGTGCCGGCGGCGGTTTTCGAGCCGGCCCGTCTCGGCGCCAAAGCCCTCGGCGGCACGGTCAACGACCTGCTCATGGCCGCCTTCGCGCGAGCCTGGTGCGCCGAGACCGGCGCCTGCCGTATGGCCTTGCCCTCGACCGTCGACCTGCGCGCCTTCTTGCCGCCTGGCCAACGGCCAGCCCTGGCTCACCTGGCCGGCAACTGCATGGTCGCCTTGGAGATTCCGCCGGGACAGCCGCTGGCCGACACGCTGCAGCAAGTCAGCTCGCAGATGGCGGTGCACAAACAAGGCATCGCGCCGTTGCGGACCGCCCTCAAATGGCCGATCGCCACGACCACCTGCCCCTACCCGCTACTCAAGCGCAACTACGGCAGTTTTCTCAACCTGCCCGGTGTCTCCTTCTCCAACATCGGCGTCATCGACCCCGAAAAGATCGCCTTCGCCGGCCTCGCCCTTACCGCCTCCCACCTCTGCACGGCGGTCAAACCGCCGCCGTATTTCCAGCTGGTCGCCACCTCCTTCCAAGGTTCGCTGACCTTGTCGGCCAACCTGCGCGGCGACGGGCAAGCGGCAGTTTTGGCCCTACGGGTCTTCCAGGCCATGGCCGACGAGTTCGCGACGCTAAAACCGCCCAGCTGACAAGGCTGCGGCAACTGGCCTACGCAGCCTGGGCCCGGGCTCCCGCGGGCTGGCCCAATCGAGCAAGCACGGGGCCTTTGGCCCGCCTGGAAGCACCGGGCCAGGACCCCTGTGAAACGGGCCGGGGCGGTTCAGTGGAAGAAATGGCGCGTGCCGGTGAAATACAATGCCACGCCCGCCGCCGCACAGGCCGCGATCGTCTCGTCGTCGCGGATCGAGCCGCCCGGCTCGACGATGGCCCTGACGCCGGCGGCGATGAGGATGGCAGGACCGTCGGCGAAGGGGAAGAAGGCGTCCGAGGCGGCCAGCGCCCCCAGAGCGCGGCCGCCGGCCCGCTCGACCGCCAACCGGCAAGCGTCGACCCGGTTGACCTGGCCCATGCCGACGCCGACCGAAGCGCCGTCTGAAGCCAACAAGATGGCGTTCGACTTGACCGACCGGCAGGCCCGCCAAGCGAAGGCGAGGTCGGCTAGTTGGGCGGCGTCAACCGCCGGGCCGGCCTCAAGGGTCCAAGCGGCGGGGTCGTCGCCGGGCGCGTCGACCGCGTCGGAGTCTTGGACGAGGAGGCCGCCAGAAAGGAAACGGCGCTCGCGGCGGCGAGGGTAGGGGCCGGCTTGGAGCAGACGCAGGTTTTTCTTGGCGCTAAGAAGAGCGAGAGCGTCGGGATCGTAGGCCGGGGCGACGACGACCTCCGTGAAGATCGGCCGGATCTGCTCAGCCAAGGCCAAGGTGACAGGACGGTTGGCCGCGATGACGCCGCCGTACGCGGAAACGGGGTCGCAGGCGTGGGCTTTGCGGTGGGCTTCGGCGATGTCCGCGCCGACGGCGATGCCGCAGGGATTGGCGTGTTTGACGACGGCGACGGCGGGGGCGGCGAAATCGTAGGCGGCGCGGTAGGCGGCGTCGGCGTCAGTGTAGTTGTTGTACGACATTGGTTTGCCGCCCAGTTGGGCCGCCTGGGCCAGGCCGCCGGCGTCGGAGCCGGTGTAGAGGGCGGCCCGCTGGTGGGCGTTCTCGCCGTAACGCAACTCAGCCTGCCGATGCCAAGCGCCGCCGAGCCAGACGGGGAAGGCGGCGTCGTCGGAGCCGGCGGCCTCGGTCAGCCAGGTCGCGACCTGGACGTCGTAACCAGCGGTGTGTTGGAAGGCGGCGGCGGCCAAGGCCCGGCGTTCGGCCAGACTGTAGCCGCCGGCGGCCAACGCGGCCCGCAGGCCGCCGTATTGTCCCGGCGATGTCACAACCGCCAAACAGGCGTGGTTCTTGGCGGCGGCCCGGACCATGGCGGGGCCGCCGATGTCGATCTGCTCGACGCAGTCGTCGAAGCCGGCCCCGGCGGCGACGGTTTGGGCGAAGGGATAGAGATTGGAGATGACAAGATCGAAAGGTTCGATGCCGAGGCTGGCCAACTGATCGCTGTGGGAGGCGAGCCGCCGATCGGCCAACAGCCCGGCGTGGACGGCCGGATGGAGGGTCTTGACGCGCCCGTCTAGGCACTCCGGGAAGCCGGTCAGTTCGGACACCTCGGTGACAAGGCAGCCGGCGGCGCGCAGGACGGCGGCAGTGCTGCCAGTCGAAACCAAGGCGACCCCGGCGGCGGCCAGCTCTTGGCCCAGTTCAGCCAAGCCAGTCTTGTCGTAGACACTGACAAGAGCGCGTTTCAAGGGGATACGGTCGGCCATCATCGCCTTTCGGTCGTGTAAGCGGTCTGGAAAGAGGTAGCGGGGGCGGCTGGTCCGGCGGCGGGCCGCGGCCAAGTCCGCAGCGTCTCGATGAGGAGGCGGCGTTCTTCGACCTTGACGCGCTCATGCAAGCTGGCTTCATCGTCGCCGGGTTCGACCGGCACCGCCGCCTGAGCCAGGATCGGTCCGGTGTCGATCCCCTCGTCGACGAGGAAAATCGTGCAACCGGTGACCTTGACGCCGTGGGCGAGGGCGTCCCGGACCCCGTGCTGGCCGGGGAAGGCCGGCAACAAAGCGGGGTGGGTGTTGATGAAACGCCCGCCGAAACGGCCCAGGAAAACCGGGCCGACCAGGCGCATGAAACCGGCCGAGACGACCAGGTCAGGCTCACAGGCGGCGACCCGTTCCGTCAAGGACCGATCCCAGGCGGCCCGGTCGTCTCCGGCGGCCAGCGGCAAGGTGAAAACCGGCAGTCCGGCGGCTTCGGCCAGGGCCAAGCCGGCGGCCGGCCGGTCGGCGCCGACGGCGGCCACTTCGACGTCGAGGCTGCCGTCGGCGACAGCGGCCAAGACGGCTTGCAGAAGACTGCCGGCGCCTGAGATGAGGACCACGACTTTGAGTCGCGTGACAGATGCCGGCACGGCGGCCATCCTAACCTGGCCGTAGGAGGTTGCCGCAGTCCAGCAGCCGGCGGACGCCGCGGCAAACAAGCTGGCCAGAGAACGCCGCCGGCGGCTCTGGAAATTTGAATACGCGCGGTGTCCGCCAAGCTGAGGCGCGGCAGACCGGCCTTTGACGCTTCGCCTAGGATGGGCAGGTCCCTGCGGCGCCCCTCGGTTCGAGCCGGCGGGCGCTTGTGGAACACCGGACGGAGCGTGTCGTGGAACGTACCCCTGTCCCTGGCGGCCGCCTCACCGCCTCGTCAGGAAACTCTGATTGGTCAACGGCCGCGCGCGAGCGTCCCCGCGCCGGCCAAAGCTCCGCCCGAAGGCCAGGCGGGGCGCGGCGGGCCGCCGGCCCCGAGTCCCGGGTCGGCCGTGTCGGCTACGGCGGGGCGCTCGGCTGGACCGTCGCCGGCGCCTACGTGCCCGGCCTCGGCCTCATCCGGGCTGGCCGTCGTGTCGCCGGCGTTCTCGCCCTCGCCCTCGCCGCCGCCGCCGCGGCCGCCGCCGTCTACCTCGTCCTCCACCCTCAAACCGCCCTCGCTTACGCCGCCTCGCCTCGTTTCCTCCGCTGGGCCGCCATGGCCTGCGTCGTCCTCGCCTTCGCCTGGGGCGCCCTCGCCGTCGTGACATACTGGTTGCTTTCGCCCCGCCATCTCAGCGCGCTCCAGCGCCTGACAGCCGGACTCGTCATCGCGGCGCTCGTCTTCAGCGTCTCGGCCCCGCTGTCCGTGGCCGCCCGCTACGCCGTCTCCCAGGCCAACCTCGTCTCCACCGTCTTCGCAGGCGAAGACGAGCCGGTCAGCGTGACCGCGCCGACCTTCAGCCCCGGCACGGCCACCGACCCGTGGGCCAACACGGACCGTGTCAACATCCTCTTCCTCGGCTATGACCGCGGCATGGGCCGCGACGAAGACGAGGGCGGGCTGACCGACTCGATCATGGTCGCGAGCATCGACGCGAAAACCGGCGGCACGGTTTTGACCTCCCTGCCCCGCAACACCGCCCGTATGCCATTCCCCGCCGATTCCCCCTTGTCAGAAGCTTTTCCCTACGGCTGGTACAACGGTTATGACTCGGACGACCTCGAGTGGATGCTCAACACGATGTACCGGAATCTGCCCGCCCTCGTGGACCCAGACATCATCGGACCGACCCGGGACCTGGGCGCCGACGCCCTCAAGTTGTCGGTAGGGGAAGCGTTGGGGCTGCACATCGACTACTACGTCCTCGTCAACATCGACGGCGCCATCGACCTTGTCGACGCCATCGGCGGCATCACGGTCAACGTCAACAAGCAACTGCCCTTGGACGGGGGATATTACCTGGAGCCGGGCCCTGACCAGCACCTCAACGGCTGGGACGCCATCCAATACGCCCGGACCCGCAAAGCCGACGACGATTACCACCGGATGGCCCGCCAACGCTGCGTCATCAATGCTGTCATCAAGCAATCCGATTTTGCGACGCTGCTGACCCGCTACGAGGCGGTGGCGGCGGCCGGTTCGAACCTCATCCGGACCGATGTGCCGGCGACGATGCTGCCGGCCCTCCTCCAGTTGGCGCTGCGAGTCAAAAACGGGACGATCACGAGCTTGCAATTCGGCGGCCAAGGCGACTTTGAATTCGACTCTTCCAACCCGGATTTCCAGATGATGCGGCAACGGATGAGCGACGCTGTCGCCGCGGCGGCGGCTCCCGCCGACCCCGGCAGCGGAACCACGGAGGCGGGCGAAGGCCAACCAGAAGATCCGGCGGACCCCGGCCAAAACCCCCCGCCTTCAGCCGGCGAAGCGGTCAACCTGGACGACGCCTGTGCTTACAACCCGGAATAGGCGTTTGCAAAACGGCGTGGAGCTGAGCGGTCCGGCGGAGAGCTGGGCGACCCCGCGTAGGCCAAGCACGGCAAACATGCTCACGCCTGGTTGCGCGCAACTGCGCCGAGCCATGGCAGTAGCCGCTCCCCCGACCCAACCAAATCGCAATCGGTGGGGCGATTAGCCGTCAAGCGGCAGCAGAACGAACGCGGGGTGACGGCTCAGAGGCCTGACCGTACGGTAATCCTGGTCTGTCGCCACCAGCAGGTTGGTCTCGAGGCGGCCTGCCGCCACCACGTTCATCGCGTCAGCTAAGTCAAGCGAGTCCCGCTTGCGCCGTTTGCGCGCGACCAGGCCTTGGTACTGGGCGGCCAATTCCCGCGCCGCCGAATAATCCGCCGCCACGGGGTTGAACAGTTCATAGAACCCGCCGGCCACATCGCCCAGGAAGTCGTCCGCCGCAGAGCGCAAGCCGTAAGAGACGAGCACATGGTGCACCTCCGTCACAACCAAGGGCGTGATGTACACGGCGGCGCCCGCCTCAAGGACTTCGCGGAAGGCGACATGGCCCGGTTCCGCCTCGTTGAGCGCGGCGATAATCCCGCCGGAGTCCGCGAGCAACCTCATTCGCCCAACGTTTCCAGCAACTCATCCATCTTGCCCACCAACCCCGGAGCGTTGAATCCGGCCTGCATGGCGGGACGCCGGCGCAGATGGTCGTGGACAACCTGGGTCGCGCCGTCCCGCAGCAGGTCCGCCAGCGAGCGCCCAGTCAGAGCCGAAACCCGGTCCAAATCTGTCTTGAGCTCATCGTCTAAGTAGACGCTGGTCTTTATCATGCCACCCATTGTGCCCTACATGCGGCTGCGTGCTCGGCCGGGGGAAAGCGGAGCATCCTTGGCGACTGCCCGTGCCGCGGGCTTGGCCAGTCAAGCCCGGTTCTCCGGTCCGACGGAGCCTCCTCAGGGTTTCGCCGCGGGCGGCTCCGTCATCACCTTGAAGTCGCTTTGAAGGTTGTGCAGCCCGTTCCAGGCCAGATTGACCAGGTGGGAAGCCACTTCTCGCTTCGGCAGTTCGGGGTTGTCCAGCCACCATTGGCCGGTCATCGCCACGAGGCCGGTCAGCGCTTGGGCGTACAACAACGCCGCCTTGGGATCGATGTGCCGGGATGTGAAAACGGGGATGAGCAGGCCTTCGACCCGGACGATGACGTCGTTGAGGATGCTGGCGAAACCGCCGCCGCCGCTTTCCGAGGTGTCCCGCATGATGATCTGGAAGCCTTCGGGGCAAGACTCGATGTAGTCGAGCAGGGCCAGCGTGCCGAGTTCGAGCAGCCGGCGGGAACCGGCCCGGGGAGTTTGGATGGCGTCGCGGATAGCCGTCAAGAGCGTGTGGACCTCGCGGTCGACGACGACGTCGTAGAGGCCTTCTTTACCTGAGAAATGCTCGTAGACGACTGGTTTGCTGACCCCGGCCCGGGTGGCGATCTCCTCGATGCTCGTCCCGTCGAAGCCTTTCTCGGCGAAACAAGCGCGGGCGACCGTGACCAATTGGTCGCGCCTTTCCGCGCCCGTCATGCGGACGCGCGGTCGGCGGATTGGTTCGGCTTCGGTTTCAGTCATCGCGGCTTAAGTCTTTCACGCCCGGGCGGAGCCGCGGCAAGTCCCGGTCCCAGCGCCAGCCTGCCGGCAGCCCGGCGCTGTCCGACGCCCTCATGCCTACGACCGGAGGGGGCGGCATGGCCGATCGGCTCTCCCAGGCGCCCCGGCCCCCTCATGCCTACGCCCGGAAGCCAACAGCTTCGCCGGTCGTCGTCCGCGAGCGACGGCAACTGGGCGCCGGGGGCGCAATGGCGCTCAATAGGGCCATTGGTTGGAGTATGACTGTCCTTGACTGGCGCGCCAGGCGCTAGTAATGCGATCTATCAGATTGTCAACCTCGGAGGAGGGCCGATTGTCCGGAAAGGACCGGTCGGCTCGCCGATGAGCACCGCGGGCAGACTCAGCGCGGCGCATCGCGTCAGCCATGTGGCCAGCCAAGACTCCGAAGGCCACGCCATCTTTCCGGTAGAGCAGCCAGACTTTTGACAACGCCTCTTCGACTGACTTTTGATCACAGCCAGGATTCATGAAGTCGGCGAAGTGCCACAGCAACCACAGCTCAAAGGAAGGGTTCGACAGAGCGATGTGGATTTTCTGATACCGCTCGGCCGTCTGCAGAGCCTGGCACACCTTCTCGGTGCGTCCATCCCAATCGAAGACAACCCACACCTCGTCAAACGCTGGATCAATGCCGCGCGCGTGGTCGCCCCTTTGGAGTCTCCTGGCCTCCTCGACCAGCGACACGGGATCAGGGTGTTGGCCAGACGTGGCTTTCACGACGACAGCGCGGCTTCGGAGACGTTCCCGCACGAATGCGAAATAGCTGGACTCGGTCTTTCCTTCACACACTATGAGGAACCGCCGGTGAGGCGTCAGAGACGGGCGACGGCGCTTACCGCGCGAGGAGCGGTCCATCAGCGGCCACCGCCAGATGGAACCGCGGGGGGCGGCCCTGGCCAACTGGACAAGAGCGGCAAGCCGCCAAAGCGTCCGAGAAGGTATGACTTCTCGGTGTCCGCCGTCCCGCGGGGGCGGTAGTCCGAAAGGGCAATCAGCTCGGTGGCGCCCTCCGCGTTCTTCTCTGTGAACCACACTTGATCGCGGTCCAAAGCGAAACCATCGCCGCCATAGTTGCCTAGCAGACTCACGTCGTGTGTTGTGAATATGATTTGCGCACCCTTGGGATTGGTGACGCTCGACTGGAACAGGCTGACCACCGCCCGGACCAGCAGGGGATGCAGGCTGGAATCAATCTCGTCAACCAGCCAGACGCCCCCGCTGCTCAACGCGTGGTCAATCTGACCCGCCATCGAATACAAGATCATCGTGCCAGTCGACTCAGCAGCCCAAGGCAGAGTGACAAGGTCAGGCTGTCCGACCGACCGCAGGTGGCTCAACTTGGGTCGGCGCTGCTGTTCAATCACTGCGGCCCGAAGCCGCGCCAACGTCTCCGGGTCGTTGGGAATGGGCGGCTCGTCTGGCTCTGCCTGCACGAAAGTGAGTTGGTCTACGGGCGGGAGTTTGTCGGGCAATCGAAACTCGACGCCGCCGACGCCCGTGTCGGCGCGCCGTAGGAATTCGACGAGCCAGGCCATGAACGCCGGATCGCGGTTGGCGCGTTGCGTCGTGAGGAATTGGCACTCGTCCCACCGCCGCGGGTCAGGAGTGAAAATAGGGCTGAGCGTAAGGCGAAACCAGTCGTACACACCGGTTAGGCTCTCGTGGTTGTCGCGGGCCGCCACCGATAAGAATAATGTGTTGTCACGAGTCGCCTCCACAAGGGACCGCTTGTGACCTGGCACATACGGTGACACCTTGATGTGCGGCCGCCCAGCCGCGTCGCGGCTGCGCCGGAACAAGGTGCGCGTGGCACGGCGGCCACCAGTTGGCTGGTTGACCCGCAGCTCCTCCGTGTCAACAACGCCATCCAAGAGGGAAAAAGCGTATGTGTAATCTCGGTCCTCCTGACGGAACTTGATTTCCGTTGCGAACGGTTCGGCGAGCGAGGAGTCATCCAGCAGGAACGGGTATGTGGGCAACGGCACGCCGGGTTCCATGACGGCCGATCTGCGGATAATGCTTCGGACATAGTCCAGGGCTGACAGAACCGTCGACTTGCCTGAAGCATTGGCGCCGTAGATGGCGGCCACCGGGGTCAGGTCTCCCCCAGCCAGTCCGCCTTCGACTTCAAGCCGGGACTTGGCCCCTGCGCCGCTGCGCCACATCACCAGCTCTTGCGCAGTTCTCACTGAGAGAAAGTTGGCGACTTTAAAGCTGATAAGCACTGTCTCCTCCTGACCGGGTCAACTGACGAGATAAGCTAGTCTGTGCGTAATCATGACACAGAATCCCCAAGAACTGCTCAGATAGCTAGCGATGTAGACTTGCTTTTCTATGACAGCGACAGCGTCCGGCCCGGCTACACCGTCGGAGGATCTTCCCGGCGCGCCGGCCGGCGGCGCGGCGGCTCCGGCGGCGACTGGCCCGGACGTAGGGGCAGCGGCGAGCGGCAACTTTTCGGCTCCCGCGCAGCCCGCGGCGGACACGGCGGCGCGGCCCCCTGTCCGCCTTGAGTCGGTCGATGTCGTGGACAACCCCGCCAGCCGCATCCGCTATCCCGCCGACCTCCTCGGCATCATCGTCTGCGCCGTCGCCATGGCGCTCGTCTGCGTCCTCGTCGTCATCGCCCACAACACGACCCAGGGGCTGACCGAAGACGTCCGCGCCTTCGCCACCTTGCTCCAACGCATCTTGTTCATTCCCATCGCGCTTTTGCAAACCATCCTCGCCCTATTCCCGCCCATCGCCGTCGGCGTCGACCTGCTCTGGCGCCGCCACGGCGGCCTTCTCCTACAGGGCCTCGGAGCCGCCCTCGTCGCCTACGCCGGCAACGGCGTCATCGCCATCTTGTTGTCAGATTTCGCCTCCGACGCCCTCTTGAGCGGGCTCGTCAACCTCCGCTCGCCGACGCTGCCCACGATGCCCGGCCAGGTCGCCGCCGTCACGGCCCTCTTGACGGCCGCCGCCGAGCCGGCCCGCCGCCGTTTGGCCACGTGGTCATGGACGCTCCTTTGGATCACGGTCGGCGTGCTCGTCATCATGTCGTCCGCCACGCTGCCAGGCATGGGCCTCAGCCTCCTGACGGGCGCCCTCGTCGGCCTCGCCACCCGCTACAGCCTCGGCGTCGCCTCCGAACGCGCCTACGGCCGTGGCCTCATCGCCGGCATCCGCCGGGCCGGCTTCGACCCGGCCCGCCTCAACCGGTCGTCCCTCGTCAACCTCGACGGCCCCGCTTCGAGGCGGCCCCGCTCCCAGGCGCCGCAGTTTTTCGCCGACCACCGTCTCTACACGATGACGACGACCGCCGGTCAGGCCTACGACGTCATCGTCCTCGACGGCGACCGCCAACTCCTCGGCCTGCTCAGCCGTTGGTGGCGCCACCTGCGCTCCCGCGCCATCTCCGCCCGCTCGGTGACGTCGTTGCGGCAGTCGGCCGAGCGGGCGGCTCTCCTGACCTACGCGGTGCGGGCGGCGGGCGTGCGGGCGCCGGAGGTGCTCGCGATCACCGAAGCCGAGGACTCCATGATCTTCGTCCGCGAGCCCATACCTCCCTCGGACACCCTGGCCGCCCTCGCCCCCGACGACCTCGACGACGGCCTCCTAGGCGACATGTGGGCGGAGTTGCTCAAGGCCAACCGGGCCGGCATCGTCCACCGGGCCTTGACAGACCAGGTTTTCCGGGTCGAAACCCAAGCCGACGGGTCGCGGCGGCTGTGGCTGCTCGGCTGGGAAACCGGCGACGTCGCCAGCTCCGACCTCGCCTTGCGTATCGATTTGACTCAGCTTTTGGCGCTCCTCGCCCTCAAGGTCGGCCCAGCCCGAGCCGTGGCGTCGGCGGCGGCGGCCCTCAGCCCGGCCGACCTCAAAGCCCTCGGCCCCCTGTTGCAAACCCCGGCTCTGCCGGCTCGGACCCGCGCCCAGATGCGAGACGACAAGACGCTCTTGTCACAGCTGCGAGAGGGGCTGGTCGAGCAGGCTCCCGAAACCGAAGTCGCCCAACAGCAAATCGTCCGCGTCGGCGCCCGTACGGTCATCACCTGGCTGCTCACGGCGATCGCCTTGTTCATCGTTTTGACGAGCTTCAACCTCAACGCCGTGAGCGACGCTTTGGGCAGGAGCGACTGGCGGTGGGCGTTGGCGGCGTTCGGCCTCGGCCTCGTCGGCGTGTTCGGCGCCGCTCTCATCCTCGTCGCCTTCGCGCCGGTCCGGATCGGCCTCGCGGCGGCTTGGGCGACCCAATTGGCGGCTTCCTACGTCGCCGTCTCCGTCCCCGCCGGCATCGGCACGGCCGGCGTCAACCTCCGCGTCCTCACGAAACGGGGCGTCTCAACTTCCCTGGCCACGGCCACGGCCGCTCTCATCCAGGTCTCTCAGATCGGCGCGACCGCCCTCGCGCTCGTCGTCTTGACACTTGTCACGGGGGCGAACCAGGCGGTTCCCTTCCAACTCACGCCGGCTATTTTGGCTGTCATCGCGGCGCTGGCCGTCGCCGGGGGCGTGGTCTTCGCCTTGCCTAGGCCGCGGACCTGGCTCCTCGACCGGGTCCGGCCGACGTTGGAACGGACCTGGCCGCGTCTCGTCGAGTTGGTCTCCAACCCAGGCCGCCTGGCTCTCGGTTTGAGCGGCAATCTCATCATGCTGCTCGGCTATGCGGCGGCTTTCCAGGCCGCTCTCATGTCCTTCGGCCAGGACCTCTCCTTGGTTTCCAGTTCCGTGGCCTACCTGCTCGGCAACTCGGCCGGTTCGGCCGCCCCGACCCCAGGCGGCATGGGCGCCATCGAGGCGGCGGAGATGGCGGCCCTCGGCGCCGCGGGCGTCAACGCGGGCGTCGCCGCCTCGGTCGTGGTGGTCTTCCGGCTGGCGACCTTCTGGGTGCGCATCCCCTTGGGCTGGCTCATGATGCGGGCGTTAGAACGCCGCGCCGTGCTGTGAGCCGTACGGCCATGGCTGACCGGGAAGGCCACCCGGCAAGCACTGCTCGGTGCCGCCAACAGCCGTGCTGTGGCGCGGCCGGCCGCGGCTGACCGGGAAGACTTCGCCTTGTCTCAAGAAACCTTTAAATAGCCGGCTAGGCGCGCGAAATCTTCGATCCCCAGGGTTTCGCCGCGGGCTTCCGGGGAGATTCCCGCCGCCGCCAGGGCCGAACGCAGCCGGTCCGCCTCGTAGCGGTCCGCCAGGGCTGAACGCAGCATCTTGCGGCGGCGGGCGAAAGCGGCGTCGACAAGGGCGAAAACTTCTTGCCGGCTGGCCGGAGAGGCCGGCGGGTCACGGCGAGTCAGGCGGACAAGGCCCGATTCGACGTTGGGTTTAGGCCAAAAGACGCTGGCTGGGACGGTTCCGGCGCGGGCCGCGGCGGCGTGCCAGGCCAGCTTGGCCGAAGGGATGCCGTAGACCTTGGAGCCGGGGGGCGCGGCCAGGCGGTCGGCCACTTCGAGTTGGACCATGACGAGCCCGCCTGTCAGCGTCGGCCAGGCGGCGAGGGCGTGGAGGAGGGCGGGGACGGCGACGTTGTAGGGGAGGTTGGCGACCAGACAGGTCGGCGGCGGCCCCGGCAGAGCCGTGATCGCCAAGGCGTCCGCCTCGACTGCCCAGAGCGGGCCGTCCGCGCCGGTCCAGGCGCCGTCGTAGGCGTCCTCTCGGGGTCCGCTGAAACTGTCGCGGGGAAAGCCGCCAGAGCCGCCCGGCCCGGGAAGACCGCCGGAATCGTCCGGCCCAGGAAAGCCGCCGCTTGGAAGCGGGCCGGCAAGGCCTAGTTCCGCCATTGTCTGGGGCAGCCGGCGGGCCAGCGCCGGCTCGACCTCTACGGCGACGACGCGGGCGCCGGCCGCGAGCAGGCCGGCGGTCAGAGAGCCCAGGCCGGGGCCGATCTCCAGCACCGTGTCATCCGGGCCGACGCCCGCGGCTTCGACAATCCGGCGCACCGTGTTGGCGTCTATGACGAAGTTCTGGCCCCGCCGTTTGCTCGGCCGCAACTGGAGTTCGGCGGCCAGGCGGCGTACGGACGAGGGGTCCAGCAAGGCCGTCACCGGGGGCCGGCCGTCGCGTCGGCCGACGAGTGACATCCCTCGCTGGTTGGCGCGTGGCCTCCCGTATCAGCTGTCGTGTCGTCGCCCCAGGGACCGCCGAAGGCGGCGGTGGCGTTGTCAGCCAGGAGGCGCGCCGTCCAGGCCAGATCCCAGCCTCGCAGTTGGGCGATGCAGCGGACGGTGTGGGGAAGGAGGTACGGGGAGTTGGGGCGGCCGCGGGCGGGCACGGGAGTGAGGTAGGGGGCGTCCGTTTCGACCAGGAGTTGCTCTGGCGGCGTCACGGCCAGAGCCTCCCGTAGGAAAGCGTTGGCTTTGTAGGTGATGACGCCGGGAAAACTCAACCAGTCGCCGCGGGCGACACAGCGGCGGGCGTGGTCGGCGTCGCCGGAGAAACAATGCATCACGACGCGGTCGGGGCGGGCCGAGCCGGCCAGGACGTCGAGGACGTCGGCGTGGGCGTCGCGGTCGTGGATGACGAGAGCAAGGCCACAGGCGGCGGCCAGTTCGATGTGGGCCGCGAAAGCGTCGCGTTGGCGGGCCTGGCCTGCCGGGTCAGTCGTGCGGAAATAGTCAAGGCCGGTTTCCCCGATGGCCCGGACGTGAGGACCCGCGGCGGCCAGCCTTCCGATCGCCGCCAGCCCCTCGGCCAGCCGCTCGGGGTGGCGGGCGACCTCGTTGGGGTGAAGGGCGACGGCGGCCACGACGGCGGGTTGGCGGGCCGCGAACTGGACAGCCCAAGCCGAGTCCGCCGCGTCGCAGCCGACCTGGACGAAGCGGGTCACGCCAACGGCCGCCGCGGCGGCGAGGGCGTCTTCCGGGGCCAGGCCGGAACGCTCGGCTGTGGCGTCAAAGTGGGTGTGGGAGTCCGTGGCCGGGGCCGGCAGGGGCGTCGGCGGCTCGGGCAAACCAAGCCCGGCCAAAAGTTCGCCCAAGGGCACAGTCATGGGCGGCACCGTATCACAACGCCGCATCACAACGTCGCAGCGATGATCATCCGCTCAAGACAGTATAAGTTTGCCAAACGGGGAGCCGCAGCCAGCTGGCAGACGTGAGGGCAGTGCCGCGAGACAGCTTGCCCAAGGCAGCTCAGGTTTGCCTACGGGGAGCGGCGGGCCACGAGGGCCGCGTAAAGCTCTTTGCGGTCCGCGCCCCGGCGTTTGGCGACTTCAGCGGCCGCCGCCGATGGTTTGACGCCGGTTGCCATGAGAGCTTCGGCCTCGGCTGCGAGGTCCGCCGCCGCAGCGGGGAGCGGCGGGTCGGCTCCGGCCACGACGACCGTGACCTCCCCTCGCACCTCGCCGGCGGCCCAAGTTGCGAGGTCTGCCAAAGGACCGCGGACAACTTCTTCGTGGCGTTTCGTCAGCTCCCGGCAGACCGCGCCTGGCCGGTCGGAGCCGAAGGCTTCGACCAGGGCGGCGAGAAAGGCGGCCAACCGGTGCGGAGCCTCAAAAAACACCATTGTCCGTTGCTCTTCCGCCAGCTCGGCCAAACGGGCGGCCCGCGGCCCCGGCTTGCGGGGCAGAAAACCCTCGAAACAGAACCGGTCGCTCGGCAGTCCGGAGACGGCCAAGGCGGTCAAAACGGCGGAGGGACCGGGCACAGCGCCAACGCGGGCGCCGACGGCGAGAGCGGCTTGGACAGCCCGATAGCCAGGATCTGAGACCAATGGCATCCCCGCGTCTGTCACGAGGACGACCGTGCCGCCGGCCGCCAGAGCCGCCGCCAAATCACCGGCCCGGGCGGATTCGTTGCCTTCGAAATAAGAGATGACGGGGGCAGCGGGCGCGATGCCCAGCCGGGCCGTCAAGGCTCGGAAACGGCGGGTGTCTTCGGCCGCGATGAGGTCGGCGCTTAGGAGGGCCTCAAGAAGGGCCGGGGAAGCGTCGCGGCGGTCCCCGATCGGGGTCCCGGCGAGGATGAGCTGCCCCGGCCCGGCGTCCGCCTCCGCCATGGATCCCCCCCTGTCGTAGCCTGTGCTTCGGTCCGCTGTCTGGCGCGGCCGCCGGCGCCCGCTGTGCGGGCAGCCATCGGTTTAGGGTAGCTGTCAGCGGTGCCGCGGCCTTCTGCGGCACTTGGAGGGGCGCCTAAATAGACCAGGCGGCCTTCCGGACCATGAGGTATGGTGACCGCTGTGCCTTCGACCCTGCTGTTCTCGGCTGTGGTGCCGATGTACAACGTCGAGGCTTATCTTCCCGACCTTCTCGAATCGCTTGACCGGCAAATCCTCGGCGATTACGCCCTCGAATGTGTTTTCGTGGACGACGGCTCGACCGATGACAGCGCAGACCTTGTGGCCGCCTGGTTGGAGTCCTCACCCAGCCCGGCGGCGGCAGGCGGGCGGCTCATCCGCCAAGCCAACCAGGGGGTCAGCGCAGCCCGCAACACAGGGTTAGCCGCCGCGACGGGCGACTGGGTGACATTCCCCGACCCGGATGATTTTTTAGACGATGGCTATTTCGCGGCCGTGGCCCGGCACTTAGCCCAATCCGCCGGTTTTCCGCTTACTCTCTTGGCCACGAACATCGTCTTTTTCCGTGAAATGACTGGAACATTTGAAGACAGCCACGGCCTCAAGGACAAGTTCGCCCGCGGCCCCCGCAACGTCCGTCTAGCTGACGACCCCGAGGCAATCCAATGTTCCATGGCCGCCGCTTTCATCCCCCGTACGCTGTTGTCGGCATCCGGCGTCCAACTCACGTCCGACCACCACGCTTCGGAAGACGCACATGCCATCGTCCGCGTGCTGCTGGCCCAAACTGATCCTGCGATCGCCTTGGTCCCGGCGGCACGCTACTACTACCGTCGCCGCGCCGCCGGCAACTCGGCCACCCAAACCTACAGACTGCGCCGTGAGAGCTTCATCGACCGCTTCGCCGACTACGTGCCGATCGCCCGCGCCGCCAGCCAGAGGCCAGACGGGCTCCCCCGCTGGTTCGCCAACCATCTTCTCTACGAGTTGGCGTGGCCGTATCTCAAGGAACTCGACCCCGCTCGCCGCGCTCTCCTGTCTCCCGCCGACAAAACCGAATTCCTCCAAATCAGCGCCGACCTTTGCTCTTTCATCGAGCCACGCTGGATCCGCACCTACAGTTTCGCCGCTTTGACCGGCGAGCTGCGCAGCCTTTTCCTCGCCTTCCGGGGCGAACCGTTAGATGACCAGCCGGTCTGGGCCGAAGCCTGGGATCAGCGCCGCCGCCAGGTCCTCCTGCGCTACCTCTACGCCGGCCCGCCGCCGAGTGAGGACCTCCGTGTGGGCGGGCGGCTGGCCGAGCCCGCCGCCGCCAAGGTGGCCGCACTCGATTATTTCGGCCAGACGACCCTGTGGGAACGGCGGCTCTGGGTCTGCCTTGACGGCGACATCAGCATTGCCCTTGACGGACGGCAGCGAGAGTTGCGTTTCGGCTTGGCTGGCCGGACTGGCGCCATCGGCGGGCCCGGACCGGCCGGAGTCAGCCCAGACCTCCGCGCCGCCGCCAGTGTCAGCGCCGCGGCTGTCGAAGCTTATTTCTCGGCCCCGCGGGCAGCTGAGAGAACCGTGCCGTTGCGGCGGCCGCCGGCCCTGCCCCGCTCTAGCTTCGCCGACCAGGCCAAACTCCTCGCCCGCCAGGCTGGTTTGGAGGCCTACACCGTACTCAATCAACGTTTCCCCCAGCAATTTGGCGTCCACATTCCAACGGCCGCCCTCGGCTGGGGGCCCGTCTTCCGCAATTGGCCGCGGCGGCTGGCCGTGGAATCTCCGGCCGCCCGCCACCGCTATGGCCAAGCTTGGGTTTTCGCGGACCGCGCCCGGTCGGCGGGCGGGCCGGCCGAGGCTTTCTACGCCCACCTGAGCCGAACCCGCTCCAACCTGGACTGTTATTTCGTCCTTGACCCGGACACGCCCGACTGGGAACGGCTGACCAAACGAGGGTTCCAACTCGTCCCTTTCCGCTCAACCGATCACCTGTCTTTGTTTCGACAGGCTGACCGCGTCATCGTGTCGGGGCTCGACGAGTCTCTTTTGCGTCCCGCTCCCTACGCTGATTACCCGTTCCCGCTCAGCCGTTCAGGCTTGTTGACGCTGTTGTTCCCCGACCTCGGGAACGCCGATCTGGCCGCCCGGCTCAACCAGTGGGACATCGACCAGGTGGTTTGCCGGGAAGGACAGGACTGGGAGGCGTTGACGGCGGACGGGACAGCCTGCAAGCTGACGGCGAATGAAGTCGTGCCAACCCAGCTGGGCGCTTGGGACCAGGTGCAGGCCAAGTTGGCGGAAATGTGAACAGCGGCCGGCGCGCCATCGGCTGCCCGGCCCCTGGCGTAAGGGCTTGGGCCATGCGTGGGAGAAACCTAATTGCCGCCAGCGCCGCTTTTTGCCTCGCCACCGTCCTCATCGCGGGACCGGCGGCGCCTCTCCCTGCGGCTCAGGCCGACCCGGACGCCCCAAGCCTCCCATTGGTCGAGGTTCCGGTCCTAGGGCTTGGCCAAGACACCGGCTATCCCAGCGTGCAAGGCGGCGGCACTGACGGCGTCCACGGTTACGCCGTCCTCCTCCGGCGGACAGCGGACGGCGACGTGACCCGCCTTCTGCGTTACACGCTGCCGAGCGGCGACTCTCCCGCCGACGCCGCCGCTGTCAAGGCTCTCGACTACCCGCTGCAAGAGCCAGGCGACGTCATGAATTGGCTAGGCCACGGCAATGACATCGCCTACGACCCTTTCCGCGACCGCCTCGTACTGACTCTTTTCGGCGGCACAAATGATGTGGCCGAAAAACCGGACAACCACCGCCGCCTCGTCGGTTTTGTGGATCCGGTTGACCTGCGGCCTCAACCAGACGCCGTGACAGGCGAAGCGGTCCGCGAACTCGCCGCCAACGCTTTTTCTTTGTGCTACGAGCCCTCGCGCCAGATTTTCGCGGCCCAACGTTCCACGAAGCTTGATTTTTATAACAACGATTTTTCTCCCGTCAAAGTCGGCAAAGGCAAGAGCCTAGCCATCGGGACTTTGGAGGGCACGGCGCAAGGCATCGACTGTGATAGCGACTACATTTACATTCTCCGTTGGCTGCCCGACGACGACACGACACGAATACACGTTTTTAATTGGCAAGGCACCCTCATGGCCACCTACGAAGGCGGCGACGGCGAGGCTGAGCACATCTTTCACAACCCTGTCGACGGTTCCTTTTATCTAGGCGTTGACACCCCTGGCCAAGGCGGCGAGTTGCGCCGCCTTGAGGACTTTCACGTGACAGTGTCTTTCGACCCCAACGGAGGCAGCGGCGAAATGGTTTCGACCGGCTGGTTAACCGGGCTGGCCATCACGGTGCCAACGAACCAGTTCACGTTCTCGGACCATCGTTTCAGCGGCTGGCGCTTGATACGCGACGAGGATGGGGACGTCCAATATCGTGATCCTCAAACTGCCAGCAACACCGGCTTCTACAAGATCGGCAAGGGGCCGGCGGGCTGGGAGCCCGCTCTCTACGGCGACGCGGACAGTATTGTCGTGCCCGGCGGCTGCGGCGGCGTCACTCTTCGGGCCCAGTGGGGCAGCGTTCCTGCTCCGGCGCCGTCTCCGACCTCAGCTCCCCCGCCGGCTGCTGAACCGGCCGCGCCAAGGTCCCCTTCAGGCCCGCTCATCGCCAGCGGTCTTATCTTCCTCAGCGTCTTGCTGGCGGTCGGAGTGTCCATTGCGGTTGTCAGACACCGGCGGCCGCAAGCCAAACCTCAACGAGACCTACCCTAACTCTTCGCCGGCCGGCTGCTTCCGGCGCTCACAGGCCCGTTTCGGCGATCAGCCGAGCCGCCAGCCGAGCCGCCGCGGCACCATCGTCGAAGGGTGCCACCTTTTGGCGCAGGGCCGCGGCTCTGCCGCGCCAGCGGTCCGGCTCGTCCAGCGCGGCGTGGATAGCAGCAGGCAAGCCGTCGGCGTGTTCGGCCCGGGGCCCGGCCAGTGAATCCTCGTACGGCCACAGCGGGGGCATGTCAGCGAAGAATCTTTTCTCGTCTGGCGTGAAATAGGCCATGGGAAGGCCCGTCAAAAGATAGTCGAAGCGTATGGAGGAATAATCGAAGAGCCCGATGTCAGACGCCAGAATCAAATCGTTGACATCAGGGTAGCCGGTGGCGTCGATGATTCCGGGGGCGGCGAGGGCTTTGGCAGCAGCCCGCCGGTTCGACGGGTGGGCGCGGAAAATCATGACATAGTCTCCGCCCAGTTGGCGGAGCAGTCGGCTGGGGTCGAAGAAGGACACCAAGGGGGCCCGCCAGGGGTCTGTGGTGGCGTAGCCGCGCCAGGTCGGTGCGTAAAGAATGGCCCGTTGGTCCGGGCGGATGCCGAAACACTGCCGCAATTCTTCCCGCAATCCCGCCGGCGGGTCAACCAGCCTGTCGTTCCGAGGCGCGCCGATCTCCCAGAAATCAGCGCGTACGGGCGTGTATTCTCGGTAAAGCCGTGTCGCCAAGGGAGATGGCGACACGAGGACGTCCCAAAGCTGCATACGCTCGAGGTTCTGTTTAATTTTCAGGTCGCTGTAGCCGTTTTTCCGCCACCAGGCCACGCCCATCATTTTGAAGGGGTGCCCGTGATAAGTCTGGACGACGGTCTGGCCGGACCGGGGAGTGAAATAAGCGGGCAGTTCGTGGTTGACGCACACAACGGCGCTACTTCTAAGCGTTTCGTAGTATTCGGACGTTCCGATGATCACGGACCTTTGCCCCCGCGGTACGCGTACGCTTCCAGACTGAATGCCCCAGACGATCTGCTCCGCCCGCCCCATCTCGGCCAACCGCCGGGCCAAAGCCAACTGGCTGTCATCGACCGCGTCCCCCGCCAAGCACTGCGTATAGATAACCGGCTTAAGCGGCGGCCGGCTTGCACGATAGGCGGTTTGGAGGGCACGTTGCGCATGAGGCAGCCGCACGGTGGGGTCGCCGTCGGTCGTCAGGCGGAACCGCAGGCGGCCCGGCAAAGATGGCGCGGCGAAAAATAGCCGCAGCCGTCCGCGCCCGACGGGCTTGTCCGCCAAGTGCCACAACGGCTCTTCCGCCACTGTGATGGGCAGCGGCAAGTCGGAGCAGACCAGGGGGGGGCGGACTAGGACCCGCAGTTCATAGAGGCCTGCGGCGGCTAAGGGGACTCGCCAAGCCGGACCCTGTTTGAGCCTGGGGTCAAAAACAGCAGCGATCTGGCCGTCGGGGCGGCCACGCAGCGTTGCCCGCAAGGTGTTCTGTTCCCCGACAAAGGCCATCTTCAAATCACCGGCGCGCCGGGCACCGACGCGGAACACAAACTCGATGGCCTCGTCGCGGACGTCCAGGGCGGTCAGATGAGCCGACCAACCAGCCATCGGCAAGGTGTGAGACGGTGCCCGGCCGGCAGTCAGAGCGCGCGTGGTTTTGAAGGCCCGGACGACGACGCCACGACCTTCCGAGTGGCGGGCGCGTAAAACAATGCCATCGTCGCGGAGGACGAGGTCGTGGCGCGGGTTGACCCGTTCGCCGCCCCAGGCGGTTTGGACAGGTCCGCGAGCCGTGATCCCGCCGGCTTGGAATTCGAGGTTGAGATCCCAGGCCAGTGACCGTCGCCGGGAGCGGCGGAGGGCGTCGGTCAGGCCTTGGATTGGGAAAGACAGTTCGAAGCCGCAGTCGGCGTAGTCGAGTTGGAAATGCCCGCCAGCTTCCGCGGCCGCCGCCGACTTCGCCCGCCGGACCGCCGCCGGTAAAGATGGTCCGCCCCGGCGGCCAGCGAGGCGGGCCTCGAGCCGGGAGTTTGGGTCGCGGACCGATCCGACGTAAGCGGCTCCCCGGATGAGCAGCCGGTTTCCGGTCTCGTCCCATTTGACGGCCTCTACGCCGCTCGCGGGCACGAGCTGCGACTGACTGGGACATCGGGTTCGGGGCGCTCCGGCGGTCTCGAGGTCAAGGGACCAATAGGGCACGGCACCGGCCAAGCCGCCCGCCGGGTCAGCCTCGAAAACCCACTCTTTAAAGTAAAGGCCGCGGGCGGCGACGAAGGACAAGGCCGTTTCAAAGGTCGAATTGAGAATGATGTCGTGGAGTCGCCGGGCCTGGACGGGGACTCGCTCTTGGTAGGTTTGGCTGTCCAGTTCGGCCAGCGCCCAAGCCAGAAAATCGCGGGCGATCTCGAAATACGCCGGGTGCCCGCCGCCGATCTCTCCGAGAGTCAGTTGGTTGGTCGCCAAAATCTGGGCCAACCGCTCTGTCCGTTCCCGTTCTAGGCCTTCTGCCTGGAGATAGTCGAGAGTCGTCCGAAAGGCTTCCGTCCTGCTGCGCAGGCTGTCTGGTTGGCCGAGGAGCTGAGTGGCAGCGTCCCGCGTGCCCCGGCGTCGCCAACGCAAAGCCGGACGGGTCAAAATGTCGAAAGCGTTGGCTTTCGCGAAGGCCCGTGCCGCTAGAAGCTGGTCTTCGAAACGAACGCCTTCTGGCTGCGGTCCGACCTGCTCCATGTAGAAATCACGACGATAGACCCGCGCACACATCAAGGCGTTAACCATGATGTCCGGAAATTGCCTCAGCGTGGCTCGCCGGCGAAGGCGGCGATGAGCTGCTGTGATATATTCAGGTGGGGCGCTGTCTTGCCCGTCCGTCAAAATCGTGTACGGCGCGACAGCGAAATCTGAACCAGTTCTCAGCAAAGACAGGAGAGCGTTTCGATAATGCCCAGGATAGACCACGTCGTCGGAGTCGAAGAAAGCGATATATTTACCCGTCGCCTGGGCTGCCCCGATATTGCGGGCGGCTCCCGGCCCGCGGTTGGGCTGCCGGAGGGCGAGGAAGCGGCGGTCCGCCGCGGCGAAGGCTTCGGCGATCTCGGCGGTCGCGTCGGTCGAACCGTCGTCGACGACGATGACTTGAAACCGGGGCCATTTCTGCCGGCGGAGGCTGTCGAGGCAGGCTGCGATATAATCTTCCGTGTTGTACGCTGCAATGACGACTGACAGCCGCGGCATCCCTGGATAGATCGGCATCCGAACGCCTGAGCGGCTCTGCAGGATCGCCTGCCAGGTTGAATCCGACAAGACAGCCTTTAAACGCAAGGCAACAGCTTTGCGCAGCCGTCGGTAGGTGTTTCGCACCGACTCTCCCCCCAACTTTTCGCCGGATCAGACCTGGATTCTCCCATTGCGCCTGCCCACAGCCAAGTTCAGCGTTAAAAACCGAGAGCTGGTCGCCACTGTGAATTCGCTTTCGCACCTGGCCCGCTGCCGTCAGGCGGCCGGTCCAAGGCGGCAATGGCCGCGACCGCGCGCTCACAGCAGCTGCCGTCGCGGACCGGGAACAAGTTGTCACTGCGGCTCCGCCAAACCGCAGCCGAGGCTTCATCGCGGCCTGAGCCAAGCAGGTGCCCAAGCGCCTCGACCGCCTCGTCGACCGTGCCGGTGACGGGGCCGAAGCCGTCGTCGTCGTAGGAGAAATAACCTGGCGTGTAAGTGTGGCGGCCCGAAAAGAACTCCGATTTGTCAAATTGAAAATAAACGACGTCAGCGCCAGCATAGGCGGCGTCGAAGGCCAAGGAAGAATAATCTGTCACCAGCACCCGCGTGACGGCCAAGAGCTCTTGGACGTCGGAGTCCAGATGCGTCCTGACTTCCACGGCGGCGGGAACGGGCAGACGACTAAGCAGACTTGCCATATTAGGGTGAGGCAAGAAGACAATCCGAAGGCCGGCTTGCTCGGCCATCTGGCGTAACCGTGTGTCTTCCAGCAAGGCCAGCCATTCGCGCGTCCAGCGGTTGGAGGCAGCACCGGCCGACTGACCGTTTTTCTCTCCAGCGGCAAAGCTGTGCCGCCAGGTTGGGGCGGCCAACAGAATCTGATCAGCCCCGCTGGCTGCTTCCCGCAGACGCCTCAAACGGTCGAAACGGGGCAAGCCGGTCAGGCAGACCTCTTTGGTCGTCAAGGCATATGGCGTTCTGTCGCCAGTGAAAGCGGCGTATTCCGGGACGGTGGAAGCGATCACTTGGGCTATTTCCCAACGATTGAACAACACTGACACGTTGTCTTTTGTGATACCATGCTGCAGAAACGTGAAGGAGCCACGCAAGGCGAGCGGGAAGGGATAGCGTTCATACGGCGCTGGGGCCAAATTGTCGGGGTCGGCGTGGGATGACACGACATGGGCGGCTTGGCGCACGAGAGCCAGATGCCGGGTCGAACGGAAGGAGACAAGGTGGACTCCTTTGGCTCGTAGACGGTCCCAATCCGGCGATTCACGCTGGAGGACGAAGTAGGCCCGAACCTCACGGTGGTGTTCGCGGAGATGGTCAAAGAGCCGTTCGGCGTTGTCGTGCGCTTGGTCGGCGCGGTCCAGGAGGACCCAGGCCCGGCGATAGCGCAGGCGCGCCAGCAAAGACTCGACGGCGAGGCGGCGCGGCCACGCGCGCATGAGGCCGCCCCAATGCGATGTGGCCGATGGGATGTCGACGCCGAAGCGGTCCGGCCAGCGGGTGTTGAGGAAACGATAGAGTCGAAGTCCACTTTGTCGGACCCAGATTTTGGCGTGAGAGCGCAACCCTCGCCTGGGCAAGGCAGGTGGGCGGGGCAAAGGCATGGTCGATTCCAGAGGCTGGCGGGCCGCGAAATGAGTCATGATCTCAGCCGGGGTGAGCGTCGTCGGCTCTCCTTTCTGGCGGAGCCCATCCGGACCGAAGCCTCCCAACGGTCCGGATCGGCCTTGTCGGCCGAGGCGAAGCCGCCTGGCCTGGCCGTTTGTGTTGACCGTTAGCGGACCCGTCAGATCGATCCATAACCGCCGCTCCCACAAGGCCGTCTGCCCGAAATAGTCGAGGGCGACAGTTTTCCGGTGGCGAGGCTGGACTGCTTGGCCGCCCATTTCAACGTATTCGACCGGTGTGGCCTGCACGGTGGCATAGCGGGCGAGGACTTGGCCTTGGCCAGGATCGTAAGCTTCGATCCAGACCGGGAGGTCAGTGAGCGTATCGCCGCGTAAGGCAAGGAAAAGGCAGCGCAATTCCCCGGTCAGATCCGGCAGGGAATAGGACCGTATCCAATCAGTCTCCAGGTGTTCGCAGATTTCGGCCGTCAATTTGACGAAGAGGATTTTGTCAGCGGGCGTCAAGGCGGTGCTGCGCTGTTGAAAGCGCCGTTCGGCGGCGTAAAGCCAGGTCAGTTCGTAGAGAAGCTGGCAGCCAACCCAACGGGGCAATCGGCCTCGTTCAGCGGCCACGGCCCGGACCAGGGGCAGATACCCTTCCGCCAGGCGGTCGATGTAGGCGGAACGGCGGTGTCTGTAGTTTTGCGTGGCCGAATCGCCGGCTGCGCGCCGGCGATAGTAATAGCGGGCGTCTGGGACCAAGCCGACGACAGGGTCGGGGTCGGCCAAGAGGAGCTGCAAGGCGAAGAGCGAGTCTTCTGAGGCCCGCGCTTCGTCGGGGAAGCGGAGCCCCGTTCGTTCCAAGGCGGCCCGCGGGGCGAAGGCCGAGGCCATGGACATTTGCACGGTCTCCGGCTCGTCGCTCAGCCGGACGTTACGCCGGCCGCTAGCAAATTTATGTTTTAAAGCGTGGGTGTCGGCGTAGGAGCCGTCAGCCTCGTGGAAGAAGACCAAGTTTGCGCAGACGAGGTCCGGCGGCCGGTTGGCCGAGGCGTCGATGTGCGCGGCCACGGAGCGAAAATAGCCGGGGTCGAGGAAGTCGTCTGAATCGGGGAAGGTAACCCACTCGCCTGTTGCGGCCGCTAGGCCGGCGTTACGGGCCGCGCTCACGCCGCGGTTAAATTGGCGGATGATCTGGCCGGTCAGGGTTCCCTGCGCCTTCCGGTCGCGAAGCCACGTCTCGGCCAGATCCCCGCTCCGGTCGGTTGACCCGTCGTCGACGATGACGCATTCCAGCTCGTAACCCCCCGGCAGTTGGCGGTCGATCGAGTCCAACAGACTGCCGAGGTAGGCCTCGACGTTGTGAAGCGGGATGACGAGCGAGAACAGCACGGACCCGAGCATAGGCGGCGGAGCCAGGGCTTACGGCCTCGACGCCTCTTGTTGAAGCGCTGTCTCCCGTAGCTTTAGTGCTCACGCTAGGGTGGAGGAATGACGTTGAAGCGGCTTCTCGTCCGAGGTGGCAAGACCCCTGAGTGTGTTCTGTCCCCGGAAGCGACGCTGGCTTACATGCCGTCGGCCGTCTTCGGGTCAAACTCCGGCAATCTCCTTTTCAGTCATTCCGTCATGCGCGCCTTGGCCGTGCCCGACGCCAAAGTCGTGGCGGACGCCTTCGCCCTCCAACTCTCAGACGAGGCTGACCTGGCCGGCCGTGTCAACGAACAGTTCGACGCCGTCATCCTCCCCTTGGCGAATGCCTTCCGTTCCGATTTTCTTCCTCAGCTCAACCGGTTGACGACTTTGATTGACTCGCTGACCATCCCCATCGTCATCGTCGGAGTCGGCTGCCAGATCCCCAGGGGTGTCACCCCTGCCACCGCCGCAACCGGCAACTCCAAAGTGGCTGCCGCTGTCACCGCTTTCATGAGGGCTGCTTTGGAACGCTCAACTAGGGTTGGGGTGCGTGGCGAGATCACTCGCGCCTACCTTCAGGCCCTTGGCTTTGGCGACAGCGCCGTCGAAGTCATCGGCTGCCCTTCTCTTTATGACAAAGGTCCAGATCTGCGAGTCGAACGACGGTCTGACCGTTTAACAAAAGACTCTCTGCTAACTTTCAACACAGCTTTTAGCGTCCCCGGGGCGGGGACATTCGTTCAGCGCGTCATGCGCCACTATCCCCGCTCTGAATACGTCGGCCAACTGCACACGGAATTAGCTCTCCTTCTCTGGGGAGAATCCATTCCGAGAGTTGATCGGCGTCTCGTCTCTCATCCTGGCCATCAGCTCTATCGCGAGGACCGGGTCCGCTTCTTTATCGACCCGCTGACCTGGACCCGCTATTTCGAGTCACGTGAATTTTCCGTCGGCACCCGCATCCACGGAACCATGGCGGCCGTCCTGGGAGGCGCGCCCGCCGTGATATTCGACTGGGACTCTAGGACCACCGAACTGGCCGACTACCACCAGTTACCGCACCAGACGATCCGCTCACTCGACGAAGCCAGAGGCCTCGCTCAGATTTACGAGGAGCTTGACCTTGGCCCGCTCAACCGGGCGGTTTCTGAGAATTTCCGCCGCTACACGGCTTTCCTTGAAGCCAATGGGCTCCGCCACATCTGGCAGCCTGGACGAGCTAACCCTGATTATTCCCGTCGGATCGAGAAAGCACCTTACCCGCCGGCCGTCGGATCGATCTACGGCGATTCCCGCGATCAAATCCTTGACCGTCTCCGTTGGCTCCGCCAAGGACCAAACACCGACAAAACCCGAAGCTATAGCGCTTATGCGCCGACTTTCTCGGAAAAATCCGCTTGCCAACTAACGCATGACCATCTAAGCCAAATAACGGAAGAGATCGCCTCCCTCCGGCGCGAGGTCGCGGCCCTTAAAGCAGACACACCTCACTCAGAGTCTCTTGCCAAAACATGACAACCCGCACCAGATTGATCTCCTCGAAGCAGCCGTGTTGACCGTGTCACCTCTCGTCTCCATCCTCCTACCCGCCTATAACGTGGCCCCCTGGATTTCGACGTGTCTTGACAGCCTGCTGGCTCAGGACTTCATCGATTTTGAAATCATCATCGTTGATGATGGCTCAACAGATGGGACGTCTGGAATCATCCAGAATTACGCGGCCGCAGATAATCGCATTCGTGCCTTCAGCCAACCCAACGAGGGAGTGGGCGTCGCTCGCAACAGCGCCATTGACCACGCCGCCGGCCGCTACATTGCCTTCGTAGATCCAGATGACCTCGTCTCTCCCGATCTTCTGTCGAGTATCGTGTCGCGCGCCGAAACTGTTGCCGCCGATATTGTGGCATTTCCATTTCAATCTTTTCACGAAAGCCCTTCGGGGAACATCATGACATCATCAACGGGATTGCGTGTGAATCTCTTGCCGCCGCATGAACCTTTCAGCCGACGTGATCTTCCAGAAGCCGTGCTACTTTTCAGCGCACCACACGTTTGGCAGCATCTCTTTTCACGGAGCTTGCTAGATCGCCACGATTTACGCTTCGCCTCTTACCCTGCTTCGAGCGACGTGCCGTTTACTTTCACGGCTTTGGCTCTCGCGGAACGTATCACCACAGTCCGGCGGCCACTCTACCTCTATCGCGTTCGTGAGGGCTCGATTCAACGGTCAGATGACCGTGACCCGCTCGAATTCATGGAAGCATTTATAGCTTTGAAGCGCAGCCTCGAAGACCGCGGCGTCATGGACGATGTGCGAGTCTCCTACAACTCACAAATGATTCGTCGCTTTAACCATGAGGCCAGCAAGTATCCCACAGGAGATTTTCGCCGTAAAACTGTGCTAAGGCATTTGCGTGAACGAGGGTTCGCCGACACTGGCATTGCCAATCTAAGAAGGACTGATGTTTCCACACACGCCCTCTGGAGGAAATACCTGGACCTCCGCCAACAATAGTTATAGCTTCACTGCGGCAGCTATAATTCGCTGAGAGCGCCGAAACTGCTTGAAGCCCGTCTCTCGCGGAGCACAGCGTAAGCGGCTTAAGGGCAAGCTTCACCTTAAGCTTGCTCCCATCTCGTTGAGTTTTCACTAACTGCTAGCTAAGATGTTCGAGTGACATTAAACCGCATCCTAGTCCGCGGCGCCAAGACGCCTGACTGCGTCATCTCTCCTGAAGCGACGTTGGGCTATAGACCGGCAGCCGCCTTCGGGACAAATTCTGGCAACCTTCTCTTTAGCCATTCCGTCATGCGTGCCCTGACCGTGCCCGACGCCAAAGTCGTGGCTGACGCCTTCGCCCTGCAACTCCCAACCAAAGTTGACCTAGCCAGTCTGGTCAATGAACAGTTCGACGCAGTTGTTCTACCTATGGCGAACGCTTTCCGGTCTTCTTTCCTCCCTCATCTCAACCTTCTGACTAACCTGATCAACTCACTAACCATTCCCGTCATCGTTGTGGGCGTAGGTTGCCAGTTCTCCGATGGAACCGACCCTGTCTATGCCGCCTCTCACGATCCCGAGGGAGCAGCTTCTGTCACCGCCTTCATGAAGGCTGTCTTGAACCGTTCAAGTAAAGTTGGAGTGCGTGGTGATATCACACGTGCCTACCTTCAAGCCCTTGGTTTCGGTGACAGTGACGTTGAAGTCATCGGCTGCCCCTCGATCTATGACAAGGGCCCAGATCTGCGAGTTGAGCGACGAATCGATCATTTGACGAAAGATTCACTGCTGTCATTCAATATGACCTCTGGTATCCCTGGAGCGGGAGCGTTCGTTCAGCGCGTCATGCGCCAGTACCCCCGCTCTGAATACGTCGGCCAGTTAAAGACCGAATTAGCTCTCCTCCTTTGGGGAGAATCCATTCCTAGAGTTGACCGCCGTCTAGTCTCCCATCCGGGCCACCCGCTCTATCGTGAGGATCGGGTCCGCTTTTTCATCGACCAGCCGACCTGGACACGTTACTTCGAGTCACGGGAATTCTCCGTCGGCACCCGCATCCATGGCACTATCTCTGCTGTTTTAGGGGGCGCGTCCGCCGTAATATTCGACTGGGATTCCAGGACCACTGAGCTGGCCGATTATCACCAGCTGCCACGCCAAACAATCCATTCGCTCGATGAAATCACTGACCTTGCCAAGGTTTACGAGAGGCTTGACCTCGGCCCGCTCAACCGAGCAGTTACCGAGAATTTCCGTCGCTACACGACTTTCCTTGAAGCCAATGGGCTCCGCCATATCTGGCAGCCTGGACAAGCTAACCCTGATTATTCCCGTCGGATCGAGAAAGCTCTTTACCCGCCTGCTGTCGGATCGATCTACGGCAGCTCCCGCGATCAAATTCTCGACCGTCTCCGTTGGCTTCGCCAAGGACCAAACACCGATAAATTCCGCAGCTATGACGCCTACACTCCGCCTTTTCCCGGAGAATCGGCCCGCCAACCTGACAAAACGACACGGGAAATAATCGTGCTCCGCCGTGAGATCGCGTCTCTTAAGAAGCGTGTCACCATCCTAGAGTCACCCAGCAACAGCTAAAACGAAGCTCTCTTGACGCAAGGAAACATGGTTTTAACCGACCGCGTTTCCCGCTGTCACGCCCATTTGGACAACCGTCCACCCGGCAGCTCGCCACCTATCTGCCTCCAGGCAATTGCGTCCGTCAAAGACTAGCTGTCTTCGCGCCAGCGCAGCCATCCGGCCCGGGTCGCAGTTGCGGAATTCCGACCATTCTGTCACCACCGCCAACGCGTCGGCTCCGATGACAGCCTCCGTCGCCGACTCTGAGCTGTCTGTCCCCAGAGCAGTCCGGATAATCTCCGCTGAAACGGCTGGATCATAAACTCGAACCTCGGCTCCCAGTTCTATCAACCGTCGGGCCACAGCCAAGGCCGGCGAATCCCTGACATCGTCGCTGTCTGGTTTGAAAGCGGCTCCCCACACCCCGATCCGCTTCCCGTGGACATCGCCGCCTAGCGAACTTATTATCTGGGAGATAAACCGGCTGCGCTGGCCCAGGTTAACCCGGTCGATTTCACGTAAGAAGGTGAAAACTTCTCCCACCCCTAATTCCTCGGCCCGGCTGATCAATCCCCGAATATCCTTGGGCAGACAGCCACCGCCATAACCCAAACCAGCCCTCAAAAACTTGGGGCCTATCCTATCATCCAA
>JAIRXC010000188.1 GCA_031268515.1 Propionibacteriaceae bacterium
AAGGAAAATTTGGGAGGCCTTCGAGCGACGACTGCCTGTGGCCCGGCCCGGCCCGGCATTCCGAAGCGTCGTTTTGGAGGTTTTTCCGCCGCCGGAGCGGTGGTCGGATTCCCCCCGCCGCGGCCCGGCCGCTGACGGTTTTCCTTCGACAGCCGGACGCCCAGCGATGGCGCGGGAGGCGGCACTCTCCGTTCTCGTGACAGTCGGCATGGCGTCCTTTGGGTTGTGAAAGCTCATCCCATGGTAGGGGATGGAAATAGCAGGCGGAGACCGCAGGCGACACCCGGGACGGCTTTCTTCATTCCCCTGGCGTTCTCCCGCCACTGACACGGCGCCGGCCTGCGGCCTGAAAGCCGGCGGAGGATTGGGGCCGCAGCCCCTGGCGGTGTCCGACGGCGTCTTCTGGGAAAACAGCAAGGGCTGAAGCCGTAAACTCGTCAGCTGAGAGGTGGAACAATCATGCGCTACATAATCCCCGCCAGTGTCATGCTCATCGCCCTCGTGGCCCTCATCGCCAACGCGGGCCGGGTCGGCCGAAACTGGTGCCGCGTTCTCAGCCACGGCGCCGCTCCGACGGTCTTCACCGCCTGTTACAGCGCCTTCGCAGTCGCCGTCATCGCCATTGCCGTCATCGTCCGCCTGCCCGCCGTCCAGCTGCCCCGGCCCGTCGCCGCCGGCGGCTACGCCGGCCTGGCCGCGCTCTTGTTCTTTGTCGTCGCGGCCAACCTGGCGGCCCTCCTCCTCTGGCTGGGCCGCCTCGTCCGGCTTCTGCCCACGCCGCTGCCGAGGCCCGCCGCCCTGACCGCGCTGGCCTTGACAGGCGCGCTTGTCGTCGGTTTGACGACGTATGGGACGGTCCACGCCGCAACCCTCCAAAACCGCTCCTACGACCTTGCGGTGTCCGGACCTGCCTCCAGCGCGGACAACCTCGACATCGCGCTGATCTCCGACACCCACCTAGGGGCGATCCTGGGAGCCGACTTCATCGGCCGCGTCGTCGACCGGGTCAACGCCCTCCACCCCGACGTCGTCCTCATCGCCGGCGATGTCTTCGACGGAGACTTCGGGGCCCTGTCCGACCCAGAGGCCGTGCGCGCCCAATTCGCCCGCCTCGACGCCCCGGACGGCGTCTTCGCCTGTCTCGGCAACCACGACGCCGGACCGGGCGCCGCCGAGATGACCGCCTTGCTCGAGGCCGCCGGCGTCACGGTCCTGCGCGACGAAGCCGTCCAGGTCAAAGACCGTTTTATTGTGGCCGGGCGGCGCGATTCCAGCCCCATTGGCGACACGGCGGACAGCCCTCGCCAACCGCTGCCGGCTTGGACCGCCAGCCAAAGCGGGCTGCCGGTCATCGTCCTCGACCACCAACCCGGCAACATCGGCGAGTACGGCGCGCCAGTCGACCTGATCGTCTGCGGCCACACCCACGGCGGCCAGATTTTCCCCGGCAACCTCATTGTGAAAGCCCTCTACGCCGCCGCCTACGGCTATTACCAGGCCTCCGAGGAAGCCCCCCGGGTCGTCACCACCTCGGGGGCGGGGACCTGGGGTCCGCCCGTGCGGATCGCCTCGGATTCGGAAGTCGTCCAGCTGCGTTTGACCATCGAACACTGACCGGCGCCCGTCGTCCCGACCGCGGCTCCCACGGCTTTTGCGGGCGGCCCCGCAGGATCGTGCCCCGGGTCCGCCGCCACTGAAGGACCGTGCCTCTTGCGGGCGGCGGCCGCGGGTCTCCGCGTCGCGTTGTGTCGCATTGTGGACAGACGGAGCCGGACGAGGTAGGCTCGCCCAAGCGACGCGGGGTGGAGCAGCTCGGTAGCTCGCTGGGCTCATAACCCAGAGGTCACAGGTTCAAATCCTGTCCCCGCTACGAAAAACAGCAGAGGCCCGGAGTGATCCGGGCCTCTGCTGTTTTTGAATGTTGGCGGCTGCCACCCTCACCCGGGCGCGGGACCGCAGCCAGCGCGGGTCCGGCGCAATGGCCTCGGCTCCTTACTGGCCCTGAATGGCCGCGCGGACGAGATCCCAACGGATCAGCGCGCGCCGCGTCTCGTCAAACAGGCGCGGCGAAACCCCGATCGAACCAAGCGGTTCCGCCTCGGCCCCGAGCCCTATCCAACTGCCGGCCGGAAGACGGCCGTCTTTAAGACGGCAGATCTGATACTCCTCCGGATAGTCGTCCGCCGCATAGTCAAACGGGCAGTCAAGGAGATAGCGGATGCCATCGCGCTCGACAACGGCAATCCGCGGATAATCGTAGAACTCGCGGTATTCAAAAGCCGCCCACTCCGCCATCGGAAGCCTCCTGTTTTTCGGCGCAAGGACAGGCGCCCTCGGCCCGGACGGGCGAGGCCTAAGGCCGAGGGCGGATGTCGACATGATGGCCGTTCAGATTTCCTCCGCGAGCGCCTGTTCATCCCGGTCGGCGGAGAAACGACCTGCTGGCACGGAATCTTCGAACAAATCCCGGACATTCCGCAAGAGACTCGCCGCCGCCCGCGCGTCCTCCTTCACGATCCCAGATCAGCCAGACGCAGCACGCCGTGTGTCCTTAGTGTTGTCACACTTCGGAGCATCCAGGCATTTTGCGAGATGAGCGATACCGTGACGAATGGCGTCTTGACGTTTTCGTCCACGCCCACTCGCAACGTAGGCATCGAGAATATCGAGTTCCTGGCGAGTCAAAGTAACACTTATCATATAGTTCATATTGCCAGTGTACAGCCGTGTCAGCGCCATCGCGCTAAACAGTCAGACACTTCAGAGCCTCACCTAATCAGGCTCGCTGTGCCGCAGCGGCCGCATTTTCACGCCACCTGGAACGGGTGGCGCGCGGCTTGTATCGCGTGCCCCAAGTGCCCGTCACCCGGTTTGACCCGTAGATGCGGAAATCGTCTTCCCGGTCCGTCTCGAACCACAAATCCGTCACGTCGAATGGCAGTAAACTCGCAGGCACAGGCCGCGGCCAGGCCCTCCCGGAACCCCTCCGCCGTGTGCAACCGCCGCCGTCGTTTGACTGTCCGGCACGACACCTGCCGCACGCCAATCTCCGGCAACACCCGCTCCACCGCGGCCTGCTTCGACGACGGCTCGACCACCCTGGCCTGCGTTAACGCGCTCTTTGGCTTCAAGCATCAACAGTTCGACAGGAAGCCTTTCGCGGCGTCATTTGACCAATCCGGCTCCAACATCTGCCCGGCGGCCAGTTCCTCAAACAACCCCAAGGCCCCGTCGGCGTCGAGTGGGCGCCGGGCCGGGCCGGGCCGGTATGCCCTGTCCAATGACCGGGTGGTGATCCAGATCCCGCACCGGGCGCGCTGGCTCATCGGCTGAGACCTGCGCTCGAGCATGCCCTCGGTTTGTAGTACTCTATAGCGAGTACCCGCTCAGGAGTAATAATGGGAGGAAGACTGCCATGCCGCGCCAGCCCGCTACGGGCGCCATCGAATCCAGTGACGAGCCCGGCCGCAGCGGACCCGCCAACGCCCGGACCTCGCGGCGCAATCCGCTCGCGCTGATGGTGTTGTGTGTGCTGTGGGAGCAACCTGCCCACCCGTATCAGATCGTCCAGACTCTGAAGGCGCGTCATAAGGATGCTGTCGCGAAGCTCAACTACGGATCCTTGTACACGGTGATCGCGCGGCTCGAGCGTGACGGGATGATCGAGGCCGTGGAGGTGACCCGTTCCGGCAATCTGCCGCCGCGCACTACCTACAAGGTGACGGCCAGCGGCGCGGCGGAGCTGGCCGATTGGCTGGCCGCGATCATCGGCGAGCCGACGGTCGAGCCGAACAGTTTCGCCGCCGCGCTGTCGATCATCGCCGCGCTGCCCCCTGACACCGCGGTGAGCCTGCTTGAACGCAGGGCCGCCAGGTTGCGGGAGCAGCTCGCGGCCATGGGCCGCGAGCTAGCGCAGTACGCGCTGGTCGTGCCTGAGTTGTTGATGATCGAGTCCCGCTACCAGCGGGCCATGGCCCAAGCTGAGCTTGATTTCACGGACCAGCTGATCGACGGGATCACTGGGGCCACCGTCAAGGGAGTCCGCGCCTGGCGCGCTCTCCACCAGAGCGGCCGCGGCGGAGGCGGCGCCCAGGCGTTCCTGGCCGCGCTTGCGTCAGAGGGCTTCGACCCGCGCCTATTTGATTGACAACCGCGGCTGGGAGGCATTCCCCAAAGGGGCCGCGCGCAGATGCTTCAGCCCGTGCCCATTCGACTGACCCGAAACCCATAAGGAGTGTCCACATGTCCACCGGCCCCTCGCGGTACGCGATCCGCGCGCACGCGTTGACCAAGAAGTTCTCCGGCCCGCGGCGCGGCTCACCGCCGGTCTTGGCCGCCGATGCCGTCACCTTGGCAGTCGCCAGCGGCTCAGTTTCGGCGTTGCTCGGCCCCAACGGAGCTGGCAAGACCACGACCTTCCGGATGCTGACCACGTTGTTGACGCCCGACTCGGGCCACGCCACCGTCGCGGGCTGTGACTTGCGGGCCGAGCCTGGCGCCGTCCGCCAGCGGATCGGCTTGGTGGGCCAGTTGGGCGGCGCGGACCCGGAAGCGACTGGACATGAGAACTTGATCCTGGCGGCCCGGCTCTACGGGCTGAGCCGCGACCAGGCTCAGCGCCGGACCGAGGAACTAGAAGACATCTTCGATCTAGCCGCGATAGCCGGACGGCTGGCCGGAACCTACTCGGGCGGGCAGCGCCGGCGGCTCGAACTGGCGCTCGGGTTGGTCCACCGCCCGCAAGTGCTGTTCTTGGACGAGCCGACTACCGGCCTCGACCCGCAGAACCGGGCCCGCTTGTGGCAAGAGGTCCGCCAACTGCGGGACCAGGGCGCCACAGTGATGCTGACCACCCACTATCTGGAGGAAGCAGACGCCCTCGCCGACAACGTGTGCGTGATGGACCACGGCCGCGTCATCACCACCGGGTCACCAGCGGAACTCAAAGCCGCCCACGGCGCGGACAGCCTCGACCAGGTCTTCCTCGAACTGACCGGGCGGCCGCTACGGGACACGGGGGCAGTGCGATGAGAGCGGGCGCCACGGACCAAAGCACAGCCGCGGGCGCTGGGAGCGGCAACGACGGCATCGGGCTGGCCGCGCGCCCCGCGGGGCTGGTCCGGGCCATCATCTTGCTGACGGCCCGCCAACTGCGGGCCACCGCCCGCCAACCAGTCTGGGTGATCGCCGGACTGACCACGCCATTGCTCTACCTGGCGTTGTTTGCACCGCTCCTAGACACCCTGGCCGGCGGCCAAGGCGCGACCAGCAACACCGTGTCGGGCGCGCTGGGCGCTGTGCCTGGTTACGCCACAGGGAACGTCATCGACGGGTTCCTGCCCGGAATGCTCGCGCTGTTCGCTTTCGGGACGGGCACTGGCGTCGGCTGGACCGTTATCGCGGAATTGAACGCTGGCGTGACCGAACGGCTACGCGTCACCCCAACGCCGCGGCTCGCCATGCTGTTGGGCTCGGTCATCAAGGACATGGCCATGTTCGCTTTCCCAGCCGCGCTGGTGGTCGCGGTCGCGGCCATCTTCGGCTTCGACATCCACTGGGGCGGCCTGGCCCTGACATTCGCCCTGCTGGCATTGTTGACGGCGGCCGTCTCGGCGGCATCGGCGGGACTGGGCCTCAAACTACGCCAGATCGGGTCCCTGGCAGCGGTGGTCACCGGGCTCCAACTCCCGATCACGCTCCTATCCGGCGCCCTGCTGCCAATGTCGCTCGGACCAGCGTGGCTGCGCGCGCTGGCCCACGCCAATCCGCTCTACTACGCGACCGCCGCAGCGCGAGACCTGTGCTCCGGGGTGTACTCCGGGACCGCCGCGCTCGGCTTCGCAGTCACCGGAGCGCTGGTGGTCGCTGCCCTCGCCTGGGCGCGCAGCACCTACAACCGCGCCCTCGCCTGACACGGCACACGCAGTCGGCCGCGCGCGGATGCGACCGATTACCCGGAGACGACAGGCGGTCCAACAGACTCGGCGGCCTGGGTGGTGTAGACCTGGCTGCGCCTCGGGGCAGCCGATGCACACGGCCTCGCCGCGGCTGCGCCCGCGCAACCTCGGCATCCCGAACCTCGCCAACCGCAGTTGGGCAGTGTCTGTGAGGGTCGCCCAGTACCGGAAAACCCGCTGGCCGCTGTCTATATTCATGGACCGCCGCTTCTTCCGCGGGGTGATGCTCAGGGGCTGCATGGAGGTCTGCGCGGACGCGGAGGCCAAGGAGATGATCTGGGAATCTGGGGACTCGCCGCACTACGCGCTGGGCGTGACCGCCCCGGACTGCCGCGTTCTGCGCTTTGCCGCCCGGGGCGGGCGCTACCACTCGAATTCCGCATCCACGGATTTCGACATCGCGGACCCGGCCCCGCTGGATAATGGTTCGTATGAGTGATCTGACCGCCCTGCCGGAGATCGGCCCGGTCTCGGCCGGGCAACTTGCCGCGGTCGGCATCCCGGACGCGGACACGCTGCGCGCGGTCGGAGCAAGGGAGGCCTTCGCGCGCATCCGCGCTGACGTGGACCCCGGAGCTTGTGTCCGGATGCTCACCGGGTTGGAGTGCGCCGCGCGCGGCATACGCGCCCGTGACCTGCCGCCCGAGGACAAGGCCGAGTTGCGGGACTGGTTCCGCGCCCTCGAACGGAAAGCCGTCTGACGCTCGGGGGCGAGGCCATCGCTTGCATGGACATAACCTAACATGATGTTAGGATTTGTCCATGCGAGAGGTTGTGAGTGATCTCGACCGGCTGAGGGAAGTGGCTCTTGACCAGCACGGGTTTGTCAGGACTTCGCAGGCGCTGGACGCGGAGGTGAGCGAGGCGTCGTTGGGGATGCTGGCCAGGCGTGGCCGTCTGGAACGGGTGGCGCGCGGTCTGTATCGCGTGCCCCAAGTGCCCGCCACCCGGTTTGACCCATATATGAAGGCCGTGCTGTGGACGGGGTTTCCGGAGGCCTGCCTGAGCCACGACAGCGCGTTGGATGCTTGGGAGATCAGCGACATCAACCCCGACCTTGTGCACGTCACCGTAGGCTCCGGCCGCCGGATCCGGCGCCGCGCGGCGCCCGCTGGCTACGCGATCCACAGGCAAGACCTCGCTCCTGAGCAGGTGACTTGGTGGGAGTCGATCCCGACGGCCACACCAGCCACGGCCATCGCGCAGTGCCTGGAAACCGGAGTGCCGACCTACCTGATCCGTCAGGCCCTGGAGAGAGCCGGGCGCACCGGCTTGGTCCGGGCCCCTGACCTTGAACGCCTGACCCGCTTGATGGGGGACCGCTATGCCTGATCGGCACATTTCCCTCGCCGCTGGGTTGGCCGGTCTCAAGCCCAAGGACAAGCAGCCCAATTCGGCGAACACCCTCAATAACTGGATTGCCAGGGCCGAACGCGACATGATGGCGGCCGGCCAGCCGGCACAGGCGCATGAGACGCCAGACCCGTTTCTTTGAGAGCCGCCAGCCGCGGACCCGCAACTCGGCCTGTAACCGACGCACGCCGGGCCGGTTCAAAACGGCGAATAATTCTTTGACGAGCTGGCGGAGAGTCTGACCGGCTCGTTCGCGGGCCGATGGCCGGCGGCCGCGCCATTTGTAATACCCGGAACGTGAAACGCCGAGTTGGCGGCACATGAAATCAACGGGGTAAGCGCCGGCGGCGGCCCAGTTGGCGATGGCGGCGTAGATCACCGCGGGTCTTTCGCGAACCAGGCCGCCGCTTTTTAGCCGTATCCCAGTCCTAATCGGAGGCGTTGGTTTTCTTGGCGGAGGCGTCCTGGTTCCTCGCGTTCGGTTTTGCTCAGCTCGGTTTCAGCTGGCTGGTTTTGTCTGGCTTTTTGCACCCAGCGTCCTAAAGCTTGTGGTTTGGTCCCGATGCTCCGAGCGACTTCGGCGATCGTCCAACTGTCCTCGATGACCAATGATACGGCGTTTTCCCGGTATTCATCGGTGAGGCCCAGGCGAGTTGATCCCATGATTCTTGGTTTTCCCTCCAGTAGATGAACAGCACTTGCTGTCTGTCAAACCGGGAACCATCCACGCTGGATCGAGCTATCCGCGCCCCAGCGGGCCGGGACTGGCGCTCTAGGAGCCGACTAGGCACCGCCAGAACTTCCATGTCCCCCGAGTTCTGAAGCCTTCAGCAGTACACTGAGGGTTATTCATAATGGAGTTTAGAGATTTCGGGACACGCCGTCTGGGAGATTGATGGAGACGGCCGGCCGCGAGAAAATAAATTATGCCTAAAATACTTCCGGCGACCGACCGC
>JAIRXC010000018.1 GCA_031268515.1 Propionibacteriaceae bacterium
CCCGCACCTGGCGCGTCATCCGCCAAACCCTCGTTCAGGCGGCGGCCGGCGCGGCCGCCAGCCTCGTCCTCGGCCTCCCCGGAGCCTGCCTTCTCTACTGCCGCCGCTTCCCCGGCCGCCGCCTCCTGCGGGCTGTGGTCGCCGTGCCTTTCGTCCTCCCCTCCGTCGTCGTCGGCGTCGCCTTCCGCTCCCTCCTGGCTCCCGGCGGCCTGCTCGGCGGCCTCAAGCTCGACGGCTCCTTCGCCGCCCTTGTCGCCGCCCTCGTCTTCTTCAACTACTCAGTCGTCGTCCGGACCGTCGGGGTCTTCTGGGCCGGCCTCGATCCCCGCGCCGCCCAGGCCGCCCGCAGCCTCGGGGCCAGCCGCTGGCGGGTTTGGCGGACCGTCACCTTGCCTGCCCTCGCCCCGGCCATCGCCTCGGCCGGCGCCCTTGCCTTCTTATTTTGCGCCAGCGCCTTCGGGGTCGTCCTGATCCTCGGGGGGACGCGCTACGGGACGGTGGAGACCGAGATCTGGTATCAGACCACCCAGTTGCTTAACCTGCCGGCCGCCGCCGCCTTGTCCATCGTCCAACTCCTTGTCACGGCCGCTGCGCTGGCCGCCGCCAACGCCGCCCGCAGCCGCCAAGAACGAGCGCTCCGCCTTAGCCCGGGGGCCGGCCGCCCCCTCCAGCGAGCCGACTGGCCGGCCGTAGCCGTTGTCGCCATCGTCGTCGTAGGACTTGTCTGTTTGCCTCTCGCCAGCCTCGTCGTCCGTTCCTTCGCGACCCCGGCCGGCTGGAGCCTTTCCTCCTACGCCGCCCTCGCCGGCACGGGCCACGGCGCCACGGCGGCGCCGATCTGGCAAGCCGGCGTCAATTCCCTCGCCACGGCCGCCGCGGCGGCCGCCCTCGCCCTGACGCTGGGCTGCCTCGCCGCCTACGTCCTCTCCCGCCGCCCCCGCGGCCGCAGCGGCCGCCGGCTCCTCCGCTGGGCCGACGCCGCTTTCATGGTCCCCCTCGGGGTGTCGGCGGCGACGGTCGGCTTCGGCTTCCTCATCACCGTCAACCGGCCGCCGTTCGACCTGCGCGCCTCCTGGGTCCTCATCCCCGTCGCCCAAGCTCTCGTCGCCTTGCCGCTCGTCGTCCGAACGCTCTTGCCAACCTGGCGCGCCATCGACCCGCGTCTGCGTGAGGCCGCCGCCAGTTTGGGGTCCGGCCCGGCCCGGCTCCTCGTTTCCGTCGACGTCCCTTTGATACGCCGCGGCCTCGGCCTCGCCTTCGGCTTCGCGTTCGCGGCTTCCTTGGGCGAGTTCGGGGCGACAAGTTTCCTGGCCCGGCCCGACCGGCCGACCTTGCCTGTCGTCGTCTACCGCCTCATCTCCCGTCCCGGCGCTGACACCTTCGGCGCGGCCTTGGCGGCCGCCGTCATCTTGGCTGTCGTGAGGGGGGCCTTCTTGGCCGCCGCCGAGTTGCTCGCCCCCGAGGAGGCCGGCTGGTGAAAGAACAGGCATCAGGACAAACAGCGGGACAAGGTTTGGCCGTCAGAGGTCTGACGGTCCGCTACGGCGGGCTCGCCGCCGTCCAGGGGGCGGACCTCGACATCGCCCCCGGCGAGGTGACAGCCGTGCTCGGGCCGTCCGGCTCTGGCAAATCATCATTGTTACGGGCGATCGCGGGTTTGGAGCCGCTGGCGGGCGGCTCTGTGGCATGGGACGGCGTCGACCTGGCCGCCGTCCCCGTACACAAACGTAACTTTGTCATGATGTTCCAGGATGGACAATTGTTCACGCACCTGACGGTGGCCGGCAACATTTCCTACGGCCTCCACCGGTTGCCCAAAGCCGAACGGCGAGCCAGGACTGAAGAGTTGTTAGAGCTTGTGGATCTGGCCGGCTATGGCCGCCGGCCCGTCACCACCTTGTCGGGCGGCCAGGCCCAGCGAGTCGCGTTGGCCCGCAGCCTCGCCCCCCGGCCCCGCCTGCTGCTCCTGGACGAGCCGCTGTCCGCCCTCGACCGGGGGCTGCGCGAGCACCTGGCCGAGGTCCTACACCGGACGCTGCGGGCCGCCGGCCTGCCAGCCCTCTATGTCACCCACGACCAGGACGAGGCCTTCGCCTTGGCCGACCGGATCGGCGTCATGACCGCCGGCCGCCTCCTCCAGACAGCCCCGCCCGCCGAGTTGTGGCGCCACCCGGCCGATCAGACGGTGGCGGCGTTCTTGGGCTACGGCCCCTTCCTGACCCCGGCCACCGCCACGGTTCTCAGCACTCCCGTTGGGGCGAGCGCCTCGGGGACGGCGGGCGAAGGCATTGGCGACATCGGTACGGCGGGCGAAAGAATTGGCAATCCCGGGGCGGACAGCAAGGCCATTGGCGGCACTGGCACAACCGGCGAGGCGAGCCGGCCGCGAAAGCTGGTCGGCCTCGGCCCCGGGGCGCTCGTGCCCGCCGCCGACGGCGTCACGGTCCCAGTCCTCACCTGGCGGCAAAGCCGGGGCGGGGTCGAGGCGGCAATCCGGCTGCCCGACGGGGCCGCCGCCCGGATCAGCTTGCCCGAACCACCCGCGGCCAGCGTCAAGGTCCGGCTCGATCCGGCGGCTTGCGTAGAGGTCGAAGCCCGGCCCGACGCCAGCCCGTACGGCAAAGCGCCGTCTTCAGAGCCGGCCTGAACAGGAAGGCCGAAGGACCGCTCAAGGGCGGGCGTCAGCGGTCCTCGTTTCCCCCGGGGCCTGGCGCGGGCTTTCAGACCGCTACGGCCTCTGCTTCGCGGCCTCGGCTCCCGTGGCAGTGGCTGTCAATCTGTCTGTTTCCCCGTGCAGGTACGCCAAGTGGCGACTCGGCCCCCGTAGGCAGCGGCCGTCAGGATCGCCCGGCAAGGCCACCTCGGCGTCGACGGCTCAGCCCCGTAGGCAGCGGCCGTCAGGAATGCGCAAGTCATCGGCTCGGACGATGGCTCAGGCCCCCGTCGGCGGCGCGGCTGGCCAACCGCCGCGGACCCTGCCAGCTGCTGCAGAGCCAAAACTCCGTCAGCGGCGCGGCTGACCGCCCCGGCCGGAGGGGTCAGTACCAGTTGTGGACCTGGAAATACGCCCAGGCGCCGCAGGGGCTGTTGTAGCGGTCGGCGATGTAGCTGAGGCCCCAGCGGATTTGGGTGGCTGGGTTGGTTTGCCAGTCGGCTCCGGCTGACGCCATTTTTGATCCGGGCAGG
>JAIRXC010000038.1 GCA_031268515.1 Propionibacteriaceae bacterium
CGTGTGCTCTTCCGATCTGAAAGCGCTTTGCGACACCCGCTCGGCCATTTTCGTGTTCTGAGCCGAGCCGATGAAACCATCCGGGGTGATCATGACAAAGGCCGGATGGGTCAGCTGAGGCTGCCCCCGAAACCAGCTCAACTTGCCGGCGAAGATGCCTCGTTGGGAGCGGGAAAGGACCGATTGCCAGTAGGCGATGAGGTGGGGGCGGCCGAAGAAAGTCGCCTCAAGAAAGCCCCGGCCGTCGGTCAGGCGGATTTCGAGGCGCTGCCTGGCAGAGGGCCCATAGACGCTGACGGAGGCGACGTTGGCGACAAGCGCGATGTAATCATCGGCCCGGTCTGGATCGGTCTGACGGCCAGCAAGGAGAGCAGCCAGGTCGGTCAGCTCGGCGCCGGCCATGAGGTGACGGGGGACGTGGCGCAGCAGGTCGCCAGTCGTGGCGACGCCGAGGCCGCCGAAAGGTTTGGCCGAACGGGCCCCGATGAGCCGGTCGAGGGGTTCGGCCAAGGCCATGAAGGCCGAAGTGCGCCACGAAGTCGTCGCCATGGCTCCCACCTTAAGCAGAGGAGGCGACATCCGCCCGCCCCGCCGGCCGCGTCAGAAGGAGCTGGCGGCGCCCCGGGGCTGTCTTCCCCTGGGGACTGCCCAGGGCGCCGAGCAAGCGTTCGCGCGATTCTTCCCGAGGCTGCCTCGCCCTGGGGGCTGCCAGGAGAAACATGTCCAGGATTTACGGCGGCTAGAGGCAATCGGCGCGCCCTGGCCAGACCGCCGCGGCCCGTCGCAGCAGGCCAAACCCCTTGCCGCCAGTGCGGCGGGCGCGCAAAAAGCCCGCCCCGTCAGACGAGGCGGGCTGTGGCTTCAGGAAATCAGCGGGTGACCTTGCCGGCTTTGATGCAGGCGGTGCAGACATGGAGCCGCCGCGGCGTCCCCTCCACCACGGCGTGGACCTTCTGGATGTTCGGGTTCCACCGACGCAGGGTCTTCTTCTTCGACCAGGGCACATTGTGGCCGAAGCCCGGCCTCTTGGCGCAGATGTCGCATACGGCAGCCACTAGAACAACTCCTTGATCATTTGCCGGGCGCGCTCAAGCGCCCGTACGGCTCAGACAGCATACACATCGGAGCGCGGCCTCGCCTAATCACCCACGCAGGCGGTTTGACATGAGGGCCTTGGCCATCGGCGCTTGCCGACTTAAAGGCCAACCGGCAGCCGGCCCTAGAGCCGGCAGGCTGAGACATCTGTGACGAGGATGGCACGGGCCCCGGCGGCCCACAGGCGGTCCATGAGGCCCTGATGGCCTAGGCGGGGGACCAGAGCGCGGACGGCGCACCAACCCGGCTTGGCCAGAGGAGAGACGGTCGGGCCTTCGAGGCCGGGAGCGAGAGCGGTGGCGGCAGGCAGGTTTGGTTCCTCGATGTCATAGTCGACAAGGACGTAGTCGCGAGCCACGATGACGCCGCTGAGACGGGCCAAGAGCTGGCCCAACCCAGGCGGTTCCGGGGCGGCGGCCCGGCGTATCAAGATGGCCTCCGACTCCAAGATGACATCCCCGAAAACCACCAGGCCGGCCTTGCGCAGAGTCGAACCGGTCTCCACGACATCCGCGATGGCGTCAGCCACCCCGAGCCGGACGGCGGATTCGACGGCGCCGTCGAGGTGGATGAGCCGGGCCGTCAGGCCGCGTCCGGCCAGGAAACGCTTCAGCAGACCGGGGTAGCTTGTGGCGATCCGCTTGCCGTCCAAGTCCTCCAAACAGGCCAACTTGCCGTCAGCCGGGGCGGCGAAGCGGAATTTGCTGTGTCCGAAACCGAGAGCCAGCGCTTCGTCCGCCGGAGCGCCGGCGTCGAGCAGCATGTCACGGCCCGTCAGGCCGAGGTCCAAGATCCCCTCGCCGACGTAGACGGCGATGTCGCGCGGCCGCAGATAATAGAACTCGACGCCGTTGGCCTCATCCACCAGAACAAGATCTTTTGTGTCCCAGCGTTGGCGGTAGCCAGCGTCGGACAGCATCGCCGCCGCCGCCTCGGCCAAGGCTCCCTTGTTAGGCACGGCGATACGCAAAAGGGCCTCGTCAGTCACAGCGGACACCCTACCTCCCCCGGCCGGCCCGCTCCCCTGCCGGCCGCGTCCGGTTGTCGCCAATCCCCCAGAGGCCACGCGCCGGCCGCTCCCCCGCCGGCGGCTCCAGGGGCTCACAGATGTTCGTAGACATCCTCCAAAGTGAGGCCGAGGGCCAACGTCATGACCTGGACGTGATAGAGCAACTGCGACAACTCCATCGCCGCTTCGTCTCGAGACTGGAACTCCGCCGCCATCCACGACTCGGCCGCCTCTTCGACCAATTTCTTGCCGATCTCATGGACGCCGGCGTCGAGCCGGGCGACCGTGCCCGAGCCGGCCGGCCGAGTCCGGGCCGTCTCAGCCAACTGATCCCACAATTGCTCGAACGACTTGCTCACGCGTCCGCCCTCCCGGCCGCCGGGTCCGTCTCGCCGTCCGCCGCCGGCCCGCCGTCCCGAACCGGTCCTGCCGCCTCCCCCGCGCCGGGCAAGGCGCGGACCGAAGACGTCAAGCCGGTCAACTCCCCGACCGGGCCGCCGACCAAGCCGAGTTGGGCGTATTCCTCCAACCGCGTTCTTGTGTCTTGGATGTCGAGATTGCGCATCGTCAACTGGCCGATGCGGTCGGCCGGGCCGAAAGCGGCGTCCTCGACCCGTTCCATCGAGAGCTTCTCCGGGTGGTACGAGAGGGCCGGGCCGGACGTGTCGAGGATCGAATAGTCCTCGCCCCGGCGCAGCCGCAGCGTCACCTGGCCCGTCACCGCCGAAGCCACCCACCGTTGCAGCGATTCGCGTGTCATGAGGGCCTGGGGGTCGAACCAACGGCCCTCGTAGAGGAGGCGGCCGAGCCGGCGGCCCTCCGCCGCGTAAGTCGCGATGGTGTCTTCGTTGTGGATGGCGTTGACGAGGCGTTCGTAGCCGATGTGGAGCAGCGCCATGCCGGGAGCCTCGTAGATCCCCCGAGACTTGGCCTCGATGACGCGGTTCTCGATCTGATCCGACATCCCCAGGCCGTGGCGGCCGCCGATGGCGTTGGCGGCTCGGACGAGGCCGGCCCGGGTCGCGAACTCCTGGCCGTCGATGGCGGTCGGCCAACCGTTCTCATAGTTCAACGTGACCGTTTCCGGCTCGATGACGACTGCCTCATCCCAGAAGCGGACCCCCATGATGGGCTCGACCAGTTCGACGCCGGCATCGAGGCTTTCCAAATCCTTGGCCTCGTGGGTGGCGCCCCAGAGGTTGGCGTCCGTGGAATACGCCTTTTCCTTGGAGTCGCGGTAGGGCAGGGTGCGCTCAGCCAGCCAGGCAGACATTTCAGCCCGGCCGCCCAGCTCGCTGACGAAACGCTCGTCGAGCCAAGGTTTGTAGATGCGGAGATTGGGGTTGGCGAGTAGGCCGTAGCGGTAGAAGCGCTCGATGTCGTTGCCTTTGTAGGTCGAGCCGTCACCCCAAATGTGGCAATCGTCTTCAGCCATGGCGCGGACAAGCATCGTGCCCGTGACGGCGCGGCCCAGCGGCGTCGTGTTGAAGTAGCAGCGGCCAGCCGAGCGGATGTGGAAAGCGCCGCACTGGAGGGCGATGAGGCCTTCGGAGGCGAGCGGTTCGACGCAGTCGACAAGGCGAGCCAACTCAGCCCCGTAGAGGCCAGCCCTAGCCGGCACCGAGCCGATGTCCGGCTCGTCGTACTGCCCGATGTCAGCGGTGTAGGCGCAGGGAACCGCGCCGTTCTCGCGCATCCAGGCGACGGCCACCGACGTGTCGAGGCCGCCGGAGAAGGCCAGGCCGACCTTCTCAGCTTGGGGCAATTTGGAAAGCACCTTGGACATGCGGGCCATCTTATGGGGTCAAAGCGGCGACAGCGGCGCGGAAGGACCAACCGGAAAGAGCCGGGGAGAAGACGGACGGCTCAGCGGTAGCGGCAGTATTCGGCCGACTCGATCAGGAAGGCTTGGCGGTCAGAACGGAAACTGGCCTGTTCCAAGGCCAAGTCGGCCAGGCCTTCCTCGTCGCGGGCGCGGGCGGCCACTTCGACCCGCTGAAGGTAAGCGGTCATGGAACGGAGGCGGGCGTCGATGCGGTGGGTGGACGGGGCCGCGTCAAGGGCGTCGATATGAGAGCGCAAGTCGAGGACGACGCTGAGCACGGCGCCAGGATCACCGAGGACAAGGGCCTCCTCGACCTCGCTGTAGAGGGGGACGAGAGGGGCGGAAGCCTCGGCGTACACGGAGCAGTAGGCGGCCCGTTGGCTGTCCCGGATGACGCCGGTCACGACGAGGGTGACGAAAATGGCGGTGGCCGCAAGCGGGACGCCGATTCCGATGGCAAGGTTGCGGACCCAACGGGGGCGGCCGCCCGGCTGCTCGCCTGGCTCGGGGTCGGCGGCGTCGACAGAAGCGAGGGCGGCGAGAGCCGCCGCCCCGGGCTCGCCGACGGCGTCAGACTGAGGCGGGCCGCCCGAGGCCGAGCCGGGGTCGCTGTCGGAGTCCGCCGCCACGGTTCCGGCGGGCGCGGCGGCCCGCTCGGACGGGCCGGTCGCCTCGGCTTCGCTCATGGGGCGACTGTAGAACGCCAACGCCTCGCAGCGCCAACCGGGGTCAACCCGTTTGCCCTCCCCCCGGCCGGCTGGCCGCCGGCAAGCCGGCCCTCGCTAGGACGCGGCAACAGACAATCGCACCCCGAGAAGAGCGTCGGCCACGGCGGCGGCCGACGCAGCGGCGGCCGGGTCAAGGGCCGCGCTAGCCGCGCTAGCCGCCGCCCAACGGTCGACCGCCGCCAAAGCGCGGTCGGCGTGGAGGTCGTCTAGGAGGGCGGCTCGTACCTCGGCCGCCAGACGGGCGGCGTCGGCCGCTCCCCCGCCTACAGCCGCCGACCGCCAGCGAGCCAAGCGGATTTGCGCCGCGGCCAGGTCGGCGGCCTGCCAGCTCCAGTCGGCCCCGTAGTGATGGGCGAGAAGGGCCAGCCGGATCGCCATAGGGTCGGCACCCCCCGCCAACAGCTGGGAAACCAAGACGAGGTTGCCCTTTGACTTGCTCATCTTTTCGCCGTCGAGGCCGACCATGCCGACGTGGAGGTAAGCCTGAGCCAGCGGCTGGCCCGTCACGGCGGCCGCTTGGGCGGCGCACATCTCGTGGTGGGGGAAAGCAAGGTCTGAACCGCCGCCTTGGAGGTCGAAAGCGGCGCCTAAGGTGTCGAGGGCGATGGCCGTGCACTCGATGTGCCAACCGGGGCGGCCACGGCCCACGGGGGCGTCCCAAGCTGGCTCCCCCGGCCTGGCCAAGCGCCAAACGAGGGGGTCGAGGGGCGAACGCTTGCCCAGCCGGCCAGGGTCGCCGCCGCGGTCGGCGAACAATTCCCGCATCGCCGCGGCGCCGAGGTGGGAGACGCCGCCGAAACCGGCTGCGGCGGCGGTGTCGAAATACCAGTCGGGGTGTTCGCGGTCGGCCGCCTGATAGACGGCGCCGCGGTCGGCTAGGCGGGCGAGGAGGCCGCTGACGAGGCTGATCGACTCGACGGCGCCGACGTAGTGGAGGGGCGGCAAGACCCGCAGCGCCGTCATGTCGGAGCGGAAGAGGTCGGTCTGGCCGGCCGCTAGATCGCGCCAATCGACGCCGGTTTGAGCGGCCCGTTCTAACAACGGCTCATCCACGTCGGTGACGTTCTGGGTGTAGACGACGGTTCGCCCCAAGTCCCGCCAAACGCGGTTGGCAAGGTCGAAGACGGTGTAAGTGAAAGCGTGGCCGAGGTGGGTGGCGTCATAGGGCGTGATGCCGCAGACGTACATCCGAGCCTGGCCGCGCTCTGGCCCGACCGCCTTGACGGCGCCGCTGACCGGGTCGGCGAGCCGGAGGCGGCCGGAGCCGGGCGGATCGAGAGTAGGTAGCGTGGGATTGGGCCAAGCCTGCATGGAGGCGAGCCTATAGGGGAACGGGCGCCAAAGCGCCAAGTCTCTCGCCGGCGGCAGCCGGACGCGGCGCCTACAACTCGACCAGTTCGTTTCCCTGGGTTGTGACCGCCCAGACGAGGCCGCGGGCCAACTCGCTGGCGTCGTACCACAGCAGGCCAGTCTCAGACGCGAACTGGGCCAAGCCGGGATGCTCCCAGGCGGCGTCGACGTCCAAGCCCGCGATGGCCGGGCCGAGGACGGCGACAACCGGGGCGGCGGCGGGGTCGTCCGCGAAGACAGCCGTCACCTGCTTCCAGTCCAGGGCGCCAAGGCGGCCCCGGCCAGGCTCCGCCTCGTCTGCGAGGCCCGCTTGGGCGACAGCCACGAGACGGGCGCCGTGGCGGGCCAAGGCCTCGACCGAGGCGTAGACGAGGGCAGACCATTCGAGGGTTTCGACGTCATCGGGGCTTGCCCCAAGATCGGCGGCCAAGGCCTCAGTGGCAGCCCAAGCCGGCCGGTCTTCGAGGCGGCTGCCCCGCCCCAGGTCAGCCAGCTCGCGCGAACTCCCAGGGCCGACGACGGTCACGGGCGAAACGCCACACTGTTCGACGGGGCCGGCCGGCGGCAGCCGAAGGCGGCGAGCCGCTTGTCAACAGATTCTCCCACGGCTCTGGCGCGCTGCCCGGCCGGCCGGCCACCCTGGCTCGTATGAGTTCCCCGTCCTGCCTCCCGCCCGCTGCAATCCCCACCTGCGTTTGGGTGAGCGATCCGCCGCCGCCAGACGAGCCCTGGCAGCGCCTCCGGCCGCCGGCGGCCGCCGAGAACACCGCCCGGACAGACGACGGCGAGGAGCGCCTAAACACCGTCGAAGCGCCGCGGCAACCCGCCGCGGGGAAATACGACCCCGGACTGACAGCGGCCCTGGCCTGTCGTTGGGCCGGCGCGGTGGCCGAGATCCTAAGCGGCCGCCGGCCACAAGCT
>JAIRXC010000041.1 GCA_031268515.1 Propionibacteriaceae bacterium
GGCTGTTCAGTTTGCCAAACTCGGCGCCAAACCCGAAGTCGTCGACGTCCCCGATCCCGTGCCAGGCCCCGGCCAAGTCCTCCTCAAAATGACGGCGGCTGGCCTTTGCCACTCCGACATCGCCGTCATGGACAACTTGGCCGAAGCTCTCGGCCTCACGCTGCCCCTGACGCTTGGGCACGAGTGCGTCGGCGTCGTCGTTGACGCCGGGCAAGGCGCCCGCCCCCTTGTGACGATGGGCGAGCCGGTCATGGTCTACGGCCCTTGGGGTTGCGGCCGCTGCCGGATGTGCGCCGACGGCTACGAGAACTACTGCTACAACGCCGCCAAGCTCGGCATCCGGCCGCCAGGCCTCGGGGCCCCGGGCGGCGCCGCTGAATACATGCTCGTCGACCGCGCCCGCTACCTCATCCCGATCGGCGACCTCAACCCGGTCGAGGCGGCCCCGCTGACCGACGCCGCCCTCACCCCGTACCACGCCGTCAAATTCTCCCAGGCCAAGTTGGCGGCCAACTCGACTGCCATCGTGCTCGGCGTCGGCGGCCTCGGCCACGTCGCCGTCCAACTCCTCAAGCACCTCACCCCGGCCACGGTCGTCGCCATCGACGTGGCCGACCACGCCCTCGAACTGGCCCGCCGAGTCGGCGCCGATTTCACGGTCCGGTCGGGTCCTGACGCGATCACGGACGTCATGGAGATCACGAAGGGGGCCGGGGCCGAGGCGGTCTTCGACTTCGTCGGCATCCAGTCCACTGTCGATCTCGGCGCCAAGCTGACCCGCGTCCGCGGCGACTGGGTGATCGTCGGCATCGGCGGCGGTGTCGCCAAGGTCGGTTTCGGGGTCGTGCCCTACGAGTGCACGGTCAGCTCCCCTTATTGGGGCACCCGCGGCGACCTCATGGACGTCGTCTCCTTGGCCCAGCGCGGCCTCATCAGCCTCCACACGGAGACGTATCCGCTGGAGCAGGCGCCGGAGGCTTATCAGAGGCTGCGGGACGGCAAGATCGTCGGCCGGGCCGTCCTCATCCCCTGAGTTTCGCTCCTTGACTGGCGGTCCGGTCTCGCAGAGGGGTTTGCGGCGGGGCCGGCCGCCGGCTTTCCAGAAGACGTCGCGACGGGCCTTCGCGGCCGCACGGCGAGAGGCCATCGACGATCTTGTTCCGGGCGATGCCCTTGACGGGCCTTCGCGGCTGTGCGACGGGGCTGGCCGGGGATCGGGTGCGGCGGTCGCAGTTTGCGAGTCTTTGCGGTTGCGGCGGCGGGGCCGCTGAAGACGCCTATTGGCGGGCGCCCCGGCCGCGGCGGCGGCTGCCGGTCCCCGTCAAGCTGCCTGGTTCCGCCCGGGCGGGTAAGGTGAGGCGCGGCCGCCGAAATCTGTCAAGGAGTTGCCGTGCCCGTAACCCGGATGTCTCAGCTTTTCGTCCGCACCCTGCGTGCCGACCCGGCCGACGCCGAGCTTCCCAGCCACCGTTGGCTGGTCCGCGCCGGCTACATCCGCCGCGTCGCCCCCGGCGTCTACTCTTGGCTGCCCCTCGGCTTGCGCGTCTTAGCCAAGGTCGAGGCGATCATCCGGCAGGAGATGGACGCCATCGGCGGCCAGGAGGTCCGCTTCCCCGCTTTGCTGCCGCGGGAGCCGTACGAGGCCAGCGGCCGCTGGACTGAATACGGTCCCAACCTTTTCCGCCTGCGCGACCGCCGTGGCAACGACTACCTGCTCGGCCCGACTCACGAAGAGATGTTCACCCTATTGGTCAAGGACCTCTACTCGTCTCACAAAGACCTGCCATTGTCGCTCTACCAGATCCAAACCAAATACCGCGACGAAGCCCGTCCGCGGGCCGGCATCCTGCGCGGGCGCGAGTTCATCATGAAGGACTCTTACTCCTTCGACCTCGACGACGACGGCCTCCAGGCCTCGTACGAGCGCCACCGCGCCGCCTACATCCGCATCTTCGACCGCCTTGGCTTCGACTACGTCATCGTCCAGGCCATGTCGGGGGCCATGGGCGGCTCGGCCTCGGAGGAGTTCTTGGCCCTCAGCGAATTCGGTGAAGACACATTTGTCCGCTCGCCGGGCGGCTACGCGGCCAACGTCGAAGCTGTCCGAAGCCCGGCCGCCGCCCCTGTCGACGCCGCCGCCGTGCCGGCCCCCGAGATCATCGACACCCCTGGCGCCGGCACTATCGACACGCTGGTCGAAGCTGTCAACGCTGTTAGGCCGCGGCTCGGACGTCCCTGGACGGCCGCGGACACCCTCAAGAATATTGTCGTTGTTTTAACGCATCCGGACGGCCGTCGCGAGCCGCTCGTCATCGGTTTGCCCGGCGACCGCGAGGTCGACCTCAAGCGGCTGCAGGCGGCCGTCGCCCCGGCCGAGGCCCAACCCTTCACGGAGGAGGATTTCGCCCAGTGGCAAGGACTGGTCAAGGGCTACATAGGCCCGGTCCGGTTGACCGCGGCGGGACCGCAGGCGGTGCTGGGGGAACGAGGCGAGGCGGGTCTGAGGTATCTGACGGACCCGCGTGTCAGCCCGGGGACCAGCTGGGTCAGCGGCGCCAACGCCCCTGGCCAGCACATCGTCAACCTGACAGCCGGCCGTGATTTCCAGTCCGACGGCAGCCTCGACGTGGCGGAGGTCAAAGACGGCGATCCGGCCCCTGACGGCTCCGGCCCCTTGGAGCTGGCGCGCGGCGTCGAGATGGGCCACATTTTCCAACTCGGCCGCAAATACGCCGAGGCGCTCGGCCTCAAGGTGCTCGACCAGGACGGCAAGCTCCGGACGGTCACGATGGGTTCTTACGGCATCGGCGTCTCTCGGGCTGTCGCCATGGTGGCCGAGGCGACTTGCGACGCCCGCGGCCTGGCCTGGCCCAGGGCCGTCGCTCCTTTCGACGTCGTCATCGTCGTCGCCGGCAAGGCCCCCGAGCAGATGGCGGCGGCCGAGCAGATCGCAGCCGACCTGGCTGATCAGGGAGTCGACGTCGTGCTTGACGATCGGGCTGTCTCGCCGGGCGTCAAGTTCAAGGACGCCGAGGTGATCGGTTTTCCGACGGCGGTCATCGTCGGGCGAAGCTTGGCCGACGGCGTCGTCGAGATCCGCGACCGGACGACCGGCGACAAACAAATGGCCCCCCTGGCCGAGGCGGCGGCCCGCGTCGCGGCCGTTGTCCGGGTTGGCTGACCCGCTCCGGCCCCCGGTCCGCCGCAGCCCAGGGGAAAGACGCCCATGATCGGCTGGCGCCCATGATCGACCAGTTGCCGCTTCTGACCGTCGTCTTGCTCATCGTGGCCGCCGGGGCGGCCGGCTGGATCGACGCTGTCGTCGGCGGCGGCGGCGTCATCCAACTGCCCGCCCTCCTCATCGGTTTGCCTGCCGACACCCCTGTGCCAGCCGTTTCCGGCACGAACAAACTTTCAAGCGCGGCGGGCACGGCTGCCGCCGCCGGCTCCTACCTCGCCAAGGTCAAGATCGACTGGCCGGCGGCATTCGTCGTCACCACAGCCGCCTTCGCGGGTTCGGCTGTCGGCGCCCAGTTCGTCCGTTTCGTCCCCCGGATCGTTTTCACCCCTGTGGTCGCCGTCGTCGTGGCGGCCATCGGCCTTTACACCTGGCGCCGGCCCGCTTTCGGCCAGACCACGCGCCTGCGCCACAGCGGGGCCGCCCAGCGCGCCTGGTCGGCTGGCCTCGGCTTGGCGGCAGGGGCTTGGGACGGGCTGGTCGGACCGGGCACGGGTGTGTTTTTTGTCATGGGCTACGTCCTCCTCCTCGGCTACGGCCTCCTGCCGGCCACCGTCATGGCGAAACTGGCCAACTTGGCGACGAACCTGGCCGCCCTCCTCGTCCTCGGGATCCAAGGCCAGGTCTTCTGGGCTCTGGGGGCCGCCATGGCCCTCGCCAACGTCGCCGGCGGCGCCACTGGGGCTCGAATGGCCCTTAAACGCGGCCACCGTTTCATACGCCGTGTCCTCCTCGTCGCCGTCGTCTTGGTGGAGGTGAGGCTCGTCTACGACACGGTCCGATTGGCCATGGGTTGACGGCTGGGAACTTTGGTTGGCTCAGCCGCGCCGCGGTCCACGCCGGCCAGCGCGGCCAAGTCGTCCAGTTGGCGGCTGGGAAGTTTGGTTGGCTCAGCCGCGCCGGCGGCCGGAGGCGGGTTTGCCTCTTCGAGCCGGTTGGGCCAGAGGCCGGGCCAGTTCGCCCTGCCAAGCTAGTTTGGCCGCGGCAGACCGGTTCAGTCCGGCCAGCCAAACCAGAGGGCCGAGGCGTAGCCCTGTCCGGCCGCCGCCGTTTGGCGGGCCTCGGCCACGGCTTGGCCGCGCTGCTCATCTGAGGCTGCCGCCAGCCAACCGACGGCTCCGGCGGCGACGCCCGCGGCCGCTTGTCCGAGCGCCGCCTGGGCCGACGCGTCGTCGCTCAAAGGCGGCACGTCGTAGGCCGGCGCGGCGGCGGGGAAATCCCAGCCGCAAGCCTCGGCCACATCGTGGAGGTTGTCGCGGTCGCGGCGGAATCGTTCGAGCAGCTCTTGGGCCGTGCCTTTCAGCCAATGGCCGGGAGGCAGCCAGCCCAGCACCGTGGCGGCCGTGAAGACAGCCGCGTGGTCGGCGGCGGCCAGGTTTGCGAAGGCCTCGTTTTCGGGCAGGAGGGCGAGCGTGGCAAGGGGGTTCAGGGGTTTCGGGGCGGCGTAGGGGCCGGTCAAGCCTTGCCGCGCCTGGTCGGCCGCGCCAGCCAGGCCGGCCCACCAGGCCGCTTCGATCCCGTTGGCCGCCGCCGCCCGCGCCCACTCCGTGTCGCTCAAAGCGGCTAGCGCGGCGTCGGCTTGGCGCAGCGCGTCTTCCGCCGACGGCGTGTCTTCGGGTTCTCCGGGCAGTCCGTCGCCCTCGACTCGGTTCAGCGGGTCCGGACCGGTCAAAACGCGCCAGTGGACAACCAGAGTATCGGCCAGAGTTGTCCAGCGCTCGGGTTCTGAATTCCAGTCGGCGCCGCCGGCGACGACCGCCCAGGCGGCGGCTGTGAGCGTGGCCGCTTCGTCGGCTCCCGCGGGGATGACGGCCGGCTCGGGGGTGTAGGCGGGTTGTGGCGTGCCGCTGATCCGGGGGTCGGAGAGCAGTCCGGCCAAACTGGCCAGCAAGGCGGCCAGACCGAGCAAGGGGACGGCGGCGAGGCCGAGCAGGAGTCCGGGCGGGCGGTGTGGCATGGCCACCAGATTAGGCCGTCTTTCGGCCGCCGGGGCCGGTCGCGGCGGCCGAAAGCTTCGGCCGGGGCGACTAGAATGGTTCGAACCAGCGTTCTCCAGTCGGCTTGCCGCCGTCTGAAACGAGGCGTCAGGCCAGACAAGTGAAAGGACCGATCGTGCGATACGGGGATTTGCGCGAGACGGTCGAGCCGGTCGTTGCAGCCTGCGGTTTGGAACTCGATGACGTGGCGGTCGTGCGGGCGGGCAACCGACGCGTCGTCCGGGTCACTGTGGACGGTGACGGGCCAGACGGGCACGGTCCCAGCCTTGATGAGATCGCCGCGGTTTCCGCCGCCGTTTCCCGTGCCCTGGACGAAGCCGACAGCGCCGATGAGCGCCCGTATGTCCTCGAGGTCAGCTCTCGCGGCGTCGGCCGCCCTTTGACGCGCCCCGCCCACTGGCGGCGAAACCGGGGCCGCCTCGTCCAGATCACCCGACAAGACGGCTCGGAACTGCAGGGCCGGATTGCCGAGGCCGCCGACGCAGAGGTTTGCCTCGACGTGGCTGGCGCGCCCGTCTGGCTGCCTTACGCCGCCGTCGCCAAAGCCGTCGTCCAGGTCGAGTTCGCCCGCTTGGATGAGTCGGACGCACCGAGCAGCCCCGCGACCTGACAGGAGCCATTCCGCATGGACATCGACTTGACAGCGCTTCGCCAGTTGGAGCAAGACCGTGGCATCAAGGCCGAGGTCGTCCTCGCCGCCATCGAAGACGCCCTTGTCAACGCATATGCCAAGACGGCCGGCCACGTCGCCGGCGCTGTGGTCGAGATCGACCGCCGCTCCGGCCGGGTTGTCGTCACGGCCCCAGAGCTTGACGACGAGGGCGAGGTCGTCGGCCGCTACGACCACACGCCCTCGGATTTCGGCCGCATCGCCGCCGCCGCGGCCCGCCAGATCATTTTCCAGCGTATCCGGGCCGCCGAAGACGAGCAGAAGTACGGGCATTTCCAGGCCGTCGAAGGGGACATCGTCTTGGGCACGGTCCAGCAGGACCGCGATTCTAGGACGGTCCGGGTTTCCCTCGGTTCGCTGGAGGCTCTCTTGCCGCCGGCCGAGCAGTCCCCAGGCGAGGCCTACGGGCACGGCCAGCGCCTGCGCGTCTACGTCTACGAGGTCCGCAAGGGCCTGCGTGGCCCTCAGGTCATGGTCTCCCGGACGCATCCTGGCCTGGTTGAAAAATTGTTCAAGCTCGAAGCGCCGGAGGTGGCCGACGGGATCGTCGAGATCAAGTCGATCGCCCGCGAGGCCGGCCACCGGACGAAGATCGCGGTCTGGTCGAGTTCGCCGGACGTCTCGGCCAAGGGCGCTTGCATCGGGCCGATGGGGCAGCGGGTCCGGGCGGTCATGCACGAGCTCAACGAAGAGAAGATCGACATCATCGACTGGTCTCCCAATCCCGCCGAATTCGTCGCCAACGCCTTGTCGCCGGCTCGCGCCGCCTCGGTCCTGGTGGTCGATCAGGCGGCTAAGCGGGCCCGTGTCGTCGTCCCTGATTACCAGCTGAGCCTCGCCATCGGCCGCGACGGCCAAAACGCCCGCCTGGCCGCTCGTTTGACAGGTTGGCAGATCGACATCCGTTCCGACACCGATCCCGCGGAGCCGGACGGCCCGGCGGGGGCGGCCTCGCTTCC
>JAIRXC010000062.1 GCA_031268515.1 Propionibacteriaceae bacterium
CGCTCTTGCTCCAGAGCTTGACGCTTGATGCCGCGGCGAGCAACGCCTACGCCTCGTTGGAGTACGACCTGACGTTGACGATGGAAGCCCTCCAAGCCGATGAGGCGGCCATCACCGGCGCCTGGGGCCTGAGCGCCGGCGCCTTGCTTGACAACCTGAAGACGGCGGTTGTCGCCTGACGGGCTGACGGTTCCGCTGTTGTCGCGGGCAATCCGTGACAGCCGGGCGGGGAGTCCCTGGGCTTTGACAGCCAGGCCTCCCCGCCTAGGCGGGCGAGATGGGGCAAGACGGCCGGCCCCAGCCCAACCGGCCGTAACACAAATTCTTATTGGGAAGACCGGATTTCGTGTGAACGACGGAATTCCAGGAGAACGCGAGAAGGGAAGACCATGAAAGTGGCCCGTGGCCTAGCCGCCGCCGTAGCCGTGGCTTTGACGGCCGTGCTTTTCGGCCCCGCCCCCGTCGCCCTGGCCGAGGCTCTTCCCCCCGGTGTCGTCATCGCCGACCAGAACGGCCTCGCCGCCAACTTGGAGGGCGAGTATTTCATCAACGTGACCGACTTGAAACCCGGCGACATCGTGACAAAGCAGATCACCATCCGCAATCTTTACCCCGACGCCGCCTTCGATCTGACGCTGCGAGCCGAGCCCATTCAGACAACGGGCCCGCTTGACCTGCTTGATCTGGTCCACCTGACCTTGCGGCTTGACGGTGAAACCCTCTACGACGGCCGCCTCTACGGCGACGCCGGAGCCGGCATGATCGACATCCCCCTCGACCTTGGTTTTTACGAACCTGGCGACCACCGGGTCCTCGACGCGGTTTTGGCGGCGCCGGCGGCGCCCGACTGGGGGCAAGACAAGAGCACGGCTGATTTCAGCTGGCATTTCTATGCCAGCCGGCCCAGCGACGAGGCGCCCCCGCGGACGGGCCAGGAAGCCAACCGCCGCCTCGTCCTGAAATACACTTTGGTTTTCGCCACGGTCTTCGCCGTCGGCGGTTCGATGGCTCTCCGCGCCGGTCTGAAACGCTGGCGCGACCGGAGGCCGGCATGAGGCCCCCGGCCCGGCGGGCTGACGCCGCAGCCCGCTCTGACAAGGCCGTCCGGCCCGGCCTCAAAGGGCTTTTGACTGGGGCCGCCGCGGGCCTGGCCGGCCTCGCCATCGCCGTCTCGGCTCTGGCCTACACAGGCAGCTGGTTCACCCGCACCGAAGCGGTCGTAAACCAGCTGAGCTCCGACGCCCCGCTTTTCTCAGTGGGCGTGGTCGACGAGTTCACACCGCCGGCCGAGGTCCGCCCTGGCAGTTCGACTCCCAAGCGGGTCGGGGCTGTCAACCGGGGCAATCAACCGGCTTTCGTCCGCCTGCTCGTCTGGCCCGTCGTGACCGACCCGAATGGCGTGCCGCTGCCTGCCCGCCTCGGCCAAGAGGTCAAACTGGGAGGTCTTGACGCTGCGAAGTGGCGCGACGGCGGCGATGGCTACTACTACTTCCTCGGCCGCCTTGCCCCGGGCTCGGCGACCCCGGACCTTTTCACGGCCGTCGAGTTAGACGGCCAACTGGGCGCGGCCTACGAGGGGGCGAGCCTGCGTCTGGACGTCAAGACCGAAGCGGTCGAACCCCGTTTGGGGGCCTACCGGATGAGCTGGTGGGGCGTCTCCGCGCCGCCGCTCGACCCGTCTCTGAGCGTCATCGACGCCAGCCTAGCCGCCCTGGCTTGGCCATGACCGGCCTCGCCCTGACCGCCGTCGCGGTCCGCTCCCGCCGGCCCGCCCGGCTGCGGCCGCTTTGCCCGACCCGATCGCACTGCTTCCTGGAGACCGCTTGACCATGTCGATTCCGACCGCATCCCCTGTCCTGCCGCGCCCCGGCCGCCCCCGTCGGAGCGCTTCGGCCGGCCGGCGCTGGACCGTCCGCCTCGTCGTCTCGGCCTTGGCGGCCTTCGGCTTGGCCAGCCCCCTCGTCAGCCAGACGGAAGAGGCGGCCGCCATCCCGCCTTTCCCGATCGACGCCTTGGGCAAACCAGCCTCCGGCGAGGGAGTGGTGGGATGGACGCTGGTGGCGAGCGGCGGCAGCACCAGCTCCGGCAAGTGGACCTCGGACGGTTGGCTCCGTCTGACCGCCAACGAGAAAAGCCTCAAGACCGCCATCACCAACGACACGCCTTTTCCGTCGGGGACCGGTTTCGAGGTCAGTTTCGATTATCGCATCGCCAACGGCAGCTACACCGACGGCAACCGGACCGGCGACGGCCTGGCCTTCTTCATCATCAACGACTTCGACCCGAGGTACAATAAAGAAACTGCTGCCACGAGCGGGGCGGCTGGGGCCGGCCTCGGCTACGCCGGTTCAAATACTATGAGCGCGCCAGGCAAATGTGGCATCCGCATGGGCTATCTCGGGCTGGGCCTCGACGCCCGCGGCAACTACGCGTCCACAACAATGGGCCTCAAGGAGTCTGGCGGCGATGATTCCCTGAGCGCTGGCTCTTTGATCGGCTTGCGAGGGCCTGGCCTCGGCCCCCTCATTCCCGATACGGGTGGGAACTGCCCTATCAGTGTCGCCGACGCCGGGATCACCAAAAGTCCGAATTATCCCTGGATCAAGGGCGTCAACACTGATATTGTCACCGGTTCCGACGCAGGCGTCGATCCTGCCGGCCAAACCGCTTCGAGCTATCGCCGGGTCCTCATCCGCGTCGTGCCAAACGGCAGCGCCGTCAACGTGACCGTCTTCAGGGGCCCTGTCAAGGTCAAATCCACGGCGACGACGCGGGGGGAAATGACCCAGGTGTTCACGGCTGACATGGCCGCTTCTTACTATGGCATGACCTTGCCGGAGAAGATGCGGATTGGTTTTTCGGCCTCGACCGGCGTCGCCACGAATTATCAGGACATCCGCAACGTCCAGGTCGTCTCTGTCGGCGACCTGGCCGCCGGCGCCGCCCTCCACGCGAGCACCCCCGGCGATCCGGCGGCCTCTTTCAACCCCGGCCAACCCGTCTCCTTCGCCTTGACCGCGACGAACAACGGGCCGACGATTGTGGGCGACTCCACGCCGGCTGCCTACCCTGGCAACCTTGGCTATGCCCGCCTGGCCTCTGACCTGTCGGCTCTGCCGTTGACCGGCGTCAAATGGACCTGCACGGGTGTCGGCGGGGCTGTTTGCTTGACTCCTTCCGGTTCGGGGCCGCTCGTCAAGGCGGACTGGACGGGGCCGAAGGGGAGTTACATCACGGTCAAAGTCGACGCCGTCGTCGGAGCCGGCAACGGCGTCTATGCCGTCAAGGCCGTCGTCCCGACCGATTTCACCAACAACGTCGTCGATCCGACCGTCGCCGCCGTCCAAGCCGACCACGGGCTCAACGACACGAACCTTAGCAACAACACGGCCTCTGTTAACTTCACAATCACCCGACCCGCCTTGGAGCTGGCGAAGACGGTGTCGCCGAGCGCCTCGGCCAGTTTCATCCTCGGCCAGCAACTCACATACACCTTCACAGTCAAGAACAACAGCACGGGCGCGATGGCGGGCGTGACGGTCGAGGAGACGGCCTTCACGGGGACCGGGACGCTGTCTGCTTTGGCCTACGCTTGGCCGGACCCGAATCAGCCGGGGGTTTTGGCGAGCGGGGCGACGGTCACGGCGACGGCTCGCTACACAATCACCGAAGGCGATGTCGCGAACGGCCGAATCGACAACACCGCCATCGCTAAGGGCCAGCTGGTCTCGACCTCGGCGCAAGTGGTTTCATCGCCGGCCTCGGCGGCTATAAAAGCCGCTTCGAAATTCGGCCTGGCCTTGGCCAAGACGGCCGACGCGACGCAATTGCACTCGCCGCCCCAGCCCGGAGACATCATCTCCTACACCTTGGCCTGCCGCAACGACAGCAGCAACGGGGTCCGCGACATCGAGATCAAGGACAGCCGGCCAAACGTCAGCCCGCTCGTCTTGACCTGGCCGGATCCGAACAACAAGAACTGGCTCAACTCTGGCCAATCGCTCATCGCGACCACGGCCTACGCGATCACCCAAGCGGACATCGACAATGGTTCCGTGGCGAACACGGCTAAATGCACGGCCACGGCGACAGACGACGACGGCAAAGACCTGAGTTTGGAGGCCTGGGGCCAGGCGACCGTCCAGTTGGCGGTGGCGCAACCGGTCCTCCTCAACGTCCGCCAGGTCGTCATTCGGCCGAACGGCAGTCTCGCAGCCGTGCCTGTGACCGGCTACGCCGCTTTGGCCGTAGGCAGTCAGACGGCCGGCCTTGTGATGGCCAGCGGTGAAAAGGGCGGCGACGTCCCCTACACGGCCTATGCCATCGCCCCGCCAGTCGAAACGAGCTATGACCTGCGTGTCATCAACCCTCAGCTTTACTCCTACGTTGGTTTCATCGTCACGGCGACCGCCGAGGGCCAAGCCGGCGAGGACATCAACACCGGTCTGCCGTCTTTCCAATATGAAAATGGCGCCGTCGCCTTGTGGGTGACGGTCTACATCGAGTTGGACGGGGGCGCAGCCCTGCCCGACTACGACTGGTCGAGTTGGACGAATGACTTCGGCCACATCAAGGCGGTCTGACCGCTAGCCGTCCGGGAACCGCGATGGTTTCCAGACGGGCAGCGCCTCAGGCCGCCGCGGCGGATCGTCGCGAGCCCGCCGTGGCTGTGGAATCCCCTCGAAGGTTGACAACTTGCATAGGTGCGATGCCAGCGCTGGCCAGCGCTGCCGCAGCGGTTGCCTTTAGAGTGATTGGCAGCCGTTTCACCCCTGCCTGACCACCCCCGCCCGGCTTCGCCGCTCCTTATATTCCCCGCCCTCCCCTCGCCCCTCTTTTCCTCCCGGCTTTCCCTCCGGCCTGCTTGCCGGCGTTCCTCCCGGCCTGCTTGCCGGTGTTCCCCCCGCTGTTCCCTCCGGCTTGTGTGCCGGCGTTCCTCCCGGCTTGTGCGCCGGCGTTCCTCCCGGCCTGTTTGCCGGTGTTCCCTCCGGTTGCTTGCCGGTGTTCCCTCCGGGCCGCTCTCCCTCTCCTCCTCCCGGCTTTTCCTCTCGGTCTTCCCCCGGTTTCCTCCCGGCCCCCATACCGCCCGACCGCCCTGATCTTGGAGGCCACCCGATAATGTCGACCCCAACCGCATCCCTGTCATCCCCCAGCCATCCTCGCCGCCGCGCCGCCTCCGGCCGCCGCTGGACGGCCTGTCTTTTGGGTTCAGCCTTGGCCGTTCTCGGTTTGGCTGGACCTGTCGTCAGCCACCCGAAGGAGGCGGCCGCCGTGCCGCCTTTCCCCATCGATGCTCTGACTCCGGGTCCCGGCGGCGCCGGGGTGGACGGCTGGGACACCGTGACAAACAGCGATCCCAGCGGCGCCGGCCACTGGACATCAGACGGCTGGCTCCGCCTGACCGCCGACAGGGGAGGCAGCAAGACCGCCGTCACTAACAAAACTGCTTTTCCGTCGGGGACCGGTTTCGAGGTCAGTTTCGACTATCGCATGGCCAACGGCGGTTATACAGACAACGACAGGACTGGCGATGGCCTGGCCTTCTTCATCATCGACGACTTCGACCCGGTGACCGGCCAGGCGACTCAGGCCACGATCGGGCATTCTGGAGCCGGCCTTGGCTATTCCATTGGGAAGAATTTAAACGAGACAGGCAGATGCGGCGTCCGCATGGGCTACCTCGGGCTGGGCCTCGACGCCCGCGGCAACTATGCCTCCACGACGCTCAATTACAGTGGTGATGATTCTTTGGGTTCAGAGTCCCTGATCGGGCTGCGCGGGCCGGGCCTTGGCGGCAATCTTCCCCAGAGAGACACCTGCCCGACCTCGGCCGGCTCCAGCATCACGGCTAACCCGAGGTATCCCTGGATCACGGGCGCCAGGGTTCCCGACCTCATCACTGGCTTTGACATGGGCCAAGATCCGGCTCTCCAATCCAATTCGCTCTATCGCCGAGTCCTCATCCGCGTCGTGCCGGTTCCCGCCGGCGTCGAGGTGGCTGCTTTCATGGGCCCCGCCAAGGTGAAATCCGTCCTGACGAATCAAAACGAACTGGTCCAAAAGTTCAGGTCCACTTTGTCTGGCTCTTATAGCGGCATGACCTTGCCTACAAACATGCGGATTGGTTTTTCGGCCTCGACCGGCGACGCCACGAATTATCAGGACATCCGCAACGTCAAGATTGTCTCTGTCGGCGACCTGGCCGCCGGCGCCGCCCTCCACGCGAGCACCCCCGGCGATCCGGCCGGCTCTTTCAATCCCGGCCAACCCGCCTCTTTCAGTCTGACCGCGACGAACAACGGGCCGACGATTGTGGGAAATTCCACACCGGCCAGCTACCCTGGCAACCGCGGCTATGCCCGACTGGCCTCCGACCTGTCGGCCCTGCCGCTGACCGATGTCAAATGGACCTGTGAAGCCCATGGCGGAGCCGTCTGCTTGACTCCTTCCGGCTCGGGGCCGCTCGTCAAGGCGGACTGGACGGGGCCGAAGGGGAGTTACATCACGGTCAAAGTCGACGCTGTCGTCGGAGCCGGCAACGGCGTCTACACTGTCAAGGCCGTCGTCCCGACCGATTTCACCAACAACATCGTTGATCCGAGGTTCACGGCCGTCCAGGCCGACCAAGGGCTCGACGACACGAATCTTAACAATAATACGGCCACGGTTGGTTTTAGGGTTTTGCAACCTGCCTTAGACTTGGCGAAGACGGTGTCCCCGAACAATCCAGCCAGTTTCATCCTCGGCCAACAACTCACATACACCTTCACGGTTAAGAACAACGCCACGGCTGCGATGACGGGCGTGACGGTCGAGGAGACGGCTTTCACGGGGACCGGAACGCTGTCTGCTTTGACCTACGTCTGGCCGGACCCGAGCCAGCCGGGGGTTTTGGCGAGCGGGGCGACGGCCACAGCGACGGCTCACTACACAATCACCGAAGGCGATGTCAAGAACGGCAGAATTGACAATACTGCCATTGCCAAGGGGCAACTTGTCTCGACTTCGACGCAGGTGGTCTCACCGCCGGCCTCGGCGCGCGTACAGGACGCTTCGAGCGCCGCCATTGCCTTGGACAAAACAGCCGACGCGTCGCAACTGAGCTCACCGCCCAAAGTCGGAGACATCATCTCCTACACTCTGACTTGCCGCAACACCAGCACCAAGGATGTTTTCAACATCGACATCAAGGACAGTCGGCCAAACGTCACACCTCTCCAACTGACCTGGACTGGCAGCAAGGAGAATGTGCTGGAACCGGGTGACGCGCTCATCGCGACCACGACCTACGCGATCAGCCAGGCGGACATCGACAATGGCAAAGTGCACAACACGGCTCTTTGCACGGCTTTCGCGAAGGGTGAAAGCGGTGACAGCAAATTGGAGGCGACCGCCGAGGCGACCGTCGATTTGGCGCCGCAGCAGCCGGCTGTCCTCCACATCCGCCAGATCGTCAGCCGGCCAGCCGGCAGCTTGCGGCCCGTGCCGGTGACCGGTTATGCGGTCATTGTCATCAACGGCCAGGTCGTCAACCTTGTCATGGCCAGCGGCGAAGCCGCCAGCAATGTCCCCTACACGGCTTATGCCATCGCCCCGCCCGTCGCGCAGAGTTACAGTCTGAAAGTCACCGAACCCCAGTTCTACGACTACACTGGTTTTATCGCCACGGCGACCGCGCAGGAGCAAGCTGGCCAACCTCGGCAACCCGGGCCGCCTGTCGTCAGCTACGCCGCCGGCGACGTCCAGTGGCTGACGGTCTATTTGGAAGCCGACTCGGGTTCCGCCCAACTCGGCTATGACTGGTCGACTTGGACGAACGACTTCGGCCACGTCAAGACAACCTGACCGCTGTCGGCCGTCCGGGCCAAGGGTTGGTTTCCGGGCGGCCGCCGTCGGCGACGGCGACCCGGCCGGCAGAGGCTTTAAAGGCGGCTGGCCAAGGGCCAAGACAACCGTGTCGCGCGGTTGTGGGCCTTGGCCGGGCTTGGCCCTGCGGTCGGCTGCGGCGGAGCCGGGGAGCCGATGGCGTCGGCGGCGCAGCGAGCTTGGATGGCGGCGAACAGGCGTAGCCGGCCCTGGCTTCGGGTGTGAGTCTGGGCTGGTCTTGCGCTCGGTTGCGCGGCGAGGCCGGCTCAGCGGCGCCTTGCCAGGGCCAGTTCCGGGCGGTCGGTGATGATTCCGTCCACTCCCCGGGCGATCACGCGGTCGATGTCGGCTTCTTCGTTGACCGTCCAGGTGTTGACGTCGAGGAGCGCCAGGTGGGCCTCGTCGATGAGGTTGAAAACATAGTCGACGTAGCGGTAGTGGGGGTGCAAGGAGGTCGCCCACAACTGCGCCGCGTAGGTCCACGGTTCGTAGAGGACGTCTTGGAAAAGCAGCCCCGTCCGCACCATCGAGCCGCTTTGGCGCAGCCAGGCCAAGGTGCAGTGGTTGAAACTGGAGACGATGACGCGGGACTCCATCCCGTATTCGTCCACGAGGTGGCAGACCTTGTCCGACAAACCGAAATATGACACGACGTTGTTTTTAAGTTCGATGTTGAGTTCGGCCTCCGTCGGGGCCACGAGTTCGAGCACCTCGCGCAAGGTCGGCAGGCGTTCGCCGGCGAAGCCGTCTCGGCCGCCTGAGGCGTCAAGCCGGCGCAGAGCCTCCAGCGTGTGGTCTTTGACCCAGCCGCGCCCGTTCGTCGTCCGTTCCAAGGTTTCGTCGTGGATGACGACCACCTCTTCGTCGGCTGTCAGCTGGACATCGAGTTCCAAGCCGTCGGCGCCTAGCTCCAAAGCTGTCTCGAACGCGGCCAAGGTGTTTTCCGGGGCACGCCTTGAAGCTCCCCGGTGAGCCCAAACTTTGACCATTGAAGCGACCTCCTGACCAGAGGCTACTAGGAGCCGCCGGCCAGGCGAACCGCGCGTCGCCGCTTTCCCCCCGAGCCGGCTTCCAAAGCCGCCGCGCCGCCTTGTGGGCAAGAGCCGTCCCGGTGGGATTGGCCACAGTTTCCCCGAGGCCAGCCCTTCTCTCGCGGCTGAGCGTCCGTCTTCGCCGGCGTCAGCGCTCCAGGCCGGTGTCCGTTTTCAGGGAAGAGCGCGAGCGGGAGAGGCATAGATGAAGCGGCGCCCGCTCTCCGGGACAGGGTTGCCCAGTGTCCGATTGGCTCTGGCGTCGCAGCGAGGGTTTAGACTGAGGCCCTTGCCGGGCTGTGACAATCGCGTCCGCCGGCCCTCGCCGTCCGCACTGGAGGAGACATGACCTTCGCATCCATCGACCCCGCCCGCGTCAAGGAGCTGACTGAACGGGAGTCCGCCCGCCTCGATGAGAGCACGTCGAAGTCCAAGGCTTTCTACGAGCGCGCCCGCCGCTGTTTGCCTGGCGGCGTCGCCTCCTCTTACCAATTGCGCGACCCTTGGCCCATCTACATCGACCGGGGCGAAGGCTGTCGCGTCTGGGACATCGACGGCAACGAGCGCTATGACTTCCACAACGGTTTTGGCTCCATGGTCCAAGGCCACGCCCATCCCGCCATCGCCCGCGCCTTGGCCGCCCGCTTCGCCCGGGGCTCCCACTTCGGCTGCGCCGTCGAGGAGATCGCGCCCGTCGCCGAGGAGCTGGCCCGCCGCTTCTAGCTGCACAAGTGGCGTTTCGTCAACTCGGGGTCGGAGGCGACGATGGACGCCATAAGGATCGCCCGCGGCCTGACCGGCCGGGATGTGATCATCAAAATCTTCGGTTCCTACCACGGCCACCATGACGCTGTCATGGTTTCGATCGGCGTCCCCTACGGCGAGGCGCTGTCCGACCGCGACAACCTGCCGTCGTTGCCGTACGGGGCCGGCTTGCCCGCCGACGTCGTCCGCCTGACCGTCCCCGTGCCTTTCAACGACATCGCCGCCATGGAAGCCCGCATCTTGTCTCTTGAAGCCGAGGGCCGCAAACCGGCCTGCGTCATCATGGAGGCCGCCATGATGAACCTCGGCATCGTCTTGCCGGAGCCGGGCTATCTGGCGGCCGTCCGGGAGCTGACCCGCCGTCACGGCATCGTCCTCATAATCGATGAGGTCAAAACCGGTTTGACCGTGGCCGCCGGCGGCGCCACCGAGTTGTTCGGCATCGAACCCGACCTCGTGACCTTGGCCAAGTCCTTAGGCGGCGGCGTGCCGACTGGCGCCATCGGCGGCACTGAGGAGGCGATGGCGGCCGTCGAGGACCACCGCGTCTACCAGGTCGGCACCTACTCCGGCAATCCTCTGGCCATGGCCACCGCCCACGCCTCTTTGACCGAAGTCCTGACCCCCGAGGCCTACGTCTGGCTCAACCACCTGTCCGACCGCATTGTCGAAGGCTGCTCCGAGGTCATCGCGAAACACAACCTGCCTGGTTACGCGGTCGGCACCGCCGCCAAGGGCTGTGTGACGTTCTCGCCGGTCAAGATCACCGACTATGAGTCTTACATCGCCAACCAGAACGTCGAGCTGACCGAGTTGGCCTACGTCTGGAACATGAACCGCGGCATCTTCATGACCCCCGGCCGGGAAGAAGAATGGACCTTGTCCGTGGCCCACACCGACGAGGCGATGGACGCCTACATCGCGGCTTTCGACGAAATGGCCTACGAGCTGGTCAAGTAACTCCAGGCGGGGGCGCTGCCGGTCGACGGAGCCGTTCTACGCAGATATCCGCAGCGTGACCGCGTCTGGCGTGCTGTTACGGCCTATGGCTAGAGGCCTGCTGGCCATTGGACCTGGAAGCATCGCGTCTGGCCGGCCGGATCGCAAACGGCTTTGACGCCCAACGGACGGGGCGCAACGCCAGGTTGACAGCACGCTGCACGTCAATTCATACTTGACGTATGACTGATGCACTGCCAAGCTCTGGCTTCAACTCCCAATCCCTCAGGGATCGGTTGGCGTCCGCCCTCGAACAGATGGATCCCACACTGGGTGACCGTTTGGAAACCGAGGCTTCGGCGCACCTTGAACTGGTCGGCCTGGTCCGGGCGGCCCGGCCAGAACTCAAACTCCTCGAAATGGCGGCGGTCGGATCGGCTCGTCGGGCGGGCTGCAGCTGGGAACAGATCGGAGCCGTCTTGGGCATCAGCCGGCAGGCCGCCCAGCAACGCTATGGGAGCCTTGATCCGGACGTGGTCGTTCAGCCTCATCAACGAGTGCTGCGCCCACTCACCGCTTTCAACGAAATGGCGGTCTTGAACACGGCTGGGCGTTATGGCTGGCACAGCGTTGGCTACGGATTTTTCTATCACTTGGTTGAATTGGATGATCGCCAATGGGAGCATGCTCGCACCATTTTCGGCCGCAAACCGCACGGCGATGGTTGGGCGCCAATCGGCGATGGCTGGGGGGCTTGGTGGACTTACTGGGGGCGTCGCCTGGATGTTCCGGCCTTGGCCGCTGATGCGGACGAACGTCTGCTGCCCTGGAGCTGAGCCCGCGGCGCCAGCGGGGCCGCCGTCAACCGGACTTTGGGCGCGCTCAACGGGCCGAAGGACCGGCGGTGAAGACTTGCCCCGCCTCGGCCTCGTCGATGTCGTTGTCAGTCAGGGCGTGGAAGTGGGGGTCGAGGCCGTCGCCGACGGCTTGGCCGACCGGTATCGACGTGGTCTGCTTCCGGAAGAAGTCCGGGTTGCGCAAGCTGCTGACGACAAGGAAGCCTATGCCGACAAGTAAGATTATGACACTGAGAATGAAGACGAGGCCGACGCCGCCGATGTTCGAGCCCGTGCCGTAGGCCGGGTCGAGCGAGCCGGCCAATTCATGGACGAACATGAAAGCCAAGAAGAGGCCGCCGAGGCCTGGCAAGAGAAGCTGTAAGAAGAAGTTGCGGACGGATTTGAACCACTGGGACCGGAAATACCAGACGGCGGCGAACGAGGTCAGGCCGTAATAGAAGCAAATGAAGATGGCTGTCGTCAGCATCGTGTCACTGAGGACATTGTCTGAAATCGGCCGCATGACCGCGTAATAACCGCCCGCCACGGCGCCGGCCGTGATCGTGGCGGTCCCGGGCGTGGCGAAACGCGAGGTTTTCGCGAAACGGCGGCCCAAGGCCCCGTAATGGCCCATCGCCAGCAGCGTCCTAGCCGGTGAGACGAAGGTCGATTCCAGGGAAGCCACCGAGCTGGACAAGACGGCTAAGAAAACGAGGATGGCGGCGCTTTGGCCGAGGACCGGGACGGCTAAAGCCGCGAAAACATTCTCGCCCCCCTGAATGATGCTCCCGGTCAGGCCCAAGTCGTCTTGGCCGACACCGGCGAACATGATCGTGGCGGTGGAAATGAACAAGTAATAGACGGTGATGAGGAGGATCGTCCAATTGGCCGCGCGGCCGGGCGTCCTCTGCGACTCCTTGGTCTCCTCGGTGATCGTCAAAACGACATCCCAGCCCCAATAGATGAAGACGGCCACCGCCAACCCGTTGATGAGGGCGTCGAAACCAAGGCCGGGGGTCTGGAGGACGGTCAGGGGGTTGAAGAAATCGAGGGAGAAATCGAGGCCGCCGGCCGGCCCGGAGCCGTTGACGTGTTTGACGACGGCGACGACGCCGAAAATGAACACGGCGACCAGCTGGAAGGCGACCATGACGTATTGGAAACGGGCGGTCAGCTTGAGATCGCGGTAACACATGTAGGTGGCGCCGGCCGTCAAAGCGACAACGGCGACGACGTTGAAGAGCACGTTGTTCGTGTTGAGGTCGCTGAGGGCCGACCAATCCGACGGTCCGACCAGGCGGATGACCCAGTCGATGGTCTCGAACAAGAAAACCGCCGCGATCTGGGCCAGTGAGGCGAGGACGACGATGGTCGAGGCGATGAGGCCCCAGCCGGTCAGCCAGCCGAAACGAGGGCCGACGGCCCGGGAGCCCCACGTGAAAGAGGTGCCGGAGTCGGGGATGGCGCGGTTGAGTTCCCTGTAGCCGAGGGCGACGAAGAGCATGGGGATGAGGCCGAGCCAGACGATGGCGGGCGTGAACTGCCGGACGCTGTCGGCGGCGTAGCCGAGAGTGGCCGTCAAGGTGTAGTCGGGGGCGATGCACGAGATGCCGATGGCGACCGCGCCGACGAGGCCGATGGACCCCTTGGCAAGGCCTTTTTGTGACAATTTACGTTCTGGCTGGGCCAGGTTGGATTGGCTCATGGCTGTGGTCCTCTTGGACTGCGAAGCGGGTTGTAGGTGGCGGGGAGAAACACATTTGTCAGAACGCGCTCATGACGTGCTTGACACGGGTGTAGTCGTCGATGGCGTAGGCCGACAGGTCCTTGCCGTAGCCGGAGGCTTTGAAGCCGCCGTGGGGGAACTCGGCCACCAGGGGGATGTGGGTGTTGACCCAGACGCAGCCGAAATCGAGGGCCCGGGTCAACGTCAGGACACGGCTGTGGTCGCGCGTCCAAATTGAGCTGGCCAACCCGAAATCAACGTCGTTGGCCAGCTTGACAGCCTCTTCGAGGTCGGCGAAGGGCTGGACGGTCAGGACCGGACCGAAGACCTCCTCTTGGACGATGGCGTCAGTTTGGCGTACGCCGGTGACGACGGTGGGGGCGTAATAAAAGCCCTTGTCGCCGACGCGATGGCCGCCCGTCGCGACGGCAGCGTGGGCGGGCAAGCCGTCGATGAAAGAGGCGACCTTGGCGAAATGGGAGGCGCTGTTGAGAGGGCCGTAATAGGTCTCGGGGTCCTCGGCGTCACCCGTCCGCGTCGCCTCGGCCGCCTTGGTCAGTTCGGCGACGAGTCCGTCGTAGGCCGACGCTTCCACGAGGACGCGGGTGACGGCCGTGCAATCTTGGCCGGCGTTGAAGTAGGCCGCCCCCGCCAACTGCTCGGCGACGAAGGCAAGATCGGTGTCCGCGAAGACGACAGCCGGAGCCTTGCCGCCCAACTCCAGGTGGCAGCGCTTGAGCGTCCGGGCGGCCGTCTCGGCCACCTGGACGCCGGCGGCGACGGAACCGGTCAAGGAAACGAGGCCGGGGACCCGGTGGGCGACGAGCCGGCCGCCGGCGCCGGCCCCCGAGCCGAGGATGACGTTGAAAACGCCGTCGGGCAAGATGCCCTGGCTGATCCGGGCCAGTTCCAGCGTCGACTCAGGGGTGGTCGAAGCTGGTTTCAAGACGACCGTGTTGCCGGCCGCCAGAGCCGGGCCGATCTTCCAGACCGCCATCATGAGGGGGTAATTCCAGGGGGCGATTTGGGCGCAGACGCCGATGGGTTCGCGCCGGACGTAGGAGGTCAGGTTTTCGGCGTATTCTCCGGCCGCGATGCC
>JAIRXC010000067.1 GCA_031268515.1 Propionibacteriaceae bacterium
CCGGATCTTGACCCACAGCACGGCGGCGGCCGCCAAACCCAACACGAGGCCAGCCGGCCGGCGCCAGCGCCCCGCCGACCTCAGCCGCCAGCCTTGCCAGGCCCAGCGCAACCCCAAAGGGACGAGGATGGCCGCGTAGCTGAGAGCCGCGTTGGGGTGGGCCAAGGCCAGGCCGGTCAGCGCGACCGCGAGGAGGACCAGCCCCAACGGAGTCGGCGGCCGGCGGCCAGCCGACAAGCCGAGGCTCTGACAGGTCAAGGCCAAGACCGCCGGCAGCAAGGCGAAGCCGAGGAAATTCGGGTAGAGGACGCCAAAGCCGACCAGCAGGGTCGGGAAGGCGCCGAAGGAAGCCGTCAACACGGCCGCCCCCAAGACGCCCGCGGGAGTCAAGCGGCGCAACAGCGTTTGGACGAGGAACAGGCCGCCGAGGGGCCAGGCCAGCGCCATGACCGCCCAGATGACGGCGTTGCAGGCGTGGGCGAGCAGCGGGTCCCCCGTCGTCAGCGCGACCAGAGAGACGAAGTCGTGCCAGGCCGCCGGATAGAACTCGGGCGGCTGGTTCCCCGAGGTCATGGCTGTCAGCGTCAGGGAGGAACCGTCCTGGGTGTCGAGGATCCAGCGCACCGCGTTCATGTGGAAGATGTTGTCGTAGGTCTGCGAGAAAGCGTCGGGCCGGTCGAGGATGTTCCGCAGGTGGCGCGTCAGGAGCGCTGCCGCCCCGGCTGCTCCCAGCCAGAAATACGGCCGCTCCGAGCGGATCCATGCGGCCCTGGCCGCCTTCGGCCAGCCAGACAGGCGCGGGCGGGACAACGGCTTGGGGGCAGTCGGGCCCCGGTGGCGGCCGGCGGCTAGTCGCAGTCCGCCGTTGAGGCCGGCGACGGCCAAAGCTGTCAAGACAGCCAAAACGGCGACCGGCCAGGGGCCCCAAGGAACGCCCAGCCAACTGGCCCCGATGGCGGCGACGGCGATGATCCCGGCCGAGGCCGCCGGCGCCAAAGCCAAGGCGGCAAACCCTCGTTGACGAGCGGCCAAGACGGCCAACAAACCCGGGGCGAACAACCATAAAACCGCGGCGAGCGCGCTCGGCGCCAAGACCAGCCAGCCCATCGTCATCCTCTCTGCGGGCGGTGGGACCGTCTGGCGCCGATCCGGCGGCAGCCCAACCCCGGCCATCATTGTTCCGCGGGCGCGGGGGCGGGGGCCCGGCCAGCGCGGCGGGTTCGCAGCGCAGGTTATCTTAAGTTTGCGCCCGCCGGCGACTGCCGCTGTCCGCCGGCTGGCCGCGGCGGTGAAGTCGGCGGTCCAAAAAGCTTGGGGCGGCGAAGCGCCGCCAGCTTGGCCTTGAGGACACGCGGGCCGTCCACGGGTTTCGCCGCTTGACGGGTCTGGCAGGCCAAACCGCGTAGGATGAACCACGTATTCTGACGGGAAGACGGCAAACGAAACGGGAAGGATGCCAATGGCCCACGAAAATGGCTGTGCCGCAACACCTGCCATCTCGGTCTTGGTGCCGATCTACAACGCGGAAAAATACCTCGACGAGTGCCTGCGCTCCCTTCAGGAACAGTCATTCACTGACTTGGAGGTCATCTGCGTCAACGACGGTTCGACCGACGGCTCGCGCGCCATCATCGCCGCCTACGCCGAGGCGGACAGCCGCTTCCGTATCATCGACAAGCCCAACTCCGGCTACGGCGCCTCCATGAACATGGGGTTGAAGGAAGCCCGGGGGGATTACATCGCGATCCTCGAGGCGGACGACTTCATCGAACCGGAGACCTACGCCGTCCTCCACAAGGCCATTGCCCGCTACGACGCCCAAGTCGTCAAAGCCAATTTCTTTTTCTACTGGTCGAAACCTTATCCCAGGGACAATTTCGTCGAACTCTATCCCCCGTCGATGACCGACCGGCCGGTCAACCCCCAACGCGAACATGACATCTTCTATCTGAAACCGTCGATTTGGTCCGGCCTCTACCGCCGCGATTTCCTGGCCGCTGGCGCTGTCGATTTTCTGGAGACCCCAGGGGCGTCCTACCAAGACGCCGGGTTCAACTTCAAGGTCTGGACTTCAGCGACTCGAGTTGTTTTCCTCCACCAAGCCTTCCTGCACTACCGCCAAGACAATGAAGCATCGTCCGTCAACTCCCCCGCAAAGGTGTATTGCGTGACCGACGAATACGCCGAGATGGAGCGCTACCTGGCCGAGCGGCCCCGCCAAAAAGGCTATCTGGAGCCGGTCAAGGCCAAAATGAAATACGACAGCTACATGTGGAACTACGAGCGGTTGGCCGACCGTTTCAAGGTCGAGTTCCTGGACCGGTTCCGAAAAGAGTTCGTCCAAGAGTTCGAGGACGGCCACATCGACATCAACCTATTCGAGGAATGGAAGCGCATCGACCTCGGTCTGATCTTGCGCTCACCCCTGGAATACCACGCCAGCCGGGTCGCCCGGGAAAAATACGGTTACATCAGCAAGGCCCGCCATTACCTCAAAGCCGGGGGCCCCCTCCTGCTCTTCAAAGTGACTCGCAACAAACTACTGAGGTGAATATGCCACGCATTTCGGTCATCGTCCCCGTCTACAACGTGGAAGAGTATCTGCCGCTCTGCCTCGACTCGATCCGGCAACAGAGCCTCGCGGATTTGGAGATCCTCTGCGTCAATGACGGCTCGACCGACCGCGGGCCCGCCATCTTGGCGGCCGCCGCCGCCGTCGACCCGCGTATCACGGTCATCGACCAGCCAAATGGAGGTTTGTCGGCTGCCCGCAACGCCGGCCTCCGGGCCGCCAGCGCGCCCATCGTCATGTTTGTCGACTCCGACGACTTCCTCGACAAACGGGCCTGCGCCACTGTGGCGGCCGCCTTCGACCGCCACGACCCCGACATCGTGACCTTCGGCAGCCACTGCCATCCGGCTTCGGCGGCGTATCCCTGGCTCAGCCAGACGCTCAGCCCCCGCGACGCCGTCTACAACCGCTTCTCACCCAAACTCTTATTCAAAGAAAATTCCCGCCCTTTCGTCTGGCGCAGCGCCTTCTCCTCTGATTTCCTCCGCCGCACGGGCCTCGAATTCGATGAACATTTGCGTTTCGGCGAAGACCAGGTTTTTCATTTCTTGTCTTACCCCGCGGCCCGGCGGACCGTCCTCCTGTCCGACAAACTTTATTATTACCGGGTGGCGCGGCCGGAATCACTCATGAGCCTGCGCGGCGAAGACGCTCTCGCCAAATTACGCGAGCACCTCGTCATCATCCGCTGCATTCTGGCCGGCTGGCGGGAGCGCGACTGGCTGTCGCTGTGCCCGCTCCCGCTGCTGCAATGGATCCTTGAATTCGCCGTTTTCGACATCCTCGGGCAGCCGCTCCGCCGCCGGACCGAGTTGGCTCGCGCCCTGGTGGAACTCATCGACGAATTTTTCGACCCAGGGACGTTGTCCGACGGCCTCGACGAGCCCACGGCACGTCTCCTCGCCCTCCTCCGGCAGACCCAGAGCCCAACCGGCTCGCCGCTTCGCCCCCTGTCCGAGCAGGCCGTGGCGTTCTCCTATTTCCTCTCCCAGCGCGGCCCTCTCTGGGGCGCCAAGCGTCTCTTCCGAGGAGCTTTGGCGCTGCCGCCGTTGAGCTCGTTGCGCTTCGCGGCCCGCCGCCTCCTGCCCAGCCCCGCCGCCTCCACGCAGCGCCGGCTCGATGAGATCGACGGCTTGGCCCAGGACGCGTCGCGCCGGCTGATGTCCCTCGAACTGCTGCGGACCGAATACGGCGCGCTCCAAGAAGCCCGGGCGGCAAACGGCCGAGCGGACGAACTGCCTGTCAGTCCCCAGCGCCAGCGCGCCTCGCGCCGCTAGAAAAACAACCGCCGCGCCGATTCGCCAGGCATCAGCAAGCCGCCGTGTCAGGATGTCTCGCGCAGCCGCCAGATGGCACTTGCCGGCCTCGGGTCTTTGCCTCGCTGGCGCGCCTCGCGCCGGCGGACAGCCGTGGCCAGCGCGGCAACCTGGCGGCGGAGAAAGGCCTAGCGCGCCTCGCGCAGGTGGCAGACAGCCTCGTTGATAGTGCCGTCCATGGCCAGGTGGCCGTGGTCGAGGACGACGCCCCGGTCGCAAATCTCTTTGACCTTGTCAAGATCGTGGGAGACGACGACGAGAGTCTGGCCGCCTTCGTGGAGTTCGCGTATCCGGGCCAAACATTTGGCCTGGAACGGTTCGTCGCCGACCGCCAAGATCTCGTCCACGAGGAAGATGTCCGGTTCGGAGTAGACGGCGACAGAGAAGGCCAGCCGCAAAAACATGCCAGAGGAATAAAACTTGACTTCCGTGTCGATGAAGCGGGCGATCTCGCTGAACGCCACGATGTCGTCGAAGTCCCGTTGGATCTGAGCCTCGCTCATGCCGAGGATGGCGCCGTTGAGGAAGACGTTCTCCCGCCCCGTCAGGTCGGGGTGGAAACCAGCCCCGACCTCGATCAGCCCGGCCACGCGGCCGGCCACGAGGACCTCGCCGGAGTCGGGCTGCATGACGCCGGAGATCAGCTTGAGGAGGGTCGACGTGCCCGAGCCGTTGAGGCCGAGCAGGCCGACCGACTCCCCCGGCCGTATCTCAAGCGACACCCCGTCGAGAGCCTTGAAGGTCTCACTCAACTCGCCTTTGCGGCCGCGCAGACGCCAGACGAGGTATTCCTTGATCGAACGGGTGTGGCGGAGCGTGAAGACCTTGTCCACGTCGTGGACCTCGACGACCGGCTGATCCTCGGCGAAATCGGCGGGGTCGGCAGGTGACAGAGCGGCCATGGTCACAGCTCCTGGGCGAACTTGGCTTCGTGGCGGCGGAACACCATCTGGCCGATGGCGACGAGGACGACAGCCCCGAGCAGGGCTTCTCCCGCCCAGGCCATCCAGTCCGGCGGCATGACGCCAGCCGTGCCGCGGACGCCGCTCGTGGGCGCCCAGAAAGCGTAATGGAACAGCTCGACCCCGGAGACCAAGGGATTGCTTTGGTAGATGATCCACAACCAGTCGGGAGCGGCCTGCTTGACTAGGGACCAGCTGTAGAAAACCGGCGACAGCCACATGACGACCATCGCGATGAGCTCGACAAAGTTCTCGGCGTCGCGGAACAAAACATTCCAGGCGGCGAACATGAGGCCGAGGCCGAGGCTCATGAGGCCGACGACGAGGACTCCAAGCACGAAAGCCGCGAGGTTGGCCGGGCCGGGCCGCCAGCCGAAGACCAAGGCGCCGACGAGGAGGACGCCGGCTTGGGGCAGGAAGTGGACGAAGGCGACCCAGAGGCTGGAAACGGGGAACAACTCGCGGGGCAGATAGATCTTGCCGACGAGGGGGGCGTTCCAGACGATGGACCCCGTGGTGTTGCGGAAAACCTCGTTGAAGAAGTTAATGGCGACCATGCCGGAAAACAGATAGACGACGTAGTTGGAGATTTGTCGGTCAAGCGACAAAAACTTGCCCATGGCCAGGTAGTAGACGACTAGCTGAGTGGCCGGTTTGACGTAGGTCCAGAGCATCCCGAGAGCCGAGCCACGGTAGCGGACACGGAGTTCCTTGCGCACGAGGAGCTTGAGGAGGAACCCCCAGCGCGGTATCTCCGCCAATCCCCGGCTGTGGCCTGGACGGCGCAAACGGCGGCTGTCAGAGCGGCCTTTCAATCGTCGTCCTCTCGTCGCGTCAAAGCGGCGCCAAAGCAGCCGCCGTCAATGGGCCACCCTACCTGAGAGAGCCGATGCCCAGAAGAATCGCAGCCAGGCGGAAGAGAGCCTGGCAGTGTAGGCGGAGAGGCGCCGCGGCGGCCGCCGGCGGGTCAGGGCAAGCGCTCAGACAGCAGCGGGGCGAGCAGTTCGGCGTACTCGCGGTTCAAGTGGTCGGCGTCGTAATAAACCGGCACGCCGCCAACGACCGCGTAGCAGCGCTGGCTGTCGCAGAAACGGTCGGTCAGGTCGATGCCGACCACGCCGTCGCCCGCCGCCGCGGCGGCTGCCGCCAAGAGCGGGTCCTCAGGTTGGGCGACGGAGCGCTCGACGGCGCAGCTGACAGGGTCGCGGGGGCTCAAGACGACGCAGTCGCGGTCTCGGACGCTGCCGTTGAAGGGCGGATCGCCCAGGACGTAAACCTGGACGCCGGCGTCCAGCCAGGAGTCCCAATACGCGCGCAAGCCTGGGATGTAAATGTCATTTTGGCTTTGCCCCGCCGCCCCGCCGACCTCCTCCGCGCGGGCGAAAAACGATGTCAAAACCATGTCGGCGTGATCGTCGAGGACCGCTTGGCGGGCTGCTTCCCGCCAAGCGACGCACTCGGCGATCCGCTCGGGCACAGCCGGATCCCCCCTGTAGGACAGCCAGTCCACCTCAGCGGCGGGACAAGCCCCGAAATAGGAGGCCGTGAGGACCCAGCCCCGCTGCCGCGCGACGGCGATGACGCCGGCTTGCCACTGTTGGGCGTGCGAGTCGCCGACCAGCCAGACGCGGCGGGCAGGCGGCGCTTGACCCGAAAAATCGCAGGCGAAAGCCCGCACGTCGTCATCGGCGGCCGGCTTGACGCAGTCTGGCGGCACAGCCCAGTATTCATTGTTTTGTGTCATGACGGGGTCGGCGGCCGGCCCGAAAGGGTCGGGGCAGCCGGCCCCCGGCGCCAAGGCGGCCGGGCCAAGACAAGGCGCAGTCGGCGGCCAATCGGCTCCGGGGCTGACGGGCGGCACAGGCAGGAGGGGCGGCGGAGCGGCCAAGACCGCCGCCCCGCCAAGGCCGGCGCCCGCCAGCCCGACCAGCGCCATCCCAGCCGCCATGGCGGCGAAGGTCCGCCGCGGCCGCGCCGACGCCCAGCGCCAGGCGCGGCCGGGGTCTTCGACAAAGCGTTTCGTCAAGCCGGCCAAGCCGACAGAAGCGACAGCGACAACCAATCGGTCGATAAATGTCAGGGAATGGTGGACGGCGAAGGGGGCGATGACGATGAGCGGCCAATGCCACAGATAGAGGGAGTAGGAAATGTCGCCCAGCCACTGGACAGGCCGCCAAGACGTGACGGGAGTGTGCCAGAGACGGTCGTCCAAGGCTGTCCCAGCCGCGATGACGAGGGCCGCGCCGACGGCCGGGACAAGCGCCCGCCAACCCGGGAAGGCCGTGGCTTGGCCGTAGGCGAAGGCGGACCAGGCGATGAGGCCGAAGCCGGCGAGAGCGGCCAATTGGGCAGCCAAGCGCCAAGCAGCCGGCAAACTGGCCCACCGGGCCGCCGGCCGGCTGGCCAACAGAGCCAGCCCTGCGCCCAAGGCGAACTCCCAGAAGCGGACCGGGGTGGCGAAATAGGCCGGGGCCGGCCAGTGGCGGGTCCAAAAGACGCTGAGGGCCAAAGACAAGACGCCGACCCCGAGGACGCCAGCGGCCAACCAACCGCGGGCATTCCCGCGCCGCCGGCCGAGACGGGCCAAAACGAACAAGAGAAGCGGCCACAGGAGATAGAACTGCTCCTCGACTGACAACGACCAGTAATGCTGGGACAGCGACGCGTCGTCGTTGAGGGCCGAATAATCGACCGAACGCAGGGCCAAGAACCAGTTCTCGACGTAGAAACCGCTCGCCGTGATCTCTTGGGCGTTGCGCGCCCAGCGGGAAAAAGGCAAGAAAAGCCAAGCCGCCAAGGCGGCGGCCGCCAAGACGAGGAGGGCGGCTGGCAGCAGACGGCGGACCCGGCGGGCGTAGAACTGGGCGAACTGGATTCGGCCGCAGCTGGCCAATTCGCGCAGGAGGTGGCCGGTGATGAGGAAGCCGGAGATGACGAAGAAGACATCGACGCCGACGTAGCCGCCGGGAAGCCGGCCGGGCCACAGGTGGTTGAGCAGTACGGCGCCGACGGCGACGGCTCGGAGCGCCTGGACGTCGCGGCGGGGAGCCGCCCGGACGGCGGCGGGAAGCGGCGGCGCGGCCACCGCGCTCGTCACGCTTCAGGGTTGCGCGGCGTCAGAGGCGCGCCGTCGCGGAAAAAGGGGCCGAGCTGGTCTTCGGCCAAAGCCAAGGCGGCGCCGATGGCCATGTGCATGTCCAGGTAGGCGTAAGCGCCCAGACGGCCGCCGAACAACACCTGTGGTTCCGCTGACGCCAGTTCGCGGTAGCGCAGGAAGCGCTGGCGGTCGGCCGGCGTGTTGACGGGATAGTAAGGCTCGTCGGCCCGGCCGGCGAAGCGGGAGAACTCACGGGCGATGACGGTCTTGTCAACCGGATAGTCCCGCTCCGGGTGGAAGTGGCGGAACTCGATGATCCGGGTGTAGGGGACGTCGGCGTCGGCGTAGTTCATGACCGCCGTGCCCTGGAAGTCGCCCGTCTCCAAGACCTCGCGTTCGAAATCGATGGTCCGCCAGCCAAGATCGCCCTCGGCGTAGTCGAAGTAGCGGTCGACGGGGCCGGTGTAGAGGACAGGCACATTGCCGACGACGGCCGCCTTGTTGACAGGCTGGCTGGCGTCGAAGAAATCGACGCCCAAACGGACTTCGATGTTCGGGTGGTCGGCCATGCGTTCCAACCAGGCCGTGTAACCGTCCGTCGGCAGCCCTTCATGCTTGTCTGAAAAATATCGATTGTCATAGGTGTAGCGGACGGGCAACCGGGTGATGACAGAGGCGGGCAAGTCGGTCGGCGCCGTCTGCCACTGTTTGGCTGTGTAGTCGCGGATGAAAGCCTCATAGAGGGGACGGCCGATCAAGCTGACGCCTTGCTCGTCAAGGTTGGCGGGCGTCCGGCCGGCCAACTCAGCGGACTGTTCGCGGATGAGGGCGCGGGCGGCGTCAGGGCCGAGGGCGGAGCGGAAGAACTGGTTGACCGTGCCGAGGTTGATGGGGAGAGGGTAAACCTCGCCTTTGTGGGTCGTGTAGACGCGGTGGACGTAGCCGGTGAAAGAGGTGAACCGGTTGGCGTAATCCCAGACTCGGTCATTCGACGTGTGGAAGAGGTGGGCCCCATAGGTGTGGACCTCGATGCCGGTGGCGGGGTCGGCTTCGCTAAAGGCGTTGCCGCCGATGTGGCCGCGCCGGTCGATCAGGAGGACGCGCCGGCCGAACCGGCTGGCGGCCTGCTCGGCGGCCGTCAGGCCAAACAAGCCAGCGCCGACGACCACGAGATCGATGTCCACCCTGTCCTCCTTGCGTCAGCTGGGGGCGAAGGCAAATGCCTCGGGGCAGTCTAATGGCATGGCCCGCCGGCTTCCCAGAAGGCAAGCCCGCCCTCGTTTCCTTACGGCCAGGCGGGCGGCCTTAGGCCGCGGCGCTGTCAGACGAGGAGAGGCCGGCCAAGCGTTTGAAAACCAGGTCGTAGAGCTCGGCGGTGCGGCGCAGATCGTCGCGCGACTCGTCGATCTCGCCTTCCAGCTCCCGCCGTAGGCTGTCGACCTTGGTTTCGAGCCGCTGCAAACGCTCCCCCAGCTCCCGCAACTCCTCGGCTTGCCGAGCCGACCGGTCCGCTGCCTCAGTGGCCCAAGGGGCCGACCACCGGATGAGGTGGGCCAAGACACGCTTGATCAAAGCTTTCACGGTTCCCCTTTTCCATAAAGCTGTTCGACCGGGTGGCGCCCGAGGGCGAAAGCGACGGCCCGGCGCCGAGGAGCCGCCGAAGCCGTTTCCACCAGGGCCAAGGGCGACATGGCCAAATCGTAGGCGGGCGCCCGAGCCTGGATCTCCTGCCAGGAGGCGGTAAACGTCCGCGGGCCGCCTCCGGCCGCCGGCCCGTCGGTGAAAACGGAGCCGAACGCGCAACCCGCCTCGCCCACGAGGCACGAGATGAGTTGGAGCAAATTGGACCGGCCCCGCTCGTCGAGGCTCTCCCAAACGTGGAGGCCGACAACGTGCCAGGGCCGGGACTCGGCCAGCCGGCGGGCGGCAAACTCCAAGACACGGCGGGAATCGTTAAGGTTGAGATACTCGAAGCGGACCTTCCCAAGGTCCGCCGCCGACTGCTTCCGGCGGGCCAAAGCCAAGGCGCTGAGAGCGTAGTCCACTCCAACCACCGTGCGGTTCTGCCGAGCCAGCCACAGGGCCGTTTGACCGTCGCCGCAGCCTACATCGACCACCTTGGCCCCAGCGGGAATGAGGCGGAGCAGAAGACGGCGGTCTGTCTCCTGCGGCAAGCCGGCTTCGGGATCCGGGTCAGGGTCAGCCAGTTCGTCCGCCCAAGCCGTCTCCCAAAACTCCCGGTTGACGTTCTGGCTGAGGCCAAACCAGTGTTCGTAGCGGCGGCGGGTCGGCCAGGGGGTGTCGAAATAGAAGGCCGGGTCCGGGATTTGCCAGTTTGGACCGTAACAAGCCTCCAGCCAGGCTTCGGGGAGCGCCGGCGCGGGGAGCGACAGGCCCGCTAAAACCACTCGCCCGAAAGGCAATATGGCCTCCCGCGGCAACGGGGTCCGCACGTGGAACGGCTGGCAATATTCGCCGTTGCGGAAGAAGGCGCAAAAAATATCGATGTACTGGTCGACCGAACCGTCGGCGGCCAAAAAAGTCACCTGGAGATGGGCGCCGGAGTGGCGGACGACGGTGTGGCCCAAAGCGACAAGGCGGTCTTCAAGCTCATAGCAGGCGAGGCTGACATCGGCTGGATGGGAATAGGGCAAGACGACGGCCAGATCGGCGTCGTCGTCCCGCGGCAGCAAATCGCCGGAGCGCACTGCTCCGAGCAGTGTGCCGCCGGTCGCGCAAACCTCATAACCTAGGCCTTCGAGCGTTTCGAGGAGGGCCGTCAAACGCTCCAGCAGGCGGTCTCTAAAACCCTTTGGCTCGTGTTCGAGGCTGCGGCCCAAATGGCCCCACTTGTCCACGACGACCGGCCGGCCGGACCTGTCGACAAGACGCACCGGCTCACCGCCGCCGCCGAAGTCGATGTCGGCCGCCGCCGCCGGAACGCCGCCGAAGGGCGCGATCGACAAGGTGCCGTGACCCCGGAGGTACGGTTGCAAGGCCTGCGGCCAATCGAGGCGGACAACGCCGTCGCGCAACGGCGGCAGACGGGTGGACCAAACCCGGTGGCCATTGACCGCAAAATCAAACGCGTCCCCGGTTTCGGAGACCGGCGCCGCCAAATCAATGAATTCCGAGGTGGCCCTCAGTATCTCCATAAGGCCATCCTTCCCGCGCCCGGCCGCCTCGCCCGAAGGGCCGGTTTCCCAAGCGCGGCCAGATCGCCGGCTCCCAGGGCCCTCTTTCAAATGTGAGGGTACACTCCTGTCAAATCCACTGCGAAGAAGACTCAAGCCTATGCACTGCTCACGCACCGTTTCCGCCGTCCTGACCTGCGCCGGCAGCGGCACACGGTTCGGCTCTAATAAACTCCTTGTCGAACTCGCTGGAACCACCGTTTTGGAGCGGACGGTCCGAGCCCTGACCGGCCCGCCGATCGACGAGACCATCGTCGTCATCGACCCGCGCCGGCACGACGAGTACGCCGCCGTCTTGGAACAAGCCGGACTTGCCGCGACCTTGGTGGACGGCGGCCCAGAACGCTATCTGTCCGCCCAACGCGGCTTGGCGGCCACGACCGGAGACATCGTGCTCGTCCACGATGGCGTCCGCCCCTTCGTCAGCCCGCGGCTCATCGCCCGCGTCCTCGACGCCGCCTACGAACACGGCGCCGCCATGGCGGGGACTCCCACAGTGGTCCAACTCAAGCTGGTCGACGACAACAGCTTCGTGACCGGCTCGCTCGACCGCTCGCATAGCTGGCTCGGCCAGACCCCACAGGCCTTCCGGCGCGAACTTTTAGAACAGGCCTACGCGCAGGCCGCCGCCCAGGCTTACGCCCGGGTTTCCGACGACGCCGACCTCGTCGCCGAGTACACAGGCACGCCAGTCAAAATCGTCCTCGGCGACGATTGGAACATCAAAATCACCACCCCGCCCGACCTCCTCCTAGCCGAACAAATCGTCCAACGTTTGGAAGCTGGCGCCCTGATCGGCGCGTCGGCGGCTTAGCCAGCCTCGTTTCCGCCGCGGCCGGCGATCCGCTGGGCCATCGCCACGATCCGCGCGTGACGCGCCTCGGCCACAGCGGCGTCACGCCGGCGGACGTAGGGGACGGCGACGTCGGCGAGACGGCCGGCCAGAGCCGGACAAGCCGCCCTCATCTCTTGGACGATGACGTCAAGGTCAGCCGCCGATTCGCCCTGCGACAGTTTCGACTTGCCCTGGATTTCCGTGATGTGGAAAGTCACGGCGACGACGGCCTTGGCGTGAGCAGCCAGATAATCCTGATCCATGTCGGCTATCCGCAGGCCAGTTTCATGGCCCTCCATGAGGCGGTCCCAAGAGTCGAGGACGGCGGCGAGGCTGTCGTCAGCGGCGAGCTCGCCCCACAAGTGGACCGTTTCAAAGTCAAGTCCAGGAGAACTGCGGCCATCGGCGCAGGCGGCCCGCCACTCGGCCCGCACCGG
>JAIRXC010000070.1 GCA_031268515.1 Propionibacteriaceae bacterium
AGATGACTGTCCGGTTGGATCGGATTGTCTATGATCCCGGTGACGGCGGCAACTCGGTCATCTGCCGTGACGCGGGACGGCAGCCGACTGTTTGGAGCCGTGACCATGCGGTCGGCCGGCCGGACTGTTCGTATTGGTATGTCCATCGGGGTGACTATGTGGTGACAGCGACCTCTAGGTTGTCGGCCCACTGGTCGGCCGCTGGCGGGACCGTGCAGGGTTGGGTGAACGTCGAGGTGGCCAGGGCCCGGAGCATCCACATCGGTGAAATCCAAGTGTTGAACATCCCAAACAGACCCCGCTGAACAGGTTCAGGTCAGGGGAGTTGGCAGTCGACTGACCCGGCCAGGAGGCGTTGCGGAAGTGGCGACGCTAAGACGATGCCGCAGCGGGCGGCAGGCCAGGAGCCATGGCAGCGGCGTCGGTGAGGTGCGCCGTTTGGGTTGAGAAGTCGTTGGACTACGGAGCCGGAGCGCGAACGATGATCAGCGGACCTGGTGATCGCCAGCCACGCAAACACATAGGACTTAAACCCAGTGCGAGTCAGAGAGCCTATTCAGCGGCAGTTCCACCCGGTTACGCCTCGTTGCAAAGGCGGCTTTTATTTAATTGGCGTCCCAAGTCTCCTCCAACAATTTCTCGATGTCAGCGGCCATCTCCTCCGGCTTAGCGGTCGGTTCGTATCGCCCGACGACGTTGCCCGCGCGGTCGATGAGGAACTTCGTGAAGTTCCACTTGATGTCCGAAGCGCCGGGCTCGGCTTTTGTCATGAGTTTCAGCATCTTCGCCATCGCGCCTTTGCCAAACCCTGCGAACTGTTTTTGTGATTTGAGGTATTGGTAAAGCGGGTGCGCCTGTTCGCCGTTGACCTCGATCTTCCGCGAAAGCGGGAACGTCACGCCGTAACGCACTTGGCAGAACTCGTGAATCTGTTCCTCGCTGCCCGGTTCTTGGTGTCCAAATTGGTCGCAGGGGAACCCGACGACCACTAGCCCACGGTTGGAGTATTTCTTGTAAAGCGATTCAAGCCCAGCATACTGTGGCGTGAAGCCGCACTTGCTCGCCGTGTTGACGATGAGCAGGACTTTGCCCTTGCAGTCAGACAGGCTGACCTCTTTGCCCTCGATAGCCGTGTAACTGAAATCATAAACAGACATCGCAGTTCTTCCTTCCAATATTCAGCCCAGGTGGCGGGCCATGAAATCGAGCGCCAAAGCGTCGTCGTAGGGGCCGCCGGACTCGTGGCCGTTGTGGGGCCAAACCTGGAGCGTCTTCATCCCGGCGTAGTTGTTGTAGGCGGCCAGGACGGTCGAAGCCGGCACGATGTCGTCCATCAGGGCGGCCGCCATGAGGATCGGGGCTGTGGCCCGGCTAGCCAAGTTGACGCCGTCGAAATAATCCAAAACACGATAGACGGCGTCGGCTTGCAAGCGGTGGCAGCGGAGGTATTCGGTGATCTCGGCGAAGGGCCGGCAGTCGGTTTGGGCGACGCCGCGGCGGATGTCGCAGAGGAAGGGGACGAAGGCGCAACAAGCGGTGACGTCGGCCCAGGCGGCGGCGGCCAGAGCCAGCGCCCCGCCCTGGGAGGCGCCGACGACGCCGATACGGCCGGAGTCGGCCAGGTCGAGGGTCCGAGCCGCGTCGACGGCCCGGACGGCGTCCGTCATGAGGCGGCGGTAGTAATAGGCGGCGGGGTCGGCGATGCCTTTCGTCATGACGCCGGGGACTTGGGGGCCGCTCGGCCAAGGGTCGGGTGTCGCCCCCTCGCTCCAAGAGGAACCTTGGCCGCGGCTGTCCATCTGAAGGTGGACATAGCCGGCGCTAGCCCACAGCAGATCTTGCATGGGCAAGCCGCGGCCACCGCCATAGCCGACGTAGGAGACGATGACCGGCGCCGGGCCGGCCAAGCCGCGGGGCGTCCGCAGCCAGCCTTTGACCGGTTCGCCGGCGAAACCGGGGAAGGTCAGGTCGTAGACGTCGAGCGTCGTCAATGGGACTTCGACTCGTTCGAGGCGGACCGGACCTCCGGCCGCCCGGGCTTCGGCCAAGCTGTCAGCCCAGAAACTGTCGAAGTCGGCGGGCAGGCTGGTTTGGCCGCTGTAGCGTTCCAATTCCGGCCAGGGCATGTCGCGCAGCATGGCTTCTCCTCTCCTCGGCCGCAGATGGCCGGTTTCGTTGTCTTACGACGGCCGCTGCCGCTGGCGCCGGCCAGCTGTCGGGGCCGCCCTGCCTCATTCGGCCGAGCTTACGAGGCCCAGGCCGTGGCGTCACCGGCCATACGGCTTCGCTTGCCGGAATTTTACGGGGAAGCGGCTCAGCCGCGTTGGAGATGACCGGTGACGGGCTAGGCCGCATTTCTTCAGAAGACGATCTCGACCGGGCTGTCGAGGACTCGGCCGGCCCCGACCAGACGCGCCGTTCCGGCCACGGTGAAGCTGCCCGCCAAGGGCAGGTCGGCGCTGGAGCGGCCGACCCAGCAGCTGAAACCGCCCGGTTCGACCAGCCGTTGTCCGGCCCGGCCGGTGAAAGACAGCCGGTCGGCGTGGACGCGCCAAGTCAACCGGGCGGCTTGGCCGGGCGCCAATTCGACGCGGGCGAAGCCGATCAGCTCCTCGACCGGGCGGGTCACCTGGGCCCAGTCGTCGCGCACATAGAGTTGCGCCACCGTCGCCCCTGGCCGGCGTCCGGTGTTGGCGACCCGGCAGCTGACAGTCAATTCCCCGTCGGGCGGGATGACGGCCGGGGCGATGACGAGGTCGGCGTAGTCGAAACTGGTGTAGCTGAGGCCGTGCCCGAAGGGGAACAGCGGCGTCGGGTCGAGATTGGAGATCCCCTCGCTGTGCAAGGCCAGGGGCGGGCCGAGGTAGACGCCGGGTTGGCCGCCGGCCGTACGGGGGACGCCGAGCGGCAGGCGGCCGCTCGGGTTGACCGCCCCGGTCAGGACGCCGAGGATGGCCCGTGCCCCTTCCTCGCCTGGCATGAAGGCCTGGACGATGGCGCGAGCCCGGTCGGCGTAGCGGCCGAGGGCGTAGGGCCGGCCCGTCACAAGGACGAGGACGGTCGGCGTGGCGGTGGCCAAGACCGCTTCCGCCAGGTCCCCCTGGCGGCCCGGCAAGTCGACGCTGGCAGCGTCACAGCCCTCGCCCGAGGTGCCCCGGCCGAACAGCCCGGAGATGTCGCCGAGGCTCAAGATGACAAGGTCGGCTTGCTCGGCGGCGGTGACGGCGGCGGCGATGCCAGAAGGGTCGGCGTCGTTGAAGCCGACGGCCGGGAGATGGTCGATGACGGCGGCGGGGAAGGCCTCCTGAATGGCTTCCAGCAAGCTGGGGGCAGCCAAGCCGAGGCCGGCGCCGGGGTAGCGGGCCAGGACGTGGTTGGGGAAGGAATAGCAACCGAACAAGGTCCGCGGTTCACCGGCCACAGGGCCGAGGACGGCGATCCGACGGGGGCTTCGGACGATGGGCAGGAGGCCGTCGTTGGCCAAGAGGACGACCGACTCGTCGGCGACGCGGCGGGCCAGAGCCCGGTTGGCGGGGGAGTCGAGGTCGTAGGCGGCAGTGTCGGCGTCCTTCGGCTGCCAACCCTCGTCCAGCAAGCCGAGTTCTAGTTTTTGGCTCAAGACGCGGGCCAGGGCCGTGTCGATGACCGCCTCGGGCAGTTCGCCGGCGGCTGCCAGCGGTTCCAAGCAAGCGGTGGCCGAATTGTCTGGCAGCTCAAGGTCGACGCCGGCGGCCAAGGCCAAAGCGGCGGCCTGGGCCAGGTCGGGGGCGACCCGGTGCATGGAGTGGAGGAAGGGGATCGACCAATAATCGGAGACGACGGTGCCTGTGAAGCCCCATTGGCCGCGTAGGAGGTCTGTCAGCAGTTCGCGCGAGGCCGCCGTCGGCAGGCCGTCGATGTCACAATACGAATTCATGACCGAGCGGGCGCCGCCGAGCCGCAACGCCATCTCGAAGGGCGGCAGCATGATGTCCGCCAAGGCCCGCGGCCCCAGGTCGGCCGGCGCGTGGTTGCGGCCGGCCCGCGAAGCCGGGTAGCCGACGAAATGTTTGCAGGTGGCGATGACGCCCTTAGATTGCAGGCCGCGGATGTAGGCGGCTCCCAGCATTCCGACCAGGTAAGGGTCTTCGCTGATGGTCTCCTCGGTCCGGCCCCAGCGGTAGTCTCGGGCCACGTCGAGGAGCGGCGCCAAACCTTGGTGGACGCCGAGGGCGGCCAGGTCGGCGCCGATGGCCGCGCCCATCGCCTCGATGAGAGCGGGGTCGAAGGTGGCGCCCCAGGCCGGCGGCACCGGGAAGACAGTCGCCCCCAGGCTGGTCAGGCCAGCCAAGCATTCCTCGTGCGCGATGGCCGGCAAGCCGAGCCGGGTCTCCTCCATCAAGTAGCGCTGAGCCTGCCGCAGTTCGGCCAAGCCGTCGGCCGGGCGGACCGGCCGAGTGCCGTAAATCCGGGTCAGGTGGCCGATGCCATGGGCGGCGGCCTCCGCCAAGCTGGCGGCGGTCTCGGTCCCTGACATGGGCGCCACCTGGCCCTGGGGCGCGACTTGGCCCTGTGGCGCCGTCGGCTCCCCAGAGGCAAATTGACTTTGTAGAGTGGCTTGGTCCGGGGTGGCTTGGCCGGCCGTTTGGAGGCCAGACGGCGCCGCAGCGGCTTCCCTGTGGCCCTGGCCGCCGGCGGCCGCCGTTTCCGCCGGGTCCGGTCCGAAGCTGGCCAGAGCCGATACTTCAGTTTCTTTGGCATGGTCCCAAAAGGCGCCGAGCTGGGCGATCTTCTCGGTCAAGGTCATCTGGGCCATCAGGTCAGCCAGACGGGCGGCCGGGTCGGCGGCCGGGTCGCGCCAAAGGGCCGGGGCGGGAGCCACGAAGGACATGGGTTGGGTTCTTTCCGTTGGCAAGGCGAGGTCCGGCCGGCGGGTCGCGCCAGAGGGCCGGAGCGGGAGCCTCTTTGAGTTGGGGGAGAGCAGGCGGGCCTCGCAGCCCGCCTGCTCTGGTCTGTCAGCCTTTGACCGCCCCGGTCAGCCCGCCGACGATTCGGCGTTCGAAGAGGGAGAAGAAAAGCAAGGCGGGGATCATGGACATTGAGGTGTAGGCGAGGACACTGGCCGTGTCAACCGAGTGTTGGGTCGAGAATTGGGCCACGCCGAGGGGCAGCGTTGGCGTATGAGTGTTGAAAACGAACAAGGGCAGCATGTAGCCGTTCCAGGAGCCGACGAAGGCCAGCACTCCCACCGTGATGAGCCCCGGCACGGCCAAGGGCACGACGATGCGGCCGAAGAAGCCGAGGCGGCTGAGGCCGTCGAGGGCCGAGGCTTCCTCGAGTTCTTTGGGGATGGCGCGTAGGAAGGGCACGAGGATGATGATCGTCGTCGGCAAGGCGAAGGCGATGCCCGGCAAAATGATGCCGGCCATCTGATCGAGCAGGCCGAGTTTCAAGATGATCGTGTAGAGGGGCGTGATCGCGACCGACAGGGGGAACATCAAGCCGGCGGCGAAGACGGAATACAGCACCTCGCGGCCCCGGAAGGAATAGCGGGCCAAGGCGAAAGCCGCCATGACGCCGAGGATGACGACGCCGAGGGTCGTCGTCACGGCGGCGAGGATCGACATGCCAGCTGGTTTCCAAAAACTGCTGGAGCCGAGGATTGTGGCGTAGTGGCTGAACTCGAACGGGTTAGGCAACCCCGACGGGTCCGTCGTGATCTGGGAATTGGAGCGGAAACCGCCGAGGACGATGTAGAGGACGGGGCCGACGCAAATGCCGATCAGGAGCAAACCGATGAAATAGACGACCGGGCTGCCCCAAGGGGTCTCAGAGGACTTGCGGACCGACGGCTTGGCCGTCGCGGCAGTTCTTGACAGCGTTGTTGTGCTCATAGGATCACCGTCCTTCCGTCAAAGAGCCCTCGGTGTCGCGCCGGAGCACGAACCGTTGGTACGCCAAAGCGATGACGAGGGAGATCAAGAACATGACGACGGCTACGGCGTTGCCGTAGCCCCAGCGGCCCATGTCGCGGCCGGACTGGACCATGTAGGAAGCCATCGTGGAGACGCCTGTGAATTGGGCGGCCTTGCCCCAGATGACGTAGACGAGGTCGAACAGTTGGAGCGAGCCGATGATTGACAAGAAGGCCCAGATGCGCAACGTCGGCCCCAGCAAGGGCAAGGTGATGTGCCATTGCGTCTTCCAATACGAAGCTCCGTCGATGGCGGCCGCCTCAGACAGCTCCTCGGGGATGCCCTGCATGCCGGCAAGGAACAAGATGATGGCGTAGCCGAGGTACTTCCAGGTGCAGATGCCAAGCAACACCCATATCGCAGAACCATTGTCAAGCCAATAATGTTGCAGCCATCCTAAGCCGATATTGTCGAGCAGGGCGTTCAGGGCGCCGCCGGTTTGGCCGGTGCCGAGGATGAGGCGCCAGCCGACGCCGATGATGGCCTCGGAGATGACATACGGCACGAACAGCAGCACTCGTAGCGCCGAACGTCCCTTCATCTTCTTGTTCAACAGCAGCGCCACCAACAAGGCCAGCGGCCCCTGGCAGAGCAGCGACATGACGACGATGAATATATTGTGGCCGAGAGCCTCGTAGAAATTCTTGTCTTTTAGGACAGCAATGTAGTTGTCGAAACCGACGGATTTGACGAGGGGGCCGTAGCCGTTCCAGTTGAAGAAGCCGCAATAGGCGGCGACTATCACCGGGGCGATGACGAAGCCGAGGAAGACGATAAGGGCGGGACCGGTCAGGACGGTGATCTCGAAGCGCTGGCGCCAGGCTGTCCGACCGCGTCGGCCCGAACCGGCGGGAAGCGCCGAAGCGTCCCCGCCGGAAGCCGGGCCGTGTCCCTCCCGCTGGGGGGGGGCCGCGACCCGGCTCCCCCCCGTCGAAGGATGGCTCATGGCAGTTCGGCCTAGGCGGTCGCCGCGGCGTCCTGAAGCGCCTTGACGAAGTCAGCCGCGGACAATTGCCCTTGCAAGAGGGCGACCGTGCTCGTGTTGATGGCGGTGCCGACGTTGTTGCCGAAGGCGACGTCCATCCAGAGTTGGGTGAACTTGACCGACTTGGCTTGGTCGGTGATGTCCTGCAAGAGCGGCTCGGTCAGACCCGTGTAGGCGTTGGGGTTGGACGGGACAGAACCCGTGGCCGCGTAGCCTTCCTGGACCGCGTCGCTGAGGATGTACTTGAGGAAGTCGACGCACTCCGGCGGAGCCTGGGTGTGGCAGGAGAAGCCGTCGCCGCCGGCCATGGCGGCCGTCGGGTCGCCCTTGCCGCCGCTGATGGACGGGAAGGGGAACCAGCCGAGGAACTCCGGCACCTTTTGGTCCGGGGTCAAAGAACCGACGACGCCGGATTCCCAGATGCCCGTCAGTTCCATGGCGACTTGGGTGTTGGCCAACATGCCAGCCGAGGAACCAGCACCTTGCTGAGCTGAAGTTGTGATCCAGCCGTCGTTAAACGGTTCGGTTTCGGCGAAGGCCTTGAGGTCGCTGGCCGCCTTCTCCCAGCAGGGATCCGAGAAATCGAGGCTGCCGCCGGTTTCGGTCATGGTCGCGGTGCTGCACTCGCGCAGGGCGAAGTTGTAGTACCAGTGGCCAGCCGGCCAGGAATCCTGGCCGCCGAGGGAGATGGGGGTGATGCCGGCTTCCTTGAGCTTGGCGATGGCCGCGTCGAGTTCGGGCAGCGTCGTCGGCACTGCTGTGATGCCAGCTTGTTCAAACAGGTCCTTGTTGTAGTAGATGCCCTCGATGCCGAGCGTGAAGGGCAAGCCGTAGGTCTTTCCATCGACCTGCCAGCCGGCGGCGTTGCCCGAGCCGATGACCGCCAACTCAGCGGCCACGTCGGAGGTGATGTCCTTGACGAAGCCGGCTTCGACCTGGTCGCGCAATTCGCCGCCGCCCCACTGCTGGAAGAGATCGGGGGCGTCGGCCGACTGCAGAGCCGTCTTCAGCTTGTTGCGCAGATCCTCGCTTTGGTACACCTGCATGTCGATCTTGACCCCGTCGTGGGCCGCTTCGTAGTCGGCCACAACACCTTGCCAATAGCTCAGGCCAGGGTCAGTGTTCATGTTGTGCCACCATGTCAAGGTGGCGGTGTCGCCGGACGTGCCATCATCATTGTTATTGCCGCAGGCGGCCAAAGCGGTGGCTGCCGTGGCGGCGGCCACTAAGGCGATGGCGATCCGGGGCATCTTCTTAGATTTCATTGAGCTGCCTCCTCCTCGAGACGAAACTTACGTAAGCGGAGTCTTACGTTCGGAACGTAGCACAGGGCCATGACTGCGGGTGATAACGGATTTGTAACGATGTTTCGAGGTGGGAAAATTTCGCAATTTTTTCGCCGTCTGAGGCCGCCTGCTAACCTTTATGGCGTCCGGAGCCCACTCCGAACAGGCCACCTTAGCTCAGCTGGCAGAGCTCCCGCCTTGTAAGCGGACGGTCATCGGTTCGAGTCCGATAGGTGGCTCCAACGCCATCAGCCGCCTGATTTGGCCCGGTGGGGACCTGCCCGCCGGGTGCCTCAGGTTGTTCCAGGAGCGAGCACTGGCAGCGCGGCTAGACGGGCGGCATCGGCCATGCGTGTGTCGTATGTGACAACGGCCGCGAGGTCTGGGATTAATGCCAGGGCGCTGGCGACGTGGATCGCGTCGAGGCTGCGCAGGATCGCCGGGGCGAGGCCAGCGGCAGTTTCCGCGATGAAGTTGTCCAGTGGAAGCAGATCCACCGCCTCGAGTGTGGCCCGGGCTTGGCAGGTTGCGGCGTCGCCGCCGAACCTGACCGCGCGGAGCAGCTCGGTTTTCGTCAGGATGCTGCTGGCGAATTCGGCGCCGCTGAGCCACAGGTCTTGGAAGGCGGCGCTGCCGGGCTCTTCTTTGACCATCTTGACGAGCGCGGACGTGTCCAAATAATAGAGCGGCATCAGCGTTCTTGTTCCCGCAGCCGCGTCAGAACGGCGCCGAATGGCTCGGTTCCGTCAGCGGGCAGCGGCGGCGGCAGATCGGACGGGGACTTGGCGCGCGGGATCAGCCTGCCCGCAGCTGCCATCCTGTCGCGCCAGGTCCCTGGCAGCGGAGTGATTTGGGCCACCCCGGTCCCGCGGTCGGTGATGACAACGATCTGGCCGCCTCGCGCCGCTTCGATCGCGGCCGCCGGGTTCTGGCGCAACTCCCGTATCCCCACGCGCATCATGATCTGCATTGTAGACCACGGCCCGTTCCGCGGCCACGCGCCCGTCAGGGCGACGTGTGGAGCGTAAGCGCCGTCGATGCAGGACGCGCCCAAGGCGCGAAAACCTACGGGAAGGCCCTTTGGTTCGAACGCAGCCGGCTGAAACCCTCCATTTACCCTTCATTTTGAGCGGCAGCGAGGAGTGCCAAGGCGCGCACGGATGCGCATCAATACGGATGTTGGCCTGCGACGATGACAAGCAATGGCAATCCTCTGCAAACTGCCGAAAAGGGTTACCGGCTAAGCGGACGGTCATCGGTTCGAGTCCGATAGGCGGCTCAGGCGGCGGTGTGGTAACCTAAGCGGCGGTTTTGGGGCTATAGCGCAGTTGGTAGCGCGCTTCGTTCGCAACGAAGAGGTCACGGGTTCGAATCCCGTTAGCTCCACCAGAGAGGGCTTACTCGAAACTCTGACTTGTCAAGGTCGGAGGGGCAGGCCCTTCTTAGCTTGTTGCGGCGGGGTGTAGCTGTTTGGTGCGTTGCCAGTAGTCGGCGTGGAGTCGGTTGGTGGGGTCGAGGATGGTGTCGTAGATGCTGGTGTACTGTGCGGCGATGTGGTGGTCTTCAGTACGGGTGAACCGGGTGAAGAACGCTTGGTTAATCTGTCGTTTCTTCGGCTCGTCGCAGGTGGTGTACAGCTTGTGGCAGTTCGCGGCGAGGGCGAGGTAGGCGCGGACACGCACCCTGGCGTCGACGCATCCGGCCTTGAACGCGTCGAGTCGTTCGGTGATCTCGGCGAGCTGCGAGGCGACCCGACCCTGCTCGCGCTTGAGCGTTGACGGTGTGATCATGTCGTCGTAGAACATCTGGATGAGCTTGGTTTCGGCGTTCGCGAGTTTGGTTTTCTGGTTCTCCAGGTCGCGGCGCTCTGGATAGTTCCCGGTTTGGTGGACGGCAAGTACTGTTCATCTACTGGAGGGAAAATCAAGAGTCATGGGATCAACTCGCCTGGGTTTCACCGAAGAATATCGGGAGAACGCCGTATCATTGGTCATCGAAGACAGCCGGTCGATCGCCGAGGTCGCCCGGAGCGTCGGGATCAAACCACAAACTTTAGGACGCTGGGTGTAAAAAGCCAGACAAAACCAGCCAGCTGAAACCGAGCTGAGCAAAACTGAACGCGCGGAACTCGAACGCCTCCGCCAAGAAAACCAACGCCTCCGCTTGGAGCTGGAATTCGCAAAAAAAGCGGCGGCCTGGTTCGCGAAAGACCAGCGGTGATCTACGCCGCCATCGCAAACTGGGCCGGCTCTGGCGCTTACCCTGTTGATTTCATGTGCCGCCAACTCGGGGTTTCACGCTCCGGATACTATAAGTGGCGCGGCCGCCGGCCGTCCGCCCGCGAACAAGCCGGTCAGACTCTCCGCCAGCTCGTCAAACAGCTATTCGCCGTTTTAAACAAGCCAGGCGTGCGACGCCTATGGGCCGAACTGCGGGTCCGCGGCTGGCAGGTCTCGAAGAAACGGGTCTGGCGTCTCATGCGCCTGTGCCAGCTGGCTGGCCGCCACTCCAAAACTCGCAAGAAGACAACTATCCAGTCGGGTCGGACGCCGGTCGCGCCTGATCTGGTCGGCCGCCGGTTCACAGCCGAGCGGCCGGACCAGAAGTGACATGGTGATATCACGTATGTGAAAACATGGCGGGGTTGGGTGTGTTTGGCGACGGTCATCGACTTGTATTCCAGGAAACTGGTCGGCTGGGCTGTCGCCGATCATCTGGAGGCGTCTTTAGTTATCGATGCTTTGGCGGTGGCTGTGTCGTCTCGTCGGCCGGATTCGGTTATTTTTCATGTCTGGCCGGGGTTGTCAATACACGTCGGCTGAGTTTGCCCGGTTTTGCGCGGCTCATAATATTACCCGGTCGCTGGGGCGGACTGGTGATTGTTTCGACAGTGCGGTCGCGGAGTCTTTTAACGCGACGTATAAGAAGGAGTTGGTCCATACTCGTCCACAGCCGGATATGGCTCGTCTGCGGAAGGTTGTTTTTGAATGGGTCGAGCGGCATTGCAACCGGAGTAGGAGGCATTCGTATCTAGGGTATTTGACTATTGAGGGGTTTGAGTTAGGATATACGAATATAGGCCAACTCGCGGCATAGCGAGTGTCCACTTTTTCGGGAACACTCCATAACAGTTGGTGGCCAGCGCGAGGTACGACTTGAGGCTGGAGTGTCCACTTTTTTTGGGGAACACTCCACTGCGTGTGCGTTTCAATCGTAGGGACGCAATCAGATCGATCCGATCGGCTTACTCAGCGCATGTTGTAGTACTTGAATTTCGCAATCACGTCGCGGTGTTTAACCAGTG
>JAIRXC010000092.1 GCA_031268515.1 Propionibacteriaceae bacterium
GACGACGAAGCGGCCGCGGCGATCCTCGATAGCGCCGCCGCCGCGCCGGACTACGCGGAGTCCGGGCCGGTCGCCGCCGCCAAGACTGCTGTGGCCGCCGCGGCGGCGGGCCGCGACCCCAGGGACTTCGGCGGGCTCGACCTCGTCCAGCTCATCGCCGACGGGACAGACCCGGCGACCGGGCAGGTCGGCCCTTACGGCTATGCCTTCGGCCAAGCCCTCGCCATCCTCGCCTTGCAGCGGGCCGGCGCCGCTGTCCCCGACGCCGCCGTCGACTATCTCTTGACCTTCCAAGACGCCGCCGGCGCCTTCGGTTTCAGCTTCGGCGGCGCTTTCAGCCCCGACCCGGACAGCACGGCGCTCGCGCTCATGGCCCTGGCTGAGACCGGTCAGACGGAGGCGGTCAGCCGGGCCGTCGCCTGGGCCGCGGCCAACCAGACGGCCGAGGGCTATTGGGATGGCTTCTCCCCCATCGACTCGACCGGGCTGCTGGGCGGCGCCTTGGCCGAACAAGGAGTTGACGTCTCCGCGGCGGCCGCCTGGCTGGCGGCCCAACAGCTAGCCGACGGCGGTTTCCCCAACGGCCTCGGTTTGACCGAGTCGAACGCCATGACGACGGCCAACGCCTTGTATCTCTTGAGCGGCCGGACCTACGCGACGGCCTCGACGGCCCTGGCCGGCTGCCCGACCGAACCGACCGCCGAACCCACGAGCGAGCCGACCGCCGAACCCACAGGCGAACCGACCGCCGGCCCCACGGGCGAGCCGACGGACGAGCCGACCGGCCAGCCGACGTTGCCGGACACCGGCGGGCCAGCTGGCCAGGGGCCGTTTGGAGCGGCCGGGTTGGTCCTCTTGATCTTGGGCGGCGTGCTCCTCAAAATGGCTCGAGCGGTTTCCCCCGCGCCGCTGCGCTGACGCGCCAGGGGCCATCGGAAAGCCTGGCCGAAAGCTTTCGGGGACTGCTTCGGAGCCGCCGAAACGCTGGGGCCGCCGAAACGCTGCGACGGGCGCCGCCCGGGCGGCTTAGGCCAACCGCTTGGCTCTGACAGATTCAACCCTGACAAATTCACGATGTGCCGCCGACGACAGGTCCTCTTGCCCCGAGTCTGCCGCCGGCGGCTGGCGCCTCGCCGCCTGGACTCGAGCGGAAACGGTCCGACGGCACGGCGAGGCCGCCCCGGGGCGGTCGGCGGGCGATGCTTCGACGGCCCGCCGCCCGCCCCCCCTCGGCTTTCACCCGCCGGCGTCCAAAAGGAAGCCGGCGACGGCAGCGCCGGCCCCAGGCGAAGGCCGACCGGCGAGAGCGCCAAATCAACCGACAGCGCCGAACTGGCAAGCACAGCCTTTAAAGGAGCGGCCGCACCATGACAAGACGTTCCGCAAGACCCAACCTCAACCGCGGCGCTCCAGCCGTCCTCACAGGAAACTGCCGCACCATGACAAGACGTTCCGCAAGACTCCTTGCTCTGGCCTGGGCTCTCGCCCTGGTCGCGGCGCCGGGCGCCAGCCTCCCGGCCGCCGCCGCGCCGGCGCCTCAAGGGACCGCTTGCGACGGCGTCTGGGTGGTGGTCGACGCCAGCTATTTCGGAGCCGGCGTCAGCAGCCGCTGCGCCGTCTCCTACGGCAGCGGCGCCGAGGCTCTTCAAAGCGCCGGTTTCGCCATCGACTTGTCCAACGGCTTTCTCAACCGGATTGACGGCCGGCCGGGGCAACCGGACCCTTTCACGGCCTATTGGTCCTATTGGCACAGCAACCGCCTGGCCGACGGCAGTTACGGCGGCTGGAGCTATTCGAACCTCGGCGCGGCCGGCTACCGGCCGGCCAAGGACAGCGCTGAAGGCTGGCGCTTCGTCCCGGCCGGCGGGACCGCCAACCCGCCCGGCGCCCAGCCGCCCACCAACCCCGACCCGCCGCCCCCGCCCGCCCCTGAACCGCCGCCGGCCCCGCCGGCCGCCGCTCAGCCGCCGGCCGGCAACCAGAACTCAGGCAATCAGCACTCAGGCAACCAAGGCGCAGGCGCCGGCCAAGGTTCCGCCAACCAAGGCTCCAACAATCAAAATTCTGGCAATCAAGGCTCCGACAAGCAAGGCTCTGCCAATCAAAACGCCGGAGAGCCGGGCTCTGACGGCCAACCAGCAGACGGCCAAGACGCCGCTGGCCAAGCCGGCCCGCCGATCCTAGAACCGTCCGGTGAGACGACAGCTTCGGCCGGACCGTCGAAGACGGTTTCCCCCAGCGTCTCGCCCTCGCCTCGGCCCGGCCCTGTAGCCAGTCCCAGCCCGGCCGCCGCCGCGCCGGAGGGCCACGGGGAGGCCGCCGTCTTAGGGCTCATGGCCGCCGCTCTTGCAATCATCGCGGCCGCGGCGACAGGGGCCGCAGCCTGGCTTCGCCGACGCCCGGTTTAGATGAGAAACTCAGCCCGCTGAGACCTGGTCGGACTATTGGCTTCGCCGACGCCCGGCTTAAACGGGAGGCCAGCGGCGAGCCAGGCCCGGGCAAAGGCCGCGCCGCCGGCGCCCGGCCAAGAGACCGCCGCGGCGACGCGCGGCTATCCTGCACGCTATGCCGGATCCAAAACCGCCCTTAGGAGCGGTCCGCGGCCGCGACCTCATCCCTGACGCCGCCGTCCGCCGCCGTATGGCCAAACGACTGGCCTCCAAGACCGCCGAGCTGACGACGGCCACCTTGACGGCCATGGACCGGCGGCACGACTGGTTCGCGGCCATGAACCCAGAGCACCGCTCTTGGATCACCTTGGTGGCTCGGGCCGGCATCGACCGTTTTGTCACGTGGACCGACGACAGCGACGACGCGTCCCCCGACCCGTCCGACCTTTTCAACGCGGCCCCGCGGCAAGCTGCCCGCCGGATCAGCCTCCACCAGACCGTCGAGTTGCTACGTACGACAATTGAAGTAGTCGAACAGGGGCTGGCCGCCTTCCCTGAACCCGACCGCAGTCTGCTGCAGCTGGCCATCGTCCACTACAGCCGCGAGGTCGCCTTCGGGGCGGCCGAGATCTACGCCCAGGCGGCCGAGAAGCGCGGCGACTGGGACAGCCGGCTCGAAGCCCTTGTCGTGGACTCGGTGGTCCGCGGCGACCTGGACGAGGACCTCCTGTCGCGGGCGGCGGCTCTGGGCTGGTCCACGGCCGCCGGCGACGCGGTCCATGTCGCCGTCGGCCCCTTGCCCGCGGACGCCGACATCATGGCCGACCGCCTCCACGGCCGCGCCGCCCAGGCCCGGCTGGCCGCCCTCGTCTCCCCCTTGGACGACCGGCTGGTCGCCGTCGTGGGCGGCGGCTTGGCCGACGACGAGGCGGCCCTCAAGGCTTTTGCGGAGCTGTCTGATTGTTTTGGCGACGGCCCGGTCGTCGTCGGGCCGCGGGCCTTCGACCTGGCCTCGGCCCACCTGTCGGCCCGGCCTGCCTTGGCGGGGCAGAAAGCGGCGGCAATGTGGCCGACGGCGCCGCGGCCGGTTTTGGCCGGCGACCTCTTGGCCGAGCGGGTCCTGGTCGGGGACGAATCGGCCAGCGACGAGTTGGCGGCGCGCGTCGGCGCGGACCTGGCCCGCGGCGGCGACCTCAGGCTGACTTTGACGGCGTATTTCGACGAGGGCGGCTCCGTCGAGGCAACCGCCCGGCGATTGTTTTGCCACCCCAACACCGTCCGCTACCGCCTCCGCCGGGTGACCGACCTGACCGGCTACGACCCCGGTTCCCCCCGCGACGCCTTCACTCTCCAAACCGCCCTCAAATTGAGCCGCCTGCGCGCCGCCTGACCACGCCGCCTCGAAGCCTCGCCCGGCTTGGTTTAAGAGTGACGGCTCTTCGATCAGCGCCGGCGCGCCGCCTGGCCACGTGGCTTCGAAGGCTCGCCGACAACGGCGGCGGGAATCGTCCGCCCGCGCTTGATTTATGGGAACCGCACAAAGTATCCCGGAATACTTCGTGGTTTCCCGAGGCCAGTTTGCGCAGAGGCCACGGAAGCATGGACCCGTGACTGACTTGACCGCTTCAGGGGGCCGCCGTTGACTGTCCTTTGTCAGAGCGTCGGGGCGCCCGGCGCGCGCATCCTCGGCGTCGGCTCCTACGAGCCCCGCCGCGTCGTCGGCAACGAGGAACTGTGCGAGCGCATCGATTCGTCAGACGAGTGGATACGCCAGCGCACCGGCATCGCGGAGCGGCGTTGGGCAGACCCGGAAGAAACTCTTGTGGCCATGGCGGCGGCGGCGGCCCGCAAGGCACTCGGCCGGGCGGGCCTAGAAGCCGGCCAGATCGACACAGTCCTCATGGCCACGGTCACCCACCTTGTCCAGTTCCCCGCCCTGGGCGTCCTCGTGGCCGCCGAATTGGGCTGCCCACAAGCCGCCGCCTGGGACATTTCGGCCGCCTGCGCCGGTTTCTGTTACGGCCTCGCCCAAGCCGACGCCCTCATCCGCTGTGGCGCCGCCCGGCACGTCCTCGTCTTGGCGGCCGACCGCCTGACCGACCTGACAGATTTCGACGACCGGGCCACCGCTTTCCTCTTCGCCGACGGGGCCGGAGCAGCCGTCGTCGGGCCCAGCCAGGAGGCGGGCATAGGGCCGGTCGTCTGGGGCTCGGACGGCCGTAACAGCGACGTCATCC
>JAIRXC010000150.1 GCA_031268515.1 Propionibacteriaceae bacterium
CTTGGCGGTCGTCGATCTCCTGGCCGACCGCGTCGCCGTCATGGAACATGGCCGTTTGGTCGAAGTGGGGGAGCGCGAGCAGGTTTTACGCCGGCCCGCCGCCGAGTACACACGCAGCCTCTTGGCGGCCGTGCCGGTGCCCGACCCGGTCGAGCAAGCGGCCAAGCGGGCCGCCCGCCGGGCCCTCCGGGCTGCCGCCGCGAGCTGAAACCGAAGCTCTCGCCTAGGCGGCGGCCGTAGCGGCGGCCGGCGGGCAAACCGCGTGGGTCGCAGCCGGTCCAACGGCCGGCGGTCCGCCTGGGCCCTCTAAATCCGCCATTTGAGCCGGCTTGACAAACTGGGCGGCTGTTCGCAAGAGTGTGGCCGTGGCTCTCTTGACGCTCGTACTTTGACCCGCGTGTCTTCGACCGAAGACACGCACCCTCGTCTGCTCCGAAGCGGCGGGGGTTTTTTCTTGGGGAAAAGCCAAGGCCAAGAACGCCGGCCGGCGGGGCTGACCGCCGTTAAAGAAACCTAGGAGTTTGAGATGACGCGACCGCAGCCACTGCCCAGCGAGCCGCTGACCGGCGCCCAGGCGCTGGTCCGGGCTCTCGAATTGCTCGGCGTCGAGGTCGCCTTCGGCATCCCCGGCGGCGCCGTCCTGCCGCTCTTCGACCCGCTCTTCGGCTCTTCGATCCGGCACATCTTGTGCCGCCACGAGCAAGGGGCGGCGCACGCGGCGGAGGGTTACGCCACGGCTGCCGGCCGCGTCGGCGTCTGCATCGCCACCTCGGGGCCGGGGGCGACGAACCTCGTGACCGGCTTGGCCAACGCCTACATGGACTCGACGCCGATCGTCGCCATCACCGGCCAGGTGGCCTCGACTTCGATCGGGACCGACGCCTTCCAAGAAGCCGACATCCGCGGCATCACCTTCCCCATCACAAAACATTCCTACCTCGTCACAGACGCCGCCGACGTCCCCCGCGCGGTGGCCGAGGCCTTTCACATCGCCGGCTCTGGCCGGCCGGGCCCGGTCCTTGTCGATGTCACGAAGGACGCTTTGACCGGTTTCGCCGAGTTCGACTGGCCGGTCAAGCTGGACTTGCCTGGTTACCGGCCCACGACGGCCCCCCATGTCCGCCAGATCGCCCAGGCCGCCGCGCTGACGGCCGTCGCCGAACGCCCGGTCATCCTGGCCGGCGGCGGGGTCATACGAGGTGACGCGGCGCCCGCGCTGACCGCCTTGGCCGAGGCGGCGAGGTTGCCTGTTGTGACGACCCTCATGGCTCGCGGCGCCGTGCCGGACGCCTGCCCCTTCAACTATGGGATGCCGGGGATGCACGGGTCGGTCGCGGCTGTCGGCGCCCTCCAACGGGCCGACCTCATCATCGCCGTCGGAGCCCGCTTCGACGACCGCGTGACCGGCCAGTTGAGCACGTTCGCCCCCGCCGCCAAGATCATCCACTGCGACATCGACCCGGCCGAGATAGGCAAGAACCGCGCCGTCGACTTGCCCATCGTCGGCGATTGCCGGCTCATGTTGGAAGAGTTCGCCGTCAAACTGGCCGAGATCGAACTGCCTGACTGGTCGGCTTGGAGGGCTTACCTCGACTCGTTGCGGGAGCGCTATCCGACCTGGGCGGGCGATCCCGACGACGGGATCATCCAACCGCAGGAGGTCATCCGCCTGATCGGCCAGGCCGCCGGCCCCGACGCGATTTTCGTCACCGGCGTCGGCCAACACCAGATGTGGTCGGCCCACTTCATCCCCCACGCCAAGCCCCGCCACTGGTTGACGTCGGGCGGCGCCGGCACGATGGGGTTTTGCGTCCCGGCCGCCATGGGCGCCAAGGTCGGCCAGCCCGACAAGACGGTTTGGGGCATCGACGGCGACGGCTGCTTCCAGATGACGAACCAGGAACTCGTCACCTGCGCCCTCAACCACATCCCCGTCAAGATCGCCGTCATCAACAACCAGGCCTTAGGCATGGTGCGGCAGTGGCAGACCTTGTTCTACGGCCAGCGCTATTCGGCCACCGACCTCCACACCGACCGGATCCCTGATTTCCCCAAGTTGGCCGAGGCCATGGGCTGTGTCGGCTTGCGGGCCGAACGGCCCGAGGAGGTCGAGGCGGTCATCGCCCAGGCCATGGCCGTTTGCGACCGTCCGGTCGTGGTGGAGTTCGTCGTCTCCAAAGACGCCATGGTCTGGCCGATGGTGGCGGCGGGCACGAGCAACGATGACATCAAAATCGCCAAAGACATGGCGCCGGTTTGGGAGGAGGACGAGCTGTGAGCAACGTCCACACATTGTCTGTTTTGGTTGAGGACAAGCCCGGCGTGCTGGCCCGGATCGCCGGCTTGTTCGCCCGCCGTGGTTTCAACATCGAGTCGCTGGCTGTCGGGCCGACCGAGCGGAAGGGTTTTTCCCGGATCACGCTGGTGTCCGTGGCCGATGACCTGGGCCACGTCGAGCAGATCGTCAAACAGCTCAACAAGCTGGTTGAAGTCATCAAGATCACGGAGATGGAAAAGGGCCAGTCGGTCCGCCGCGAACTCATCCTCGTCAAGGTCAGGGCCGACGCCCGCGCCCGCGGCGAAGTCCTCCAGATCGCCCAGTTGTTCCGCGGCCACGTCGTGGACGTCAGCCCCGATTCGCTGACGATCGAGGCGACCGGCGGCTACGGCAAACTGCGGGCCTTGTTGGAGTTGTTGGAGCCCTACGGCGTCAGCGAACTCGTCCAATCCGGCTCTGTCGCCCTCGGCCGCGGCGGCCGGACGATCACGGACCGGTCCAAATATGACAAGACCCCCAGGTCTCAGCGGGCCGCCGACGCCTGACGCCCGGCCCTTCGCGGCCCTTTTCCATGGGGGGGCGAAGGCCCGCCAGGTTTCGCCGACTTGGCCAATTCTGGCTCTGCGACTTTGTGGGAACCGGTTATCACTGGCCGTGCCGCCGGTGCTCTAGAGTGCGTAGGGATTTCCTTAAAAGAGGGAGGAACGCGGGCCATGGAAGTCAAGGACCTGCAAGACAATATCTACGCCGGCGCGCCACAGTCGCTCGGAGCCATGTTCGCCGCCCGGGTCGCCCAATCCGGGCCGGCCGAGGCTTTCCTTTACCCAGACGCCGGCGAGCAGTGGCGGTCTTTGACCTGGAACGAGACAGCCGACCTCGTCTACGCCGTCGCCGCCGCTTTGATCGGCCGTGGCTTGGAATTCGAGGACCGCGTCGGCATCGCCGCCATCACCCGCATCGAGTGGATCATCGCGGATTACGCCATCGCGGCCGCCGGCTGCGCCTCCACGACCGTCTATCCCAACACCGCCGCCGACGACGTGGGCTGGATACTGTCTGATTCCGGGGCCAAGCTGGTTTTCGCCGAGAACGCCGAACAGGTCGCCAAGATCGCCGCCCACCCGGAGCTCGACCAGACCGTGGCCTGCGTCGTCGTCTTTGACGGGCCAGGCGACGGCGGCCGCGTCGTCGCCTGGTCAGATTTCCTGGCCGAGGGCCGGGCTTTCCTGGCCGACCACCCAGACTGCGTGACCCAGGCGACCGCCCGCACCCATAAAGATTCCCTGGCGACGATCATCTACACCTCTGGCACCACCGGCCGCCCCAAGGGCGTCCTCCTCCTCCACGGCGCCTGGGCCTATCTGACCGCCTCCGTCGAGCTGCTCAAACTGGTCGGCCCCAAGGACCTCCAATTCCTCTGGCTGCCCTTGTCGCACGTTTTCGGCAAATCTTTGACGGCCTTCCAACTGCGCTACGGTTTCCGCACCGCCGTGGACGGCCGGATCGACCGAATCGTCTCCAACCTGGCTCTGGTCAAACCGACTTTCATGTGCGGCGCCCCCCGTATCTTCGAGAAGGTCCGCGCCGCCGCCTTGACCGGCGACACCTCGCACGGCCTTAAAGGCAAGATCGCCCGCTGGGCTTTCGCGACCGGCTACCAGGCCGTGCCGTACCGCCTCGAACGGACGCCGCTGCCGCCTTCCTTGGCTCTCCGCCACGCCCTCGCCGACAAACTTGTCTTCTCGAAGTTGCGGGCCAAGATGGGCGGCAACTTGCACTTCATGATCTCGGGTTCGGCAAAGTTGTCCGCCCAGGTCCAGCGCTGGTTCTACGCGGCTGGCATCGTCGTGATCGAAGGTTACGGCTGCACCGAGACGGCCGCCGTCTCCTTTGTCAACCACTACAACGACCCGGTCCTCGGCTCTCTCGGCCCGCCCATCCCCGGTTTGGAGACCAGGATCGCCGAGGACGGCGAGATCCTCTTGCGCGGCCCGGTCGTCATGAAGGGCTACCACAACAACCCCGAGGCCACAGCCGAAGTCCTAAACGAAGACGGCTGGTTCCACACCGGCGACATCGGCCACCTCGATGACCAGGGCTTCTTGTTTATGACGGACCGCAAGAAGGACCTCATGAAGACCTCGGGCGGCAAATACGTCGCCCCGGCCAAAGTCGAAGGCGCCATCATGGCGAACGTCCCCTACGTCTCCCAGGCGCTCGCCGTCGGCGACGGCCACAAGCACATCGCCGCCTTGCTGGTCCTCGACCGCGACGCCCTCCTACGCTGGGGCCAGCGCCACGGCCGCCCCGACGCCAGCTACGCCGAACTCAGCCAGTTGCCGGAAATCCGCCAGTCCATCGACCGTTTCATGGTCCGCGCCAACCGGCGCCTCGACCGCTGGGAGACGGTCAAGAAATACGCCATCCTCGACCACGAGCTGACGGTCGACAGCGGCGGTGTGACGGCCAACTTGAAGATCCGGCGGGCCCATGTCATCGACGCCTACGGGGACATCGTCGCCTCCCTTTTCGAGGACGAGGGATGAGCCAGCCGATCGAGGTGCCCCTGCGCTGGGGCGACGTCGACGCGCAAGGCCACATCAACAACGCCCGCTACGCTGACTATCTGCAAGAGGCTCGGGCTGATTTCTTCCTGGCTTGCCCAGGCGATTTGCTGACGGCGGGCCTGGTGGTGACCCAGCAGCAGATCGAATACCGTTCCCCGCTCGTCTTCTCCCACAACCCCATCGTCGTCGACGTGGCGGCCGCCCGGGTCGGGGCCGCCCGCTTCACCCTCGCCTACACGATCTGGCAGGCGGACCGGCTGGTCGCCGTGGCCCGCACCAAACTCTGCCCCTACGACCTTGAAGCCAAGGCGCCGCGCCGTCTCAGCCCGGTCGAACGCGACTGGCTGGCCGGCCAGACCGAGGCTGTTGAGCCGCTGCGCCCCCTGGTCTTTCGGCCTATGACCGCCCGCGCCCGTCAGACGCCCATGCGGGTGCGCTGGTCCGACATCGACGCCTACGGCCATGTCAACAATGTCATCTTCTTCGACTACATCCAAGAGGGCCGCATCGCTTTCACGGCGGCGGCGGTCGAGGGGATGAACGACTCCGTCGAGCAAGGTTATCTGTGGTTCGTCGCCCGCCAGGACGTCGACTACCTCGCCCCCATCGAGTTCCGCCGTCAGCCTTACGTCGTCCGAACGGGCGTCGCCCACTTCGGCACGACTTCGCTGACCTTCTGCTCCGAGGTGGCCGACCCGCTGGACGGGCGCCGCCTGGCCCAGGCTTCCACGGTGGCGGTCTTCGCCGACCACCGCGGCCATCCGACACCGGTGCTGGAGTCTTGGAAAGCGGCCTTGGAAGAGTACCGGTTGTAGGACCGGAATCTTGCCTTCTGGCTGTCAACCCGTTTCGCGATGGCGTCCTCCCACGCGGAAGGAACACCATTCTTAACTGTTGTTATGCGTTGTTGAGCCGCTCGCTGAGGTCGTCCACCTTGGCGGACAGCTCCTGCACGGCCCGGATGAGCGGGCCGATGAATTCGGTGTAGCCGACGGTCAGCACGTCGTTTCCACCGTTGACCTTGTGGTCCTGGTAGCCGCCGAAGTCGTCGATTGCTCCGGCCTCGATGAGGGCGGCGATGTCCTGGGCGATCACGCCATGGTGGTAGCGCTTGCCAGGCTTGTGGTCCGGGTCGTCGCGCGACTCGCGGCAGTCCCATTTGAAATCGACCGGGCGCAGCGCCGTGATGAATCCGAGTCCGAGGACGGTGTCCCGCACATCGTACTTGTCTCGGGCGTCCGCCCGGAAGTTCACCGCATTCCCGTAGGCGTACACTTGGGTCGCCAAGTTGCCCAACTGGACCTGGTTTGCTCCGGAGACGCGAGTGTCGTATCCGACGCCGGTGATGTTAGTCCAAGCTTGGGCGACTATGTCCGATCCGTCCTGGGCTTTGCGCAGCGACTGGGAGCCGAGGGCTGTGACTTGGTTCGGCGCGGTCATGAGGCTGGCCGCCGAATATCCGACCGCCGTTGAGTTCACGTCCGTCGCCGCGCTGTAGAGGGCATACATTCCGATTGCCGTGGAGTTGGTCACCCGGGTCGCCTTTTGCAGAGCGCCCGATCCGACCGCGACGGATCTCAACGCCTGGTCGGCGTTCCGCAGCGCGTAGGCGCCGACCGCTGTGTTGTCGTCACGCGCCCAAGTTGTCGTGGCCGTTTCGCGTGAGACGACGGTGACGTACCCGCACAGGGTTCCCGTCGTCGGAGTGCCGTCCGGGGCGTCGATGGTGAATGTTTCTGCCGAGATGACTTTGGCGACCCTGTAGACGCCCTGGCCGGTCATCTCCAACGCTCCGCTGGTGACTTGGATCGTTGCCAGCATCCCTACGGCCAGGCCGTGATCTTCGGATGTGGTGATCGTCAGGACCATCGTGTCCGCGTCGAAGATGTAGGTGCCGGCCAGGCCGAGGGTGGTCAAGTCACCGCCTCCCGGCCCAAGTGAAAACTCCAGGCTTTGGAGGGCGTTCGCTCCGACGGCCGTGTTGCGGGCTCCCTTCTTCATGTTGCGCAACGCCCCGCCGCCGATGGCTGTGATCGCGTCTACCTGGCAGAGTTGGGCGGTGCAGTATCCGACGGCGGTGGTCAAGTACGTTCCGGCGTCGTCGCCCCACGCGAACGGGTTCTCTACGGATCCTGTCTGCGCCCCGGACAGGCCGTACGGGCAGGAGCTTGAGAGAGCGTTGTTGCCGATGGCGACCGGTCCTGCCCCGTTGGTGAAGGCTTGGTTGGCGTTGCGCCCGATGGAGACCGTCTGGCGTCCCTTGTGGATGAACAGCCCGGCGTTGGCTCCGATGGCGACGTTCCGGGTGCCGTTAGGCTTGCTGGCGTCGTAGTCAGGAGTGTCGGCTTGCACGTTGCGGAGGCAGGTGTCGCCGATGGCAATATTGTCGCGTGTAATTGTGGAATTGCCCATTGCGGCGTAGCCGATGGCGATGCCGGTGTTCGCTTGCTCGATCTTCCCCATCGCGCCAGGGCCAATGGCGAGGAGGAGGCCGGTCGGGGCGATGGCAAGCGCGTCAAGCGGCCTGTCGATGGTCGGGCTTTTGTTTAGGCCCTGCCCGATCGCGACGAGTGTCGACCCGAGGGTGGTGGCGATCCAGGGCTGCCAAGTGTGATAGTAATTTCGCTCGTAGCATCGAGCCTGAGCAGTGTTGCGGTATGTCTTGATTTTCTGGCTTACTCCGACGTGCTGTTCGACGAGCATGCTGAACGAGTCGCCGGTCGGGCAGTTGATGAGCGTCGCTGCTGTGGCGGACCGGGGGCAGTAGTAGAACCCTGGGGCGGTCAGGTTGTTCAAGTCCGTACCACGCTTGATTTCGCACGGCAAGCCGATGGCGGCGTTGGCCATCGTCAGCGGGACGGAAACGGCTCCGCTGCTGTCGAAGTCCGCCATTCCCGTCCCATCGCCGGTGATGGCTACGCTCACCGCTCCAGTTTGGTCCTGTGGTCCGGTCAGGCCTATCGCTCCGATCTGGTTTTGAAGTTCAGCTGCGTCGGTCTGTCCCTGGGGGCTCTGGTCGCCTTGCGATTCTTGTTGGCCTGTCAAGGAGTTGTACTCCGACAGCCAGGTCATGAACATGTCTTGCAGGTCGTTTGCGTCCATCTCGTCCATAATCGCGAGGTGGCCGGGCGCGATCATATCGATGGCTTTGACGATAGTGTCATTGCTCCGCATGATGTTGGCTTCGCCGCCGACCGCGCTGGCGAGGCTGCGGAGTTGGCCGACCTTCATCCGCAGCGGCAGATGGATGTCTCGGAGAGCGGGCTCGTCGTCCCAGCTCTCGGGGTGCCAGGTGATGGTTTTCCCGGTGATGTCGTACTGGCGTCCGAGGCTGGAGGTTTTGTTGGTCATGGCGTTTCTTTCGCAGATCTGCAGGTGGTCATGATGTCGCGAGGCGACGTCATGATTTGGTCCATCGTGTTTGAAAATCCTCGGGTGTATATTTAGTCGTGATTGTAGCAGCGTATTAGGCGGCTGGCGGTCAGCCGAATACGGAGTATCGCACGAAACTAGCCACAGCAGGGGGGCCAGACGGTTCCATGACCAGCCCGAGCGGCTTAATCCTCCAGGGGATCACTGCGGCGGTCATGACGTGTCGATCCCTTCCCCGACAAAGATGCCGCTAGGCAGCGTGAGCACCCAAGGC
>JAIRXC010000151.1 GCA_031268515.1 Propionibacteriaceae bacterium
CCGACACGGCGGCGGCTCGGGTCGGCTGCCTTGATTGGGGGCCGGGCCTCGTCATGGACGCCGCCGGAGTCGTCCGCCTCGGCGGCCCGGCGGGCGCCGGCCTGAGCGTCCGCCCGCCCCGCGTCATCTTGGGCCCCGAAGGCTCCGACCTCGGCCAGTGGCGTTTCCACCACTGGGACGAGCGTTCCGACGAACTTGAGGTGGAATGGCGCTGCGGCCTCTTGCGCTGCGGCATCCGCCATCGCGCCGACGGCGAGCATTGGAACTTGCGGGCCTGGATCGCCAACGATTCCTCCCAGCCGGCTGCCTTTGCCCAAGCCAACCTCGTCGTGGACCCCGGCCAGGCTTCGGCCTGGATATGGCCTGGCGGGGTCCTTGGCCTGATCGGGTTGACGGCGACAGCCTGCGACAGCCTCGTCGGCCTGCGGGTGCGGCTGGGCGAGTTGCTGGCCGTCGATGCCCAGGGGCCGGGCCAAAAGGCCGTCGTCGAGCACGAGAGCATCCTCGGCGGCCATGTCCAGACCCTCCTCGAACCGTCCCAGGAAAGCATTTTCCGCTGGCTGGCCGACGGCTACGTCCTCGGTCCCGGCCAGCGGGCCGTCTTCGCCGCCCAGGGCCGGCTCTTGGACTCTTGGGCCGAGTTGGCTGGCTTCCTGCCGGCTTGGCTGCCTGATCTGGCCGTGCCGCCGCACGGCGTCATCGAAGTCGACCAGCCCGACGGCGCGACGACGGCGCCGGGGGCCGAGACAGAAGACGTCGACGGCATCACCTACGTCATGGGTTCCGGGCCGGTCGATGTCACGGTGGCCTGTCCGCGCGGCCGGATTCGCCTCGACACCTACTTCGCCCGCGACCTCGATGACAGCGCCGGCGAACTGGCCGACCGCTGGCTTGACCCGTATTTCCCCGGCAACCTCGTCGGCGCCGCCTTGACCTTGTCGAGCAGCTTGCCCCAGTTCACGCGCCCGCGGCTGCAGGAGGTCGGCCAAGTCTTGGTCGAGCGGGGGGTCGAACGCCTCGAATACCTCCTCCGCGGCACTCCGACCGTCCCGCCGACAGAGCTGGCTTTCCTTGTGGCGGGCCTTGACGAGTGGGGCTACGACGTCGTGGCCGAATCAGGCGGCCGCTTGGCGCCCTGGCTGGTCGGCGTCGCTCCGGCCGGGCTGGGGCTCGCCTTCATCCGGCTGTGGCGCAACCGTTACATCGCCCAGCGCGACCTTGAACTGGTCCGCGGCCTTGTCAAAGAGGTGGCGCCGGCGGCGGCCCCCGATTGGCTGGCCCGCTTGGAGTGGAGCCTCGTGCGCGGCGACGATCCTGCCGCCGCCGACCTTCGGCGCATCATGATCTTGTTGGGCGCCGGTCTGCCGGGCCAGATGGTTTCAAAGGTGGCCGGACTGGCCGTCTCGGATGTCGTCGTCGGCCGGGCCGTCGCCGTCGCCAGCCTCATCGGCGAGCAGGCCCGCGTTCCCGGCGACTGGCCCGCCAGCCTCGACCGGGCCGCCGAACTGGCCGCTTGGCGGCTCATGGCCCGCGTTTCCGACGACCTTGTCCCGGCCGCCTGGCTCGCCCTCAGCCTCCTCTGACGTGGTGCCAGACTTGTTTTTGTCTGGCCCGGCCGTATGCTCGTCCCCATGGCCTCATCCGCGAAGCTACCGCCCCGGCCGCCGCGGCCTCATCCCAGCGGGGCTCGTCCGCCCGACATCGCGGCCGGCCGTCTGCCCGCCCACGTCGCCCTCGTCATGGACGGCAACGGACGCTGGGCGAAGCAACATGACCTGCCTCGCACGGAGGGGCACGCGCGCGGCGAGGCCGCTCTCTTCGACGTCATCGAGGGGGCCTTGGAGGCCGGTCTTGGCTATCTGTCCGTCTACGCCTTCTCGACCGAGAATTGGAAGCGTTCCCCGGCCGAGGTCCGCTGGCTCATGGGTTTCAACCGCGATGTCATCCACCGCCGCCGGGACGAGTTGGCGGCCATGGGCGTCCGCATCCGCTGGGCCGGCCGCCGTCCCCGTCTTTGGGCCTCTGTCATAAAGGAACTCCAGGAGGCCGAGGAGCTGTCGCGTGACAACACAACTTTGACACTTCAGCTCTGCGTCAACTACGGCGGCCGGGCCGAGATTGTAGACGCCGCCCGCCGCATCGCCGAGTTGGCCCGCGACGGCAGCCTCGACCCCAGCCGCCTGACTGAGGACCGGTTCCGCCGTTTCCTAGACGAGCCCGACATCCCGGACGTCGATTTGTTTGTCCGTTCTTCCGGCGAACAGCGCACAAGCAATTTCTTGATCTGGCAATCCGCCTACGCTGAACTGGTCTTCCTTGACCGCCTCTGGCCGGATTTCGACCGCCTCGACCTTTGGCGGGCGCTCGAAGAATACGCGCTCCGCGACCGTCGTTACGGCGGCCGTTGAGGCGCGGCTAGTTTTTAGCGGACCGGCTTTTCTTCGTCTGGCCCGAAATCGGCGTCGCCGGGGAAGGAATTGAACTCCCAGAGCATGGCTTCTGCCCGGCCGATGGAGAGCCGATAGCCGGCCGCCACCTCGGCCCAAAGGTCATTGTCGGGGTCGAGGTGTTCTTCGACCCAGCAGGCCGCTCCGTTGGAGTCTGCCTCCAGATCTTGGAGGCGTCCCAGCAACTCCGCGAAATCATTCAAGGATTCCGCGACAAGAAAGGGTTCCCAGCGGGCTTCAGCGGCCGAGGCGAAATAGACGGGCCCTTCGGGGTCGGCCGCGGCGACGAGATATGGCTCGCCGGTGTGGTTGCGACACAGGGCCAGCCAGGCGCCGGCCGCCTCGGCGGGCAGGAGCTTTTGGAAAGGCCCGAGTTCGTTTGCGGCAGGATAGTCACAGGGCAAGAGCGGGTTGCCGAGGGCGATCGCCTCGTCAACGAATTCAGCAACCGAGTCAGGTACGTCCATGTTTTCCCTTGAAGCTGCGTCGTGATGAGCGTTGGCTGTCAGCCTGGGGACTGTTCGCCGAGACGGCGCCGTGTCTTGGCTCCCATGCTATAAGGGCGTTCAAGGGCCGGCGGACGGCTAAAAAGCGATGGTCTCCGCCGGCCCTGAGGTCTGGCGCGTCGGAGGGCCGCCGGCGCCAGCTGTTAAGCTCGCCGCGGGGAGGCTGGAAAAGACGCCTGGAAAGCCGGCTACCTCCAGCCGGGAAAGACTTCCGCACGATGACGCCAACTGTCGTTCCCTAGTCCTAGCGAAAGGCGCATTTTGTGGAACGAGCAGCAACGGGCTTAGGCTTGGCGGCGGTCATTCTCGGATTGGGCTTCACGGCTTTTAACGTCTATTGGGCGTTGGGGTTCCGAGATTGGCTGGACACGGTCTTTCCGGCCGCTGACCTGCCTGGATTGGCGCAAACGCTGACGCTGCCGCTGCAGTGGCTGGCTATTGTCGCCAAAACATTCGCCGCCCTACTCGGGTTGGCGGCAGTGCCGGCCGTGGCTGGCCGTCTGGACCGCCGACTAAAGATAGGTTTGCGTAGTTTGGCTTGGGCGGCCGCTGTGGCCATTGTCGCCTGGGGCGTCTCTCAGTCCGCCTGGTTCTGGCTTGTCAAGCTTGGACAGGCGTCCATGGCGGGCTGGACCAGGCGCGCGGTCAATGGACACGCCTACGTCTGGGACCCGTGGTTTCTGCTTTGGGGGGTTGCCCTGCTTGTGGCTTTGCTGCTGTCGCGTTCCTCAGAGACGCCGGTCCGGACAAGGGAGTGAAGCAGTTTGGGGGAGCCTCCTGAGATCTCGCCAAGTGCTCGCTTCACTGTCGTACCCATGCGCAAAAGTTGGAGCATGACCGAAGATGCCAAGATTCCCGCCTCAGCGAGGCGAGAATCTTCTTTGCCCGGAATCGTCCAAATCATGCAGCACAGCGCTGCGCAATGCACCCGAGGAGAGCTGTGTGGTAAGCTGCAACCACTTGTACCGGCCCTCTACCGATCTAATCGGCAAGGCCGGTCGTCTCTTGTCTGGGGGCTTTCGTGAGCACCTACGCTAAGCCCCACCTAACCTATCAGCAACAACTTGCGCTCATCAAGTCACGCGGCGCTGCCTGCGTTGACGACGCCAGGGCCATCCGCCTGCTGCAGAGCGTCGGTTACTACAACCTCACCGGTTACCTTTACCCGTTCCGACAGCCCGACCCGACCGGTCAGGGTAGGCTGGATCAGTTCGAACCGGGCACGAATCTGACGGATGTGGAGGCCTTGGTCGCTTTCGACCAGCGGCTGCGCACCCAACTGTTGGCGGGCATCCAGATCGTGGAGGTCGCCATCTGTGCCCGCATCGCCTACGTCATCGGACAGCGCGACAAGTTCGGACACGTTGATCGCAAGTGCCTCGACCAGAAGGCCTGCACCCGGCGCTACTCGCGCGGCAGCAAGACAGACACCGCTTTCAACTGGTGGATAGCTGAGTATGACCGCCTGCAGGAGAGGGCGAAGAAGGAACCATTTGTCGCTCACAATCTGACTAGGTACGGCACTCCGTTGCCGATCTGGGTGGCTGTTGAATTCTTCGACTTCGGCGCGATGTCGAACCTTTACCAACTGCTCATCTACCCAGACCGACAGGCCATCGCCAATGCCGCAGGTGTGCCCCACGAGAGCGCACTGCGGAGCTGGCTGAAGAGCCTCAACCACGTCCGCAACGTTTGCGCCCACAACAACCGCATGTGGAACCGTATCCTCATGGTCCGTCCCTCTCTCACGTCGCAAAACTTGCCCAAATTGCTCGCCCACTTGGGTAAACAGCCCAACGACAAGCCGTACCCAGTCATCGCCATCACCGCCCACCTGGCCAATTGTCTACGGCCAGACGCGGACTGGTCCCAGCAGATGGCCGATGTGCTGTCGGGATTCCCCGCCATCCAAGGACGCTCCATCTCCGAAATGGGTGTTCCCGTAACACGGCAGACGGAGGCGTTGTGGGCGACTTCGGTGAAGATCACGAAGTAAGAGGCTTGGGCCAGCTATGACACAACCGGGCAAGAAGTGGCTCATCGGGGTTGGCCTGCCATTGAGGAAGACCAACGCGGCATCCGAAAGGGAGGCGCGAATCAGATCCGGCCGTCCGGCTTAAGCCTTGGCCTTGGCGCAGGGGCCGCACAGGCCGTAGACCTCGACCGCGTGGTCGGTGTCTGTGAAGCCGTGCAGCGCCGCCACTTCGGCCACCCAGCGCTCGACCGCCTCCCCTTCGACTTCGGCCGCCGTGCCGCAGCGCCGGCAGACGAGGTGATGGTGGTGGGCGGGGGAGCAGCGGCGGTAGGAGGCTTGCCCTTGGCTGTCGTCGGGGTGGAGGATGTCGATTAAGCCCGCGTCGGCTAGCTGTTGGAGGGTGCGGTAGACGGTGGCGAGGCTGATCGCCTCGCCTTGGCGGCGTAGGCAGTCGTGGATTTGCTGGGCGGTCTCGAAATCCAGCCGGTCGGCCAGGTGGCGTTCGATGGCGGCGCGCTGGCGGGTCTGGCGGGCTCCTGGTCCTTTG
>JAIRXC010000157.1 GCA_031268515.1 Propionibacteriaceae bacterium
CTGTCATGGCGGTCCAGCGCGGCCGCGATCGCCGTCTTGGTGCCCACTCCGTCCGTCGAAGTGACGAGGACCGGGTGGTCGTAGGCCTTGAGGGCCGAGGCGTCGAAGAGGCCGGCGAAACCGCCCAAGCCGCCGATCACCTCGGGTCCGTAGGTGCGGGCGACGTGCGCCTTCATGAGGCTGACTGCGCGCTCGCCGGCCTCGATGTCGACGCCGGCGCGGGCGTACGCCCCAGAGTTCACGGACGGCCTGCTCCCGGACTCTCCACCGCCTCCTGTCGTTGTGTGCGCTCCAGAGTTCACGGACGGTCTCCTTCCAAGGGGCGGCACGAAGCGGCGGCGGGCTGCGGCGTTGGCGGGCGAGGGCGGCCGGAGGCTGAACCGGCGGCGGCCGGCGACGGCCAGCCCAGCTGGCGGGCTTCCGCCTCGGGCAACGGCACGGGGTAGGAGCCGTCGAAACAAGCCCGGCAAAGCTGGTCTGGCCTGACGCCGGTCGCGCGGACGAGGCTGTCCAAAGAGACATAGCCGAGGGAGTCGGCGCCGATGGAACGGCAGATCTGCTCGGTCGTCAAGCCCGGGGCGAGGAGCTCGTCCCGCGTCGCGAAATCGATGCCGTAAAAACACGGCCAGGCGACAGGCGGCGACGAGATCCGCACGTGGACCGCGGCGGCCCCGGCCTCTCGCAGCATCGCGATGATGGCGCGTTGCGTGTTGCCGCGGACGATCGAGTCGTCCACGACGACGAGCCGCTTGCCCTCGATGATGTCGCGCAGCGGGTTGAGTTTGAGGCGGACGCCGAGTTGGCGGATCGTCTGCGAGGGCTGGATGAAGGTGCGCCCGACGTAGGCGTTCTTGACCAGCCCGAGGCCGAAGGGGATGCCGGAGGCTTCCGCGTAGCCCACAGCCGCGGGCGTCCCCGACTCCGGCACGGGGATGACAAGGTCGGCTGCCGCGGGGTGCTCGCGGGCCAGGGCCCGCCCGAGGTCGAGCCGGGCGGCCTGGACGCGCCGGCCGCTGATGGCCGTGTCGGGCCGGGCCAGATAGACGAACTCGAACAGGCAGCCGCTCGGCGTCGCCGCGGCGAAACGGGTCGAGCGGACGCCGTCACCGTCGATGGCGATGAATTCGCCCGGTTCGACATCCCGGACGAAGGCAGCCCCGACGATGTCAAGGGCGCAGGTCTCGCTCGCGACCACCCAGCCGTCCTTGAGACGGCCGAGGACGAGCGGGTGGATGCCGTGGGGGTCGCGGGCGGCGTAGAGGCGGCGTTCGTCCATGAAGACGAGGCAATACGCGCCCCGCAGCCTTGGCAACAAGTCAAGGGCGGCCTCGCCAGCTGGCGCGCCGTGCTGGGAGAACAACTCGGCGATGAGGGCGGTGTCATTTGTCGAATCGACGGCGCGGGGGGACGAAGGCGGGGTGTCTTGGCTGGCCGCCGGCGCGGGGGGATTAGGGCGGCTCGTCGGGGACAGCGGGTCTTGGCCGGCCGCTGGGGATGGTTCGGGAAGGCGGGTCTGGGCCGATGGCCGGCCAGCGGTCTGGCCGGCCGCTGGGGACGGCTCGGCGAAGCCGTTCAGGTTGCGGCGGCCGTTGGCGGCGGCTGGGTTTGGGCTGGCTGGGCTGTACGGTCCGGCTGTCGGCTTCGGCGCGGCGCCGCTGGCCAGCAGGCGCGACAACTCATCGGTGTTTGTGAGGTTGCCGTTGTGGCCCAGCGCCAGCCCGCCGGCGGCGCCGGACAGGAAAGTCGGCTGGGCGTTCTCCCAAGACGAGGCGCCGGTGGTCGAGTAGCGGGTGTGGCCGACAGCGAGGAAACCGGTGAGGGAACGCAGCGTCTGCTCATTGAAAACCTGAGAGACAAGTCCCATGTCTTTGACGACGAGGATTTGTTCGCCGTCCGAAACCGCCATGCCGGCCGATTCTTGGCCGCGGTGTTGGAGGGCGTGCAACCCGAAATACGTCAGCCGCGCGACGTCTTCGCTAGGCGACCAGACTCCGAAAACGCCGCAATGGTCGCGGGGACCTGGGTCGGCCGAGTCGTCTCCGGCGTTCGTTTGTCCCTCGGCGCGCAGCACCCGCACAGACTAGCCGACCAGCCGGACCGGGGATCGCCCCGAAGCCGCCGCCGGCCCGGCCGGCGGCAAGTCGACGACGCGCCTCGGCGCCCAGCCCGCAGCCCGTCCGGGCAGGCGTTGGACCGCTCATGGGAGGCCGCCCTGCACGCTGACCGGCCGCAGCCCGTCCGGGCAGGCGAGTCTTGCCGGCCGGTTCAGCGGCAACGCTCTGGCGTTTGCTGCCGCCCGAGCGAGCCAGCCAGCCGCGTCGCTTTAACCAATTTAAGTTTTTATGGCGCCGGGGCGGGTTTGGCCTTCTCGGTCCAGCAAGTCGGCGAAGGGGCCGGGGCAGGCGGCCAGTTCCCCGTAGGTCCCCTGCTGCACCACCCGGCCGGCGTCCATCACGTAGACCATGTCCGCTTCACGTGTCAGGCTCAGGCGATGGGCTGTCAACAGGACCGTGCGCCCGGCCGCCGCCCATCTCAGGCCCGCGAGGACTTCGGCCTCGGTGACAGCGTCAAGCTGGGAGGTGGCCTCGTCAAGCACCAGGACCGCCGGGGAGCGCAACAGCGTGCGGGCCAGCGCCAGCCGTTGGCGTTCGCCGCCCGACAAAAGCTCGCCCATCTCGCCGGCCGGGGCGTCCCAACCTTGTTCTTTGGAGGCGATCACGGCGTCTAGGCGGGCCGCGCTTGCCGCGTGTTCCAGCTCCGCGGCCGTCGCCTCCGGCCGCGCTAATGCAAGGTTGTCTCGGATCGACTGGTTGAACAGGTACGGCCGCTGCGGGGAGACCGCCACCAGCGCGCGTAGGCCTTTCAAAGGCCAGCTTCCAAGCGGGCGCCCGTCCAAGGTGATCTGCCCCTTCTCCGGATCCCACGACCGGGTCAGCAGCGCCGCCAAGGTTGATTTGCCCGAGCCGGACGCCCCTGTGATCGCCGTCACCTGGCCGGCCTTGGCCGTGAGGGTCACGTCGCTCAGCGCGGCGGCCGAGCGGTTGGCTCCCGGGTAACGGAAGGTGACATGGTCGAAGCGCACCTCAGGGGCCCAGCCGGCGCCGTTTTCCACGAGAGAGCTTGTTGCTTGCGCCAAAGCCGTCGCGCTCGCCGGCGGTCCGCCGTCCGTGTCCTCAGCCTTCCCGTTTTCCCCAGCTTTCCCAGCTTTCCCGCTTCTTTCATGGGTTGCGACGGAGCCGGCGTCTACGGCGCTGTCAGCCGAAGCGGCGCCAGGGGCCGTCGCCGCTGAATCTGGAACCAGCGGCAATGCGTCCGTCACCTCGAAGATCCGGCGCGCCGAAGCGTAGGCCTGCTGCAAGTCCGCCGTGAAATCCTCCACCGCGAGGACCGGCGCAAACGCCGCCGCGGTGATGCCAAGGCCCAGTCCCAAGGCCGCCGTTGACACGCCCGCGGCGTCCAGCACGACAAGCTGGGCCAGAAGAGTCAACGCCGTCACCGCCAGGTTGAGGCCGCGGCGTAGGGCAGTCACGTCGCCGAGTTGTTTCAAGCTTAGGCTCAAGGGCTGTCCCAGAGCGGCGAGTTGGGCCCGGCGGCGGTCCTGATAATCGAACGCCAAGACCTCGCGCACCCCCTGGACCGAGTCGCGGACGTGGCTCGCCACCGTCCCTCGCGCCACGCGGAGCCGCCGCGCCGCCTTGGCTGAGGTCCCCCGCCGCAACGCTGGGACGGCCACACCCGCCAGCAGCAGGCCAGTTGCCAGGACAGGGACGGCCCAAGGTGTGACCGCCAAGGCCAGGCAGGCCAACGTCGCAACAGGGACCAGGCAAGCCGTGATCGCCGGGCCGACAGTATGCGCGAAGAAGACTTCGACCCTGTCAACGTCCTTGGTGACACGGTTGAGCAGATCACCGGTGTCGCGGCCCTCGACCGCGGCCGGCGCCTGCGGCGCCAAACGGTCATAGAAATAGAGCCTGATCTGGGCCAAGGCGCGAAACGCCACGTAATGCCCGAAATACTGTTCGAGGTAGCGGGCAAACCCTTTGACGAGCGACAACACCGCCAAAGCGGTGACCACGGAACTGATCTGAACCGAGGCGCCAGTCGCCGGAACCCCGGCTGCGGCGCTGTCCTTGTCCGGGAGGAAGGTCCCAGCCAGGCCCAGGACGGCCCAAGCGGCCAGGCCCGACAAGGCGATCCCAGCGGCCAGGGCGACAGTCCGGAACAAAGTGGAAAGCCCCAGCGGCGCCAAGACAGGCCGCGTCAGAGTCAACAAACGCCGCCTGATCTGGGCGGCCGTCAGAGTCGCCGGCTCGCCCGCGCTCGCTCCCAGGCCCAGATTCGCACTCGTGCTCGCGGCTGCGGCGGCCAGAGCCGTGGCATGGCCGCCGCCCGCCTTGGCGCCGGCTGCCGCTGATCGCGCCGCTTGCCTGCTTGTCACCGCCCCACCGCCACTGTCCGGTCGGCGTTCGCGATGGCAGCTTGCCGGTGCGAGATCGCGATCACGGTCTTGTCTCGCCCCAGCCGCTCCAACGCGGTCAGGATGGCGCGCTCCGAGGCGAGGTCCACGTGGGCGGTCGGCTCGTCGAGGACCAAGATGGGCGCATCCTTCAAGAACGCCCTTGCGAGGCCTAGCCGTTGGGCCTGCCCGCCAGACAATTCCAAGCCGCGTTCGCCAACGGCGGTGTCTAGGCCGTTTGGCAACTCGGTGATGAAGTCCGCCAGGTCGGCGGCCGCCAACGCTTCCGTCAGACGTTGATCGTCCGCCGCGGGATCCGCTGCCAGCAGATTCTCGCGCAACGTGCCTGTGAACAAGTATGTATGCTGGGCCAGCACCGCCAATTGGGCTCGCTGCCAAGCCAAGGAACACTGCTCTACGTTGCGCCCAAACAGTTTGACGCTGCCGGCGTCTGGCCGCAGGTTGCCTTGCAGCAGTTCCGCGATGGTGGTCTTGCCAGCGCCGGACGGCCCGGTCAGCGCCACGTGTTCGCCTCTGGCCACGGACAAGTTGATACCGGTCAGCACCGCCGGACCGGTCCCGTAGGCGAAGCGGACGTCGGTGAGTTCCACTGCGGGCGGCTCCCGCCGGCTGTCGGCGGGCCTGTCGTTTACCGGGAACGCCGAATTCGCCGGGAGCGCCAAATCCGCGGGGTCTGGCACCGCCGGGGGCTCCGCGGTCAGCGCGTTGATCTCTTTGGCGGCGGCGATCCCGCCTAGGCCGATGTAGAAGAACTGCCCGATCCGGTCCAGCGGCTCCAACAGCAACGTGCCGCAAAGCACCAGGGCAAGGCCCTCGCCCAAGCTGACGGCGCCTTGGCTGATCCGCCACAGCGCAAGACCGGCGACCGCGGCGATGAAAGCGAGCGAAAACAATGAATCAACTACAAACAGCATTAATTGGTTGCCGGCGAGGAGGCGCATGACGCTGCGTCGGAGTTCCTCGGCGGCGGCGGCCAGGCGGCGGCCATGGGCCTGCTCGGCGTTCAAGAGGCGCAGCGTGGGCAGGCCCTGGATGGCGTCCAAGAACTTTGCGGCGAACAGGCGTCCGTTCTCCCGGTAGCGGCGGGAAACCCCGCGAAAGGCGGCCTGGAAACCCCCCAAGGCGGCCGGTATGACCGGCAAGGCGAGCGCCGTCCAACCGGCCGTGACCGGATCTAGGAACACCGCCATCAAAGCCAACACCGCCAAGGGCGCGGTCATGGAGCCGATCATGGGCCCCAAGAACGTGCCGCGGTAGGCGGCCGCGCGTTCGACGCCGTCGACAGCCGTCGAGACTATGGCGCCGGTACGTGCGCGCGAACGCTGGGCGGCGCCTGCTTTGAACACGTGGGCCATGACGCGGTCGCGCTCGGCGGCTTCATCGGCCGCCTGGCCTCTGGCCGCCAGGAACGGCACGCCCCAGGCCGCCAGGGCGGCGGCCAAGGCGAGTAGGGCCATTGCCGCGATGGCGGCGACGCTCAAGGCCGCGGGGTCACGGGCAACCAACAGTTGGACTTGGCTGCCCAGTTTGATGTAAAACAGCGCCAACGCGATCCCCTGGGCCCACCCCAGCAACACTGTCGGCAAGAGTTTGAAGACGCCTCGGGCCGCTGGCGGCGGCAGAGCCGCAGCGCGCTGTGAGGCGCCAACCAAGCTTTTCGGGCGGGCAGAGTCAACCTGCAAGACGGGCCAGTTCCTGGTCTTGGGACTTGCGGCCTTTGACGTAGGCGAGGTCCCAACGACGGGTCTCATCGAAGTAGCGTTCCCGGACCGGCGGGGCCGACAACGCCACGTCATGGAGCGCGCCCTCTAGCCGGACCAAGGTGACATGCCAGCCTAGCTTGGGGGCCCGGGCGGCCAAGCGGTCGACGTCGAGGACGATGTCGGCGCGGGCCGCCTCTTCGTCGTCGCGCTGTTTGGGCACGGCGCTGCGGGCGGAGGTGGCCATGAGGATGGGCACGTCGATGTCAAGGCCGCGGCTGACGCGGTCCTGGGCGCGGACGACGGCGCTGAGCCAACCGGGGCGGATGGGGCTTGAAGCGGGCCGTTTGAGGGCGAGGTCGAAGCTCCATTCGCCGTCGAAAGCGCGGTGGAGGGAACGAAGGTAGATGTCGTTTTCCATCTTGGGGAGTTCCCACGTCGGCGCCGTGGCCGACAGCCCCTTGGCGAGCGGCGGCATGAGAGTCCGGGTCAGGGCAGAGCCCATGAGGTCAAGCCAGGGTGAATTGAGGACGAGGCCGGCGAGGCGGCCCGGCCGGGAAGCCGCCCAAAGAGCCGCGATGAGGCCCCCGGTCGAATGGCCGTTGAGGACGACATGGGCGTGCCGGCCGCGGAGCCAGTCGACGGCGGCGTCGATCTCAACGTCGTAGTCGGACATCGACTCCGCGTAACCTGGCAGCTCGTCGCCGTGGAGGCTGCGGCCGTAGCGGTGCAGGTCGAGGGCGTAGAAGTCGTAGCCGAGCGCGGACCAGGCCTCGGCCAGGTGGTCTTGGAAGAAGTAGTCATTCCAGCCGTGGAGGTAAAGGACGGCGTAGGGGCGGCTCGGCGGGAGGCGGCGGCGGACGAGCGTGGCCGTTAGATAACCGTCGCCTTCCTCGGGCAGGTGCGGATAACCGGGCATGTGGAAAGTCAGGTTTTCGTAGCCGTCCAGGTAGGCGTCAGGAACCCAAGCGGCGGCCCAGCGGCCAGGTTCGCTGGGCTGGCAGGGGAGGTCGGGATCGGCTTCGGGAACTGCGTCACGATGGCCCGGCAAGATAAAACGCCACTTGCCGATGAGCGCGGCGGCCCTACTGGGCGGATCGCTGCTCGGGGTCACCGTCGTCCTCGTCCTCGTCAGCCTCGTCGCCGTCGTCGTAGGCTGCGGCGAGGTCGGCGTAGGCGGGTGGGATGTCGTCAGGGCTGGCGGAGCCGCGCACACGCAATTCCGCTTCGAGCGACGCGAAATCGGTGGTGACCGACCGGTACTTCAACTCACGGGCGACTTTCGTCTGCTTCGCCTTCGCACGGCCGCGCCCCATAGGGTCAGCCCCCTCGCTATCACCGCCCGCAGGGCGTTACCTGGATGAGAATCTGTCGTGCCGCCAAGGCTACCGGAGGCGGTGGGCGGCATCAAAGCGCGCCACAACCGGGCGAGACTCACGGTCCACGATAGCGCGGCGGCCAAAGCTGAGCCTACGCCGTCTAGCTGGCCTTGCGGAGACCGCTCAAGCGAGCCTCGGCCGGCGCGTCGGCTGGGGCTTCGGCGGGATCGCTTTGGTTTGGGTTTTCAGCGGCGTCAGAGGAAGACGAAAAACGGCGCGGCGATGGTGAAAAAGCGGACGAGGCGGCCGGCGAAAACCTCGCCGGCGAAGCGGCCGCGGGGGAAATGCCTGACGCCTGCGGCCACCGCGGTGGCGACGAGCGGCGGGAAGCCGGCGGCGGCGGACAAGAGGAGGATGGCGTCACGGCGGCCCGGCCGGTCTAAAGCGCCAAGGAGGCGCTTGTTGGCGGCGGCGACCCGGGCGGCCAAGCGGCGCCAACCGGCTGGGGCCGGGGCCGGCCGCTCGGCGGTGGCGACGAGTTGAGCAGTCCCGGCGGAAGCGGTGTCGGCTGGAGCGGCGCCGGTTTGGGCGGCACTGGTTTGAACGGTTTCGGTTTGGGCGGCCTCGGTTTCCCAGCCGCCGCTGGAGCCCGCGTCGGTCCTAGCCCCTGCGTCGGCTTTGGTTTCCCGTCCGGCTCGGCTGGAGTGGGAAAGGCGAAACCGCGTGACCTGTTTGGCCGCCCCCGGCAGGCGGCGCCAGTCAAGGAAAGACTTGCCGGCCCGCGACGTCTCGTACAAGAGGATCTTTCCCAGCGTCTGCCCGATGGCGATGCCGGCGACGCTACCGGCCCCGATGGGGAAAGAGGCATAGCCAGCCACGGCCGCCGCGGCCAGTTCGGCGCTGACGAGCGGGAAGAGCGTCGATAGGAAACCGGTTCCGACCGCGGAGAGGAGGACGGCTAAAAAAGTCAGCACGAAGCAGCCCTCCCTGCCCCGGCGTCGCACAGTCCCCAGCCGCGGCGGCGCAGTGACCGCGCCATAAGCCAATCTCCTTAGCCGTCTTGAAGGGCGGACCCTGAGCCCCTCAAGAGTGAATTGTGACACGGGAAGCTTTTGCGGCGGGGAGCGGAACTCAACCGAGGCCTAGGCCGCAGGGGGGTCGGGGGCGGTCGGTCGGTTGAGCGGTTGGTTGGTCGAGGCCTGGGCCGCAGGGGTCGGGCCTGGCCGGCGACGACGACAAGCCCAGCTAAAGCGTCGAGGCCTGGGCCGCAGGGGTCGGGCCCGGGCCGGACCGGGCTTTGCGCCCAGCCCGGCGCTGAGGTCTGGGCCGCAGTCGGATGCCGCTGCCGCCTGAGCGGCGCCAGGTCTAGCGCTGAGGCCCGGACAGGGGGGTCGGATGCGCTCAGGCGGCCAAGCTTTCCCCAAGCAGGCGCTGAGGCCCGGACAGGGGGGTCGGATCTTGCCAAGAGGCGCCCGCCAACCGGGGATGGCGCTGAGGCCTGGGAAGGGGGGTCGGCTCGCAAAACGGTGGCGGGGCGGGCCGGTCTGGAAAGATGTCGCCGTGGAAAGAGAACGTCCCCAGACGGCCGCCCGGGTCGAGCGGCACACCGTCGAAGTCATCCAAACGACCGACATCACAAGCTGGTACCGACGGCTCGACTGCGCCGGCCACGGCCTGCTGCCTCAGCTATCCCTCGCTCCCGCCTCCTACCTCCTCCTCCACTTCGCCGACAGCGCCTCTGAGGCCGCCCGCACAGCCGGCGAAGCGCCCGGGCCACGCGCGTACACGATCGTCCGCCCCGATGTGGCCGCCGACCGTTTCAGCCTCGACTTCGTCCTGCACGAGCCGCCGGGCCTGGCCTCAGCCTGGGCCGCCCAGGCGGTCCCCGGCACGACAATCGAGGTCTCCGAGCCGCCCCACCATCTTGTCGTGCCCGCGCCGCTCCGCCACGCCCTCCTCGTCGGAGACGCCTCGGCCGCCGCCGCCCTCGACTCCATCCTGCGCTGCTTGCCTGCTTCTGCTCAGGCCACCGTCTTGTTCATCGACCCTCACGCCGACCGGGACGCCGTGCCCTTGGCCGCCCGCCCGGGCACTGTGACACGCCGGCTGCCGACGTTGGCTGACGCCGATCTGGCCTTGCCGCCGCTGGACCCGGCGGCCAGTTGGCTCTGGGCGGCGGGGGAGCGCGCTTTGGCCAAACAGGTCCGCCTCTTCGCCCGCGCCAGCGCCCTGCCACGCGACCGGCAGCACATTCAGACGTATTGGGTGGCCCGCGCCTGAGCCTTGGGCCGCCCGCTTCTGGCGGTTTCGGTTTGCCGCTGGCCACAGGGATTGAGGCCAAAGCGCACGGCAGCTGGCGCTAACGGTTCCTTCTTCAGACTCAGGGCTCAGCGGCCCAAAACCTCGTTGAGCCGCGCCGTCGCCGTCTCGACCGTCGCCATGTCAGGGATCATGACGTACAGCCGCTGGGAGCCGTAGGAATAAGTCGGTTCCGAGGCGTCCGAACCGTTGACGCTGATCGAATCGATCTGCCAGTCAGTTCCCCGGCTGAGCTGCTGGTTGGCCAAAGCCGCGATCTGGTCCGGCGGCATGGAGGTCTCGATGCCGTTTTGGGCGGCTTCGAGGATGGCGCCGTAGCGCAGGAGGACGCTCGGTTCGGCCATCTTCCGGATGAGGGCGGCGACGACCTTCTCCTGGTTCTCGCCGCGGGCGCGGTCGCCGGACGCGAAGCTGTAGCGTTCGCGCGCGAACCCCAACGCCTGGTCGCCGTTCAAGTGGTTCCAGCCCTCTTTGAAGGCGTAGCCGCCGTAGGCGGAGATGAAGGCCTGGTCGGAATTGACGTCGACGCCGCCGACGAGGTCGACGACTTGGATGACTGAACTGAAATTGATCTTGAGGTAGTAGTCGATGTCGACCCCGTAGAGGTCCTCCAAGGTCTCCTGGGACATGCCGATCCCGTAGACACCAGAGTGTGTCAACTTGTCTTTCAGGCCGGTCGTGCCGTGGAGTTGGACGTAGAAGTCACGTGGCGTGCTGACGAGGAGGATACGGCCGGTTTCCGGGTTGACGGCCATGAGGATGTTGACGTCGCTGCGGCCCTTCGAGCCGATGGAGCCGAACTGGTCGATGCCGCTGATGTAGGCGAGGAAGGCCCCATTGTCGGGGTGTTGCGGCAGTTCGCTGGGGCTGGGCGAGGCGCTGGGCTGGGGCAAGGTGATGTCGAGGGTGTAAAGCACCTTCGTCAGCATCGAAAAGCCCGGGGAATTTTCTTCGAGCAGCGGCAGGTAGGCCCGGTCGATGACCGCCGCCTTGACCGTGCCGTTGAGGAGGGTGTCCGCGAGCAGGCCCGGGTCGGCCAGCTCCACGAGGTCCACGGCCACCACCTGGGCCAGCCGCTCGGCCACGATAGCTTTGTTGGGGTCGGTCGCGACTTGGCCGACGGTTTGGCCGGCGGTCGATTCGATGCCGTCGGCGTGGGAAGTCAAGGCGATGACGTCGTATGACATCGCGCCGTCCGGCGTCGGTTGGATCGTTGTGACGAAGTTCCCTACGGCGGAAGCCAGGCTCGCTGCGATGAGGCTGACGACGACGCCGAGGACGTTGGCGCTGGCCAAGACGGTGAAACGGTAGGGGTGTTTGTTTGGCCGCGTCCGCCATAAGCCGACGGCCAAGGCGGCGACGGCGGCGACGGCGATAATGCTGCCGCCGGCCAGCCACCACAGCGGGATGACGCCGAGGCGGGCGACGCGGATGAGGGCGTAGAGAAAAGCGAGGGCGAAGGCGGCGGCGGCAACGCGGCCGGCGATCCGTAAAATTGCGGCGGCTCCGCCTTGGCGGCGGCCGGGAAGCGGCGGGCTGGCCGGCGAGGCGGGGGAACCAGCGCGGCTGCCGGTGATTATGTTGTCTCCGGGGGCCGAACCGTACTCCACATGATTCCTCTCGTCGGGCCGCCTACGCGGCGGCGGCGGCCATAAGCGTCACCACGGCGGTCAAGACTACCCGGGAAACTCAGGCGGCGCCGTCTCGCTGCGCGGGAGGCCCGCAGAGTTGCGATATGCTCCCTCTGATTATCCGGACAATCTTGCTGGGGCGGGTAGTTTTCCTGATCGGCCGGTGGCCCTTGAAGCCGGTCCCGCTGAAACCACGAGGAGTGGCGTTGGACCTTCGAGAGTTCATGGGCATTCTCCTCAAGCATTGGCTGACCGTCAGCCTCGCCTTGCTGGCGGGGCTCGGGGCCGGGCTGGGGAGCGCTTTCCTCATGGTTCCCCAATACGAATCGACCGCCGCCCTTTACGTCTCGGCCCGGACGCCCGGCTCGGCCGCCGCCAACGACGCTCTCCAAGGCGGCACGTACGTCCGCCAAGCCGTCCTCTCGTACGTCGATGTTGCCAACTCCGCCATCGTCTTGGACCGGGTCGTCGAGAACCTCGGCCTTGACGCCTTGGGCTGGGACGCCGAAGCGCTGCGGCAGAAAGTCACCGCGACCTCGCCGACCAACACGGTCCTCATCAAGATCACGGCCAAAGACACGGACCCGCGCCGGGCCGCCGACATAGCGAATGCCACTGCCCAGGCCCTCGCCACGGTCGTCATGACCGTGCTGGAGAAGCCGGACCCGGAGACGGCGAGCCTCGTCAACGTGACCCAGATCCAAGAAGGGCAGCCTCCGGCCAATCCGTCGAGCCCCCGCCTGCTCCTCAATCTGGCGGCCGGCGGCGTTCTCGGCTTGGCTGTAGGGGTCGTGGCGGCCTGGCTGCATTCGGTCCTCGACACGCGCATCCACTCGATGTCCGACCTCCGCAACGTCACGGGCGCCCCGCTGCTCGGCACGATCCCCTTCGACCCCGACGCGGCGGCCCGGCCTCTCGTCGTCCACGAGGACCCCCGTTCGCCGGCGGCCGAGGAGTATCGCGCCTTGCGCACGAACATCGTCTTCACGAACGTCGGCGGCAAGGGCCGCTGCCTCGTCATCTCCAGCGCCAACCCGGCCGAGGGCAAGTCCACGACCGTCGCCAACCTCGCCATCGTCCTGGCTGACTCCGGGGCCCGCGTCGCCCTTGTGGACTGCGATTTCCGCCGCCCCGCCATCGCCCACTGCATGAGGATCGAAGGCGGGGCCGGCCTCTCCGACGTGTTGGTCGGGCGGGCCCAACCCGTCGACGTCCTCCAACAGTGGGGCACAGACCGTCTCTACATCTTGCCGTCCGGGCGGACGCCGCCTAACCCCAGCGAACTGCTCGGGTCGGTCCTCATGCAAGATCTGATGGCTTTCCTCCTCAAAAGCTTTGACTACGTTTTGCTCGACTCGCCGCCGTTGCTCGTGGCCACAGACGCCACAGTTTTGTCGCGGATCGCGGACGGCGTCGTCCTTGTCGCCTCGCACGAGACGACGCGGACGACCGCCCTCGTCGCCTCGGTCAACGCTTTGGCTTTGGTCGGCAGCCGGTTGATCGGCACGGTCCTCACGAAGGTGCCGGTCAAGAAGATCGGCAGCTACCGTTCGGGCTCTGGCTCGGGTTACGGCTATGGCTACGGTTATGGCTACGAGGCCGAGGCGGAGCCAGCCCAGCCCGCGAAGCTGGCCGTGAGCTCCGAAGCCGGACAGGCTGGACTGCCGAGCGCGCGGAGCCGGGCGTGAGTTTTCACATTTTGACGGTTTGCACCGGAAACATCTGCCGTTCGCCCATGGCGGAGGCCATGCTGCGGACGCGCCTGGCCGGCTTTCCCGGCCTGACCGTGGCGAGCGCCGGCACGGCGGCGGTGGTCGGCGCCGGGATGACGCCGGAAGCCCAGGCGGTCCTAGCCGGCGGCGGCTGGTCTGGCGGGCCGGCCCACGTGGCCCGGCAATTGACGCCCGGTCTTGTCGCGTCCGCCGACTTGGTCCTCGCCTTGACCAGGGAACACCGGCGGGCTGTCGTCCAATTGGACCCCGCCGCCGTGGGGCGGACGTTCACGCTGCGAGAGTTCGGTTATGTCGTGACCTGCCTGACGGAAGAGATGTTGTCTGAGACGGCACGTCGGCTCGCCGTCGCCGCGGAGCCCGAGGCCGCGGCGGCCGAAACCGGAGCCTTCGCTTCGGCCGTCGGACTCGAAGAAACGGCGTTGCGGACGGCGACAGCGGCGGTGGCGACCTGGAAAGGCGCCGTGCCTGGGGCTGACCCGGAACAGTTCGATGTCCGCGACCCTTACGGCCAGCCTTTGGCGGCCTACGCCGAAGCCGCTGTCCGAATGTTGCCGGCCGTGGATTCCATCTGGGATTACGTGACCGCTTTCGCCGCCGCGGCGAGGGGACGGGCATGAGGCTTTCGGTGGTCGGCTGCGGCTACCTCGGCGCCGTCCACGCCGTCGCCATGGCCGCGCTCGGACATGAGGTCGTCGGCATCGACATCGACGCGGCCCGGATCGAGCCGTTGGCCCGGGGCCAGGCGCCGTTTTTCGAGCCGGGTTTCCAAGACCTCCTAGACGAGGTGCGGCCGACGGGACGGCTTAGTTTTTCGACCCGGATCGAAGACGCCGCTGACCGGGAGGTCCATTTCCTTTGCGTGGGGACGCCGCAGCGGCCGGACAGTTTGGCGGCGGACCTGACGTATGTCGACGCGGCGGTCGAATCTTTGGCCGCCGTCCTCGCCCCCGGCGGCCGGCCGGGTTGGCTGGTTGGGAAATCGACGGTGCCGGTCGGCACGGCTGAACGGATCGCCGGCCGCTTGCGCCTGACAGCGCCTCAATTGTCTTTGCTGTGGAACCCAGAATTCTTGCGTGAGGGCTTCGCCGTGAACGACACCCTCCACCCTGACCGCATCGTCTACGGGGTCGCGCCCGGGGCCGCCGGCCAAGCCGCGACGGCGGTGTTGGACCGGGTTTACGCGGCCCTCTTGGCCGACGGGACCCCCCGGTTGGCCATGGATTACGCGACGGCCCAGCTCGTCAAAGTGGCGGCTAATTCTTTCCTGGCTGTCAAGATATCTTTCATCAACGCCATGGCGGTCCTCTGTCAGGCAGCGGGCGGCGATGTGGGGCGTTTGGCTGAGGCCATCGGTTTGGACGACCGCATCGGTCCGAAGTTTTTGCGGGCTGGTTTGGGCTACGGCGGTGGTTGTCTGCCCAAAGACGTCCGGGCTTTGGTCAGCCGGGCCGAAGAGTTGGGGGCGGGGGAGGTTTTCGCTTTCTTACGCGAAGTCGACCAGGTTAATTCAGGTCAGCGGACCCGGTTCACAGCCCAAGCGGCAGAACTGTTGGGCGGGCAGCTGCGGGGCCGGCGGATCGCCCTTTTGGGCGCGGCTTTCAAACCGGACAGCGACGACGTGAGAGATTCGCCGGCTTTGACGGTGGCCCAACAGTTGACGGCGGCGGGGGCCGTGGTCCGGATTTATGATCCGGCGGTGGCCGGAGCTGTCATACGGGCCAAGTCGGCCGCTGAAGCGGCCGGTTCGCTGGAAGCGGCGGTGGCCGGGGCTGACCTGGTGGCGGTGGCGACGGAGTGGCCGGAGTTCCGCACTTGCGATCCAATCCGGCTGGCCGAGTTGGCGCAGGGCCGGCTCGTCCTCGACGGGCGCTGCTGCCTGGACGCGGCCAGGTGGCGGGCCGCCGGTTGGACAGTTGTCCAGCCGGGTGTGGCTTCAGAGCCTTTCCGTTGAGGGGATATAAGTTGAGGGGACATAAATTTATTTGAAAGGAGAGGGATTGTTCATAACGTCCTCATCTGGGTTGGCCGCCCCTGATAGGCGGTTGCCGTTAAAAGCGCCTTCGTCTTCGATCTGCTGGCAGCCATAGCTTCCAGGGCCAGGCGGATGGCGGCAGCACGCGCGCAGCTTTATTTTTGTGACGTGCCAGCGGGCTGCCGCATCGGCTGATGCGGCCGGGGCGGCTATTTCACGGGGTTCAGAATCGTTCACAACGCGATATAAATCCTCAGAGGAGAACACTGAAGAGGAGTGATAGTTTGCTATACTGCTGCGCTAAGACACGCGAGAGGGTGTTGTCTCGGTTTCACTCAGACTGGCTTCTCGACGACAGTAAATTGCGCGAGGAGAGACGTGTGGACAGTTCTAGCGAAGCAGCCGCTGCCAGCCGCGGCGGCGTTGAAGGATTGGAGTTAGGGCTGTCTGCCGCGAAGCGGCTTGTCAAGACAGCGGACTGGCAAATCAACGATCACAGGGACTCGCTCTTTCGAGTCACGTCGGAAAGCAGCGAATTTTATGAGTTTAGACGCCCAGGCGGTCTGCAGCATGTTGATTTAACAGCGCCAGTCAGTGTGGCGATGGCAGAGCGCTCTTGCGAGGGAGGCGTATGCTGCCGGTCAATGTTTTCCATACCCAGTCCGCATGCTCGAGAGAGCGCGGACTGCTCAGCTGGCGCGTCAGGGGCGGGGATGCTCGAGGCCCTGCCGCCAGACAGGGCCGGCAATGCGTTTGAGGCGCGGCGAGAAGCGTCTCGTCCACTGGGGCGGCGGCCTAGCTCGGTCTTTTGCCAGGTTGGCGTCAGATGATTTCACCGCGCCTGACGGCACAGTTCAAGGTGGCGTTCGCGGGGCAAACTGTGACACTGGCTGGCGGCATCGTCATGTCGTTGTTGGTGCCGCGGTTGATCGGAGTCACAGAATTCGGCTACTGGCAGTTGTTCCTGTTTTATGCGAGCTACGCCGGATTTTTCCATCTAGGCCTTAACGACGGCGTGTACCTAATACATGGCGGCGAGGAGTTTGAAGCGCTGGATAAACCGTCTATCGGAAGTCAACTCCGACTCGGAATGAGCGCGGAAACCTGCATGTCGGCGGTTTTGATGGCAATTGCGGTGTTATTCTTCCAGGACTCAAACAAAGAGATTGTCATAATTTTTGTGGCCGTCTATCTGATATTGTATAATTGCACATATTATATTGGATTTGTTTTTCAGGCGGTCAACCAAATCCATCTCCATGTGATATCAGTCACGTTGGCCCGTTTCTCGTTTATCTTGGCGGTCGGGCTGCTCGCCTGCCTTCACGTGACTGTGTTCCTCCCGTATGTCCTGTGTTACGTGATGTGCCAGGCGTTGGCCTTGGTGTTCATGCTGTGGCGGGGCCGTTCAATCGTTTCCGCCCGATTTGTCGGGTGGAAACGTGCTGTGCGAGACACCGCGAAGAGCATCCAAGTCGGTGTCAAACTGATGATCGCCAACATCGCAAGCACTCTAGTCCTCGGAGTGGGTCGTTTCGGCGTTGAATTCAAGTGGGGGATTGCGGCTTTTGGCCAGTTTTCGCTGGCGCTGTCTTTCGGTAACATGATATTGTCATTCGTTCAACAGCTTACGATGGTTCTCTTTCCAGAGCTCCGTCGGTCCCGGACGAAAGACTTGCCTAAGGCGTTCGCACTGCTCACCGACGTGCTTGCGGTCGCAGCGCCTTTTATTCTGTTGCTGTACTATCCAGGAGTGCTCTTGCTGCGTTGGTGGCTTCCGCAGTACAGCGATACGGCACGCTATTTTGGGGTGTTGCTGCCGCTTTGCCTTTTCGATGCTCGGATGAGTGCGATCTGTGTGACGTACTACAAGGTCGTCCGACAAGAACGGAAACTGCTGATCACCAATCTCTTGACGATGCTGGTTAGCGTTGTTGGAGTTGTTCTTGCCATAACACTCACGGGGTCGATCATGGGAGTCGCCGGCTGTCTCGTGGCAGTGATTGCCCTGAGGAGTGTGGTTGCTGAACATGACGTGGGAAAGCAACTCGGCATCAGGTCGTCACGGGAAGTGTCAGCTCTTGTGGCGCTGTCTTTGGCGCATTGCCTGGCGTTGGTTTTTCTGCCATCGCGATGGGCTCTCCTGGCCATGGTGGCGTTATGTTTGGGGTACCTGTTTTCAATGCGCGCGGCGTGTTTGCGGTTGTACTCGGTGGTGAGTCATAAAAGTATCGAGCGGAAACAGAAGGAGAAGTGACTGATGGCAGGCGGCGATGAGACAGGGAAGGAGGGCGGCTTTGTGAAGTGGTGGCGCGGTCTTCGCGAAATGATCCGAGGTATGAGTTTGGCGATGAGTCCGGAAAAGCGGAACACGGCGAAACGAGATGTGTTCGCATACTATGTGGGCCGCCCTTTGTCGTATCCGCTGACAGTTCCATTCGCGTTGGCCCGGGTGTCTCCAAACGCGGTCTCGTTTCTCTCGATTGTGGTTGTGCTGGCGGCAGGTTTGCTTATGGGGTTTGCCCACGGCGGCAAGGCGGCGCTTGTGGGTTGGGCTTTGTTTTTTGTTTGGAACCTGCTCGATGGAGTTGACGGCAACCTGGCGCGGCTCAGGAAGATGGAATCTAAGCGTGGTTCTGTGTGGGATGCCACAAGCGGTTATGCGGCCATGTTCATCCAGCCCTTCGCTGTTGGCGTGTATTCATACAATATCTTGGCAGACGGAATTTGGCCCATCGTGGTGGGTGCGATTTCAGGGATGAGTCTCATATTTCCGCGGCTCGTGGCCCATAAAGCTACGACAGAGGGCGTGCTAGCAGGTGCGAAATCGTTGACAGCGGCGCCGCGGCCGAGTTTTTTCACTCTTACGGCGCTGAACCTGACTAGCGTGACAGGACTCGCTCAGCCCATTTTGTTGGCGAGCATCTTATTTGGCGTGTGCCCTCTTTACACGGGCGTGTTTGCCGTGATCAACCTGGCCGCGATGCTGGCGGCCTTGGCGAAGGTTCTAGTGTCATCCGGCCAGCCGGAGCGTCAGTGATGTCGGCTCACGCGACTGTGGCTGTCTGCATGGCAACCTACAACGGCGCCCAATTTTTAGTGGAGCAACTTGACAGCATCTTAACGCAAACCTATCAACCCACACGGCTCATAGTCAGAGATGATGGTTCGACAGACGAGACGGTTGCAATCTTGGCCGAGTATTCAAACAGGGATCCCCGTGTCATCATTGTCGACAGCGGCTCCGATGAAGAGCACGGCGCCATGCATAACTGGTATTCACTGCTTCAGGCCACGCAGAGCGACTACGCCGACTTTGACGTCTACGCCCTTGCGGACCAGGATGACATCTGGGAGGCGGCTAAGCTGGAGCGCTTAGTGGAAGCCTTTGCGAGAGAGGACGCCCGCGCGCCATTCTTAGTATATTCAGACTATTCCGTCATCGATGAGCGCGGGCGCGTGCTTTTCCCGAGCGCTGACGATTCGATAGGGCTTCACGCCGGCAGCTATGCGACGCTGCTCTTTGCCGACTCGCACGCCTGGGGGCATTCATTGGCGTTCAACCGGTCTCTGTTGGAGCAGGTCGTCATAGATGAAGAAGTCGTCGCACAAAGCCTCCCGCACGACGCGTACTTGGCTAAGACCTGCCTCTTAATCGGGAAGATTCGATTTTTGGACATGCCGTTGACGCGATACCGCAGGCACGGGAAAAACGTGTCGGCCATCGTGTATGAATTCCACTGGAGAGAGCTTATAAATAGGCTCAGCATTGTGCGCCTGGGCAAGGTGTACGAACGTGTTTTAAACAACAGCCTCATGTCCATCCGCAAGCACGGCGAACTCGCGTCGTTCAATCGGGAGCTTGCGGACGCGGTGCTGTCAGTTTTGTTCAGGGGTGGAATATACGGGGTGGTCAAATTAAAACAGATGGGAGTTAGAAGAAAGCAGCTGGTCCGGAGCGCGTCTCTGTACTGTGTGGTTTTTTTACGCCTGCCTCGGAAATTGCTGAGAGCGGGTGAAGGGCAGTGATGACCGTGTTGCTGCTGGTGGGTTTTGCAGCAGCCTTCGCAATTGCTCTGGCGGCTTCGCGCGGTGACATAATGTCTCCGGCCTCGACCGCCGCGGGCGGTTTCCTGCTTTCAGCATTGGCCTTTAGTCTACTGGCGCACAGCATTAAGGTCGAGCTTTCGGGGGGAGCAGTGGGTCTGCTTATGGTCGGGTTGGCTGCCTTCTTGGTCGGTTCGATTATGGCAAGTTCTGGCGCCATGCGTCAGGACGTTCAACAGGCTGTGCTGGCGCCTGAGCAGAGCGGTTTCGAGAGGGTCGGGGTCGCTAACCTGACGAAATTCGGAGCGTTGGGTTATCTGGTTGTCATGGCGGATATTCTTATCACGGTCCTGCTCCTAGTTTACGTCCAGAGGCTGAGTGGCGAGGCTGGTCTGACGGAGGCTATTTCAACTTACAGGACTGGCATATTGGAAAGCTCATCGGCCGAGCGGCGTATTCCGGTATGGTTGCAGCAGGCGCAAAAAATCACCACCGCCTTTTCCGTGTGTTACCTGTACCTGTTTATTTACAGACGGGTGGTCGCTAAGCTTCGGGGTGGGTATGTGTTCTTGATCCCGACTCTTTTCAACTGGCTGCAGGGGATATTTTTGGGGGGTAGGCTGCAGATCATTCGGTCGGTGGTGCTGGTCGTCGTGGTGGCACAGTTTCTGTCTTACCTGCATAATAAAAATTTCCGTGTTGATTGGAGTCTGGCTCGAAAATCGATCAGCTGGAGCCTCGTCCGGAAGTTGATTCGTTGGGTGCCGGCCGGTGTCATTCTATTTTATGGGTTGCGAGAGTTGATCGGCCGGCAAAGCACAGAGGGCATTGGGCTTTATTTCGCAAGGTACATCGGAGGTTCCATCGCTTGCCTCAACACATTTCTAGAGGGCGGCTCGGTTGTTGAAAGCCGGGGATGGGGAGTTCAAACTTTTAGGGGCGTCTATGATTTTTTGAGCCGCTATGTTGTCCAGGAGGACGCGTCCTTTACATTGCCCTGGGCCGTGGCCCCTGATGGGACTGCGATAGGAAACGTGTACACCGCGTTTTGGCGGTACTACGTGGATTTTGGATGGGCTGGCGTGATTTTGCTTAGCCTCATCACCGGGATTCTGTTTGGAGGGGCGTGGAAATTCCTCATGGGAAAGGTGCGATCTGGGTCCATTCCCCACCTCGGCATCATGATTTATGGTTTCGTGTACTACTGCGTTCCGCTTCAGGCTATAGAGTCATACTTCTATATTTCAGCGATGTCTTTTAATACGGTGAGTCAAATCTTGATGATCGCGATTGCCTGGGTCATGGTCGCTCCGCGACGCCAGACGGCTCGAGGTGCCCCGACCCACCTCGATGTTGGCAAGTCATCCTGGCGTAGGCAAAATCGTCCACCTAACCATTAGGTGGATTGACATGGCGTCGTCGAATAAGCCAGTTTGAACCGGATCACGTTGATCTGCAGGTCTGCTGCCGCAGACCTATTCTGCGGCAGTTAAGCTTGATTGACACGCAGGCCGCTCTGGCTGCGAAGATAATCGAAAGATGGAGGGTTGCGCCGTTCTGACAGCGGCGGTGATGTCTTCGGAAGTAATACTGCCAACCAGCTATCACGGTTTCTGTCAGATCAGGCTCTTCGCCGGTGCCACGACGAGTGGGGGCACGGTCTGACCCGGAACCGCTGGCTGTCTGCCTGCCGTCGGCTTGACACTCGACGCCGGGCCATAGCATTATCCGTAGGACAATCACTCGGGCTTTGGGCGACATCAGCTCCTGGCCGGCCTATGCGACACTATGTGAGATTGGAATGCCTTGACAAGGCAAGAGCTACGCTCCCAGGACCGCCGGCGCGTGCTCCATGTCGTGGAGTGTTACGCCGGCGGAGTTAAAACCGCGGTCGACTCGTATGTTGCCAATTCACCCGATTTCACCCACTTTCTCCTCTACTCAAACAGAGGTTCTGGCAGCGAGCCCTCCCTTGGATTTGCCGCCTCGGCTCAGTTGCGTCATGGCCACTGGAAGCGAATAGCGGATATCCGGCGGGCGGTGCTCCAATGGCAGCCGGATTTGATCCATGCGCATTCAACTTACGCTGGCGTGTACTGCCGTGTGCGCAACACGGGCCGGCCAGTGGTCTACACGCCGCACTGTTACGCTTATGAGCGTCTTGATCTTGGTTCGCCAAGCAGGACGCTTATCCGTGGCGTCGAACGCGCCCTCGCTTCGCGCACCGCCGTGCTCGTTGGTTGCTCCGAGCGCGAGGCCGACCTGAGCATTGCCATAGGCCATAAATCTGTCGTCTTCGTTCCGAACGTCGCCAGCATTGCGCCAGTCCCTAAGGAAAACCCCCGCAGCCACGATTTAACGGTTGCTTTCGTGGGCAGACTCTGCCCTCAAAAGGATCCCGCTTTCGCCGCCGCCGTGGTGGCCAGACTCCGGACTGCTCTTAATAAACCATTCACCGCCATTTGGATTGGCGACGGCGAAGCCGATCAGTTGTCTTTGTTGTCAGACGCGGGAATAGAGTGCCTCGGTTGGCTTCCGCCACAGGAGGTGGCAGCGGCGCTTGCCGCCGCCACTTTATATATCCACACGGCGGCCTGGGAGGGCTATCCTTTAAGCATTCTAGAAGCAATCGCTTCAGGGGTCGCTGTAATCGCCCGCCGCATTCCCGCTTTCACCGCGATGCCTGATTCCTGCCTCGGCGCAAACCCGACAGAGCTTGCGGACCTAGCCGTTGGCGCGCTTCTCGACCAGCAGCGGTTAGACACGCTCTGGACTTTATGGGCCCAGGCTGTCAAGGAGTGGACGCCCCAGCAGCAATCAACGCTGCTGAAGAAAGCCTATCGGCAAGCGTTGCCCGCCCTGTGAGGCAAAGATTCAAGAAACTGGAGACATGCGCCATGGCTGACACGGTTAGCGAGTTTTACCCCTCGGCTGTCTCTTTTGGCCGGCGGGCGGCGGAAAAGCCGGTCGGCCCGCAAGGAGCCTTGACGACGCGTCTGCAAGCCGATTTGGCGGCAGCGGTGAAATCTGGGGACGGCCAGGCAAAGTCGGCGCTGCGCGTGGTCGTCGCCGCGCTGCAGAACGCTGAAGTAGCTGGCGCGGCGGTCCAGGCTTTGGGCGGGCCAGAAGAGATCGCAATCGTCAAGGGTGAGGTCGAGTCGCGCCGCGCGGCGGCCAAGCTGTACGCCGCCGGACGTCCCGAAGCGGCGGCGCGGGAGACGGCTGAAGCTGATTTCCTCGCCCGCTACCTGCTCTAGCCGTTGACGGTGGATGCCGCAGCACCGTCGCCACAGCCGTTTCACGGTAGGCGTATTGCTCGCAGCGGCCGCTGGCCTGAGCGCGGCCGGCGGCTCAAACCGACCTTGTGGCGGCCTTTGCGGCGGGGGCTAGCCCCACCCCGAAAGCGGGGGTTGGCCGGGCTGCGCCCCGGCTCCGGAACGGGGAGGATCACAGCATGGTTGAAAATTTGGCGCCACCGCGTCCGCCGTACTCGACACTGTCGGTCGGCGTGAAAAATGATCGTCCCGCCCGTGGCTTCCGCGGCTGGCTGCTGGACCTGGCCTACGTCAGTTTCAACGCCGTCGCCGGCTTGGCCTCCGCGATCATCGTGATCGTCTTCTTGACGGTCGGTTTCCCCCTCATCCTCATCACCGTCGGGGGCCTGCTGGTGGCCCTCGGCTTCGTCTTGGCCCATTTGTACGGAATGGCCCAGCGTGGTTTCCTCCAGGCCCTAGGCCGGCCGACGGCGGGGCCGCTGCCGCCGGTCCAGGCTCGGGGCAAGAATCTGCTGGCCTGGGCCGCGGCTCATCTGAGCAGTTCCCGGCGTTGGCGCGAGGCTGGTCTGGCCAGCTTTGGCGCCTTGGCTCAGAGCGTGTTGTCGTTGATCGGTTTGTCTTGGATCGGCTTCGGGATAGAAGAGGCCATAGGCCCGTTATCGGACAACGTCCACGGCTTGTTCGAGGAACTCTTGACGCGCTTCCCGGGCTGGTTCGACCTGCCCTTGGGCGCCTTCTTCGTTTTGACTTGGCCGGTCGTGGTCTGGTGTTGCGCTCGGGCTGACGCCTTCATCGCCCGGGTCTTCCTGGTCTCTGACGGCCAGGCCATGGCGGAGCGTATCGAACACCTGCGTGAGACTCGGGCCGGCGCCGACAAAGCCGAGTCTCAGCGCCTGCGGCAGCTTGAACGCGATCTGCACGACGGTCCCCAGCAGCGCCTGATCAGGACTGGCATGGACCTGGCCAGCGCCCAACGTCGTTTGGCCAGCGGCGACCTGGCCCAGGCCCAAACCCTGTTGGCCGAGGCTCAAGCCCGTAACGAAGAGACCATCTGTGAGCTACGCCAGCTGTCCCGCGGTTTCGCCCCGCCCATTTTGGCCGAGCAGGGTTTGGGGCCGGCATTGACCTCGTTGGCCGGCAGCGCTCCTTTGCCGGTCAAACTCGACTTGGACCAGCGCCCGCCGCGCTACTCCGAAGCGGTCGAACGGACGGTCTATTTCGGGGCGGCCGAGGCCATCGCCAACGCCGCCAAGCACGCCCGGGCCAGTCGGGTCGAACTGTCTTTGCACGAGCAGGGCGACCCGGCGGCCGGACTCAGGCGTTTGATCCTGCTTGTCCAAGACGACGGCGCCGGCGGCGCCCTGCCCCTGCCCGGACACGGTCTGGACGGTCTCAAAGCCCGCGTCACCAGCGTTGAAGGGATCTTTGCAGTTGATTCCCCGGCCGGCGCTGGCACTGTCGTCGCCATCACCATTCCGCTGGCCTGAGCAGCACGAAGCCGTCGACGACGTGGGCCGGGGCGACGGCACTGTCGTTGCCATCACTATTCCGCTGGCCTGAGCCGCCGCCGACGGCTGGGCCGGAGTCGTGAGTGGGACCTCGTAGGGGTGTCCGCCACTCCTACGGGGCCGCCGCTGACTGGGCCGGGGCCGGCTGGTTTGGCTTAGCTGAGCCCTAGGATCGGCCTGACGGAGGGAGAGCCATGCGGCTGGTGCTGGCGGAGGACTCGGCCCTGTTGCGGGAGGGGCTGGTGCGCCTGCTGGAGGAGGCCGGACACGAGGTCTTGGCCGCCGTGGGCGACGCCGACGCCTTGGCCGAGGCGGTCTCGGCGCTCCGGCCCGATTTGGTGGTGACGGACGTGCGGATGCCTCCGACCTCGACCGATGACGGGCTGCGCGCCGCCGTCCGGCTGCGGCAGGACGATCCCAGCTTGGCCGTGCTGGTGTTGAGCCAATATGTCGAACAGGTTTACGCCCGCGACCTGTTGCTGCCGCCGGAGCGCGGGCAGACTTCTGGCGGCCCGGCCGGCGGGGTCGGCGGCACGGGCGCCTCAGGCCGGCTCAGCGGCACGGGGGCCTCAGACAGGATCGGTGGGACGGGCGCCAGCGGCGGGGTTGGCTACTTGTTGAAAGACCGGATCCAAGATTTCTCCGGCTTCGACGCCGCCTTGCGCCGGGTGGCCGAGGGGCAAACTGTGATCGATCCCGAAGTGATACGGCAGTTGCTGGTGGCGCGATACGCCCATTCCCCCCTCGACCGCCTGTCAGACCGGGAACGCCAGGTTTTGGCTCTGATCGCCGAGGGCCTGTCCAACGCCGCCATAGGCGAGCGCCTGACCATCACCGACGGCGCCGTCGAAAAGCACATCTCGTCCATCTTCAGCAAACTTGATCTGCCTCCTGACGCCACCGCCCATCGCCGCGTCCAAGCCGTTCTGGCCTGGCTCCAGGGGTGAATCGCCCCCGGCCCGTTGCGTAGGCGCCCCGTTTTGAGCCCGACGTCAGCCTCGGCTTCTAGGAGGCACAACGGCGGCGAGGGTGGGATTCGAACCCACGGGACGTTGCCGCCCGGCCGCTTTCAAGGCGGCTGCACTAGACCACTATGCGACCTCGCCGAAGCAGCTTCATCGTAGCCGCCGACGGCGGGCGGGCGCGTAGGGGCGGGTTGAGACGCGCGCTTTGACGCAAACGGCGGCTGACCCGTAGGCGGGCTGAGCGTGGCGCCTTTGCCCGCGAAGATCGCGACGTATGTCGGCTGATCCGTAGGCGGGCTGAGCGTGGCAGGTCGTCCGGAGTCGCCGCCGACCCGTTGGATTCCCGCCGTCGGGGCGGCCACATATGGCAGGCTGAGGCCATGCGCGCGATCACTGCCGCCGGACTCGGCGGCCCCGAAATGCTCTGTTTGTCTGACGGCCTGCCCTCGCCCGAAGCCGGGCCGGGCGAACTGCGTCTCAAGGTGGCGGCGGCCGGGGTCAACCGGGCCGACCTCCTCCAACGCCGCGGCTTTTACCCGCCGCCGCCCGGGGCCAGCGAGATCATCGGCCTTGAGGTCTCCGGCACGGTCGACCAGGTCGGGGCCGGGGTGGCCGGCTGGGCTGTCGGCGACACGGCCGTCGCGTTGTTGGCCGGAGGCGGTTACGCGGAACAGGCGACAGCGCCCGCGGGCCAGTGCGCCCCTCTGCCGCCAGGGGTCGGCCTCATCGAAGCGGCCGGGGTCCTGGAGGTGGCCGCCACCGTCGTCTCCAACCTCAAGGCTGTCGGGCTGGCGGCCGGGGAAACGCTGCTCGTCCACGGCGGGGCCGGCGGCATCGGCAGTTTCGCCATCCCCTACGCCCGGGCTCTCGGCGCCCGCGTTTTCGCCACGGTCGGCTCGGCTGCCAAAGCCGACTATTGCCGCCAACTCGGCGCCGACGACGCCTTCGACTACCACGGTGATTGGCCGGCGGGCCTAGCCGCGGCGACGGCCGGCCGCGGCTGCGACGTCATCCTCGACATCATGGGCGCGAAATACCTCTACAGCAATGTCGCTTCCCTTGCCCGGGGCGGCCGCCTCGTCGTCATCGGCCTCCAAGGCGGCCGCCGCGGCGCCCTCGACCTCAACGCTTTGCTGTCCAAGAACGCCCTTGTCACGGCCACTTCTTTGCGTTTTCGGCCGGCGGCGGAAAAAGCGGCGGCCGTCCGCGCTGCAGTCGACCGAGCCTGGCCGCTGTACGCCACGGGGGCGCTCCGCCTGCCACCACAACGTACCTTCCCGGTGGCGCAGGCCGGCGAAGCGCACTCCTACCTTGAAACCGGGTCGCACGTGGGGAAAGTAATACTGGTTTTCTAACGCTCCTGGCGGCGGTCAGCGGTTCTGGAGGCTGAGGTAGCGGTCGATGTCGCGGCGTAGGCGGCGGAACTCCGCGTCCGGGGCGCCGGCCGGGTGCGCGATGACCGTCTTGGCGTTGCCGTCGTGCCAAAGAGCGATCTTGTCATGGCGCTTGGACACGGAGGCGCGCTGGATGTCACGCCAGGCGCCGGTGTATTCGCTGGCCGAGGTGTAGATGGCGTAGCCCGCGTCGTCGAGCTCGACCCAGACGCGCAGACGGCGCAGAGCGGTCAAGCCGGCGATGAGGAGGGCGATCCCCGTTCCGCCGGTCGCCGCCGCGGCGATCCACCAACCCCACAGGTCCGGCCAAATTATGGCGGCGCCGACGCAAAGGCCGCCGGCTAGGACGAGGAGGACGGCTGGGACCAGGATGCGGGGAGCCCGGGGTTTGAGCAGGTATTGGTTCATTGACGCGCTTTCTGGGCGGTCGGGTCTCGACTGGGGCCAGGGTAGCGTGCCCGGTTCGTCTGGCCCGGGCGGACGCGCGGGAACCGGCGGCGGTTCGCCGAGCCGTGTGACGGCCTAGTCCGACGCGCGGCCGAGACGGGGAGAAGGCTGGTGGCGGCTGAACAGGAAGCCGTACGGGGCGGCCGGGCCTACCAACCAGACTGCGGGTCGTATTGGCAAAACTCCGCCATCCGCTGGGTTTGCCAATACGACTGCGGGGATACGGGCAGCCCCGCTGGGGCGAGCGAAGCCGCGATGGCCGTCTTGACCGACTCCCGCATGACCGTAAAATCAGGCCGGGCCGCCAAGAAACCATCATTATTGTTGACGAATTGCATTCCCGTTGTCGTAGCCTGGCGGGCTCGCAAGGCCAGTTCCGCCAGCGGGCCGGCCAGCGACGGCGGGATGTCGCTGCGGATTGCCGTGGCGTCGAAGCCGTCCGCGCTCAACCGGCCGAGCACTGAAACAAAATCAATTTCGGCCAGAAGGTCGTAGACGACGCAGCGGGTCCGGGCCACCCGCCGGGAGTCGTCGTCGGAGCGGTTGCTGAGGTATTCGGCGGCCGCCTGTCCGGTGAGGCGCTGGTCCGCCCCGGCGGCGAGGATACGGTCGGTCAAGGGGATGTCTTTGTTGACGTTGACGGTGACGCCCCCGGCCGCGTCCACGAGGGCGGCCATGGTGTCGATGCCGATGGCGACGTAATAGTCGAGCGTCAGCCCGAGGGCCGCGCCGACGGCCAGCTTCATCGCTTCGGCGCCGAGGTTGCTGCTTGGGTAGAGGGCCGGATCGACGCCCATGGGCAACCGGTCGTACATGGCTCCGAGTTGGTAGTTCGTGTTCGCCGGGTTCGAGCCGTCGTACCAGCCTTTGGGGAACGCTCCTTGCAAGCTGGAGCCGTCGGGGAAGGGAGTCTGGGTGAGGGAACGGGGCACGCCGATGAGTAGCGTGTTGCCGCTGCGGGTGTCGATGCTCGCGACCAGGATCGACTCGGCCATGGGGCTTCCCGTGCCCGTGGCGGAGTCTTGGCCGAGGCCCAAGAGCAAGAGGTTGACTCGCTCTGTCGCCGACCAGGGGGATAGGGGGGAGCCGGCTGTCAGGCCGCTGGCGGCGATGTGGTCGCCCTTGGAGTCGGCCAAGGCGGCGTCAAGGAGTTTCGCCTGGTCGGCGGCTCGTGGGCCGGTCCAGGCCAGCGCGCCGGCGGCGACGAGGGCGAGGATGGTGACGAGGGCGAAGCCGACCGGGCGGCCCCGGCGCGGCTTGAGGGAGATGTAGGTGGCGAGGAGCACCGCCACCCAGACGAGGCCGAGACCGGCGCCGGCCCAGAGGACCAAACGGAGGACGACAGGGTTGACGGCGAAGCGGATGAAGACGCCGGGGTCGAGGAGGGCCAAGACGACGACGGCGAGGAGGGCCGCCTCGACGGCCAACAGCACCGTCCCTAAGACCTTGTGGCCGGTCTTGAGGAGTCCGAGGCCGGGTATGAGGGCGGTCAAGATGATCCAGCCGAGGGCCGCGCGCAAGGACGGCCGGGTGTTGGGCCGCGCGGCGTCGCCGCGGCCGGATGCTTCGACGGCTGCGGCGGATAGTTCATTTTTCTTGTCTCGGCGTTTGCCGCCGCGGCCGGCTTTGGCCGGTTCGGGGGCCGGCGGCGAGCCGGCGGCTACGGCCGTGTCGTCCGCGGCCGCGATTGGCTCAATGGTGGTTTCGTTGGCGGTTGGGAGCCTGGCTGGTTCGGCGGCGCTGTCAGGCCCGCCGGCCAGGCCGCCGAACCCCTGGGCGGAGGCGGCGGCTTCGGCGGCGTGAAGGCCAGCGGCAGGCTCGGCAGCAGACAGCGGGCTCGGCCAAGCGTCGATTTCGGCCGTCGGCCCGGTTTCGGCGGGCTGCCCGGGCGCAGCGGCCCATACGGTCTCATCGCCTGGTCCGGTTTCAGCGGCCTGACCGCTTCCAGCTGAGCCGGACGACGTGGCCGGTCCGGCGGCAAAAGCGTTTTCGGCGTCGGCGGCCTCGTCTGCCCGGCCGCTTCCCCAGTCCGTCCAGCCGGCGTCGGCGGCGCTTGCGGCCGGTCCGGCGGGCTCGGCTGGCCAGTCTGGTTCGCCGATGGCTGCCTCGGGGGCGTCGACTCGCAGGTCGGCGACCGGGAGCGGGTCCTCGGGCGGCTCGGCGGCGAGAGGCGGGTCGATGGCGGCGGCGCCGGGTTGGGCGGCGGCAAAGTCAATCAACGGCTCTTCATACCAGGCCGTCTCGGCCGCGTAATCTTCAGACGGGGCGGCAAGGGCCGGGGAGCCGTCTGGGCCGGCGGCGACAGCGACGGGGTCGTCCGTTTCCCACACGGGGTTTACGGCTGGCTGTGCGATGCCGGCGCCGTCAGTTTCCCATTCGGTGGTGACGGTGATCTCTGGTCCGTCGTCGGCCCACTCTTCCTCTTCCGCTTCAGCGGCGGCGTCCGGCGGCGCGGCGTTTTGGCCGGCCGCTTCGGCTTCCGTCAGATCGGCTGGCACAGCCTGGCGGCCGGCTTCCCAGTCCGGGGCGGTGGCGTCCCAGGTCGGCGTTCCGACGACGTCCCAGCGGGATATGACCCGGGTGATCTGGGTGTCCGTGGCAGACCAGCCGTCATTGCCCGCCCCCGCCTCGTCCGTCTGCCAGGCCGGTTCTTCGGGCGCCCAGGCGTTAGGGACCCAGGTTTCGTCGCCGGCCACGGCGGCCGAGGCGGCGTCTAGGTTGCTGTTTTGGCCGGTCTCATCCCAGGCGCCGGCGACGGTGGCGCCTGGGTCCCAACCAGAAGGAATCTGGCTGCCGGCGGCCGTGTCCCAGGCGGGCGCGGCGGTGTCCTCATCCCAGACGGGGGCCTGGCTGGTTTCGCCCCACGCTGGGTCGGCGGCGCCCGTGTCCCAAACGGGCTGGGTTTGGCTGTCCGCGGCGCCCGTGTCCCAAGCGGCAGCGCCCGTGTCCCAAACAGGTTGGGTTTGGCTGTCCGCGGCGGCCGTAGGCGCGGTTGCCCGCGTCGCTTCCCACGACAAGATGGTCGGCGCGCCGCCGCCGGATGAGTCCTCCGGATCGTTCCAAGACTCGTTTCCCGTGTTCCACGTTCCGTCGTCGAAGGGCGCCGGCTGGCTCCAAGGAGCGGGGTCGCCGCTGCCTTGGCCAGGGGCGGAAGGGGCCCAGGCGGCGGGGCTGTTTGGATCGCGGGGGTCGTAGTAGGCCGGTTGGCCAGGGGGAGGGGCGGCCAGATCCCAGCCGGCAGGGGCGGCCGAGCCGGGCGGAGTGTCCCAAGGCCCGGCCAGGTCTGTTCCACCGGCCAGGTCTGTTCCGGCGTTCCCATGGTCGGCTGGGCCGTAGTAAGCGGGTTGGTTTGGAGCGCCTACGGCCGGGTCCCAGGCGGCGGGGGCGGTTTCCCAGGCGCCTGGTGCGGAGCCTTCCCAGCCGCCGGGTTTCGTGCCTTCCCAGGCGCCGGGCGCCGCATTCTCCCAGGCGCTTGGGGCTGTGCGCTCCCAGGCGCCAGAAGCCGTGTCCTCCCAGGCGCCGGGCGCCGATTCGTCCCAGGCGCCGGACGGGGCCCCGCCTGGCCAAGCTGACGGGGCGGCGGCTTGGACGTCATCGTCGCGTGCTTCCGGCCAGGGCGCGGCGGGCGCGCTTTCCGCCCAGCTGGCCGATGTTTGGTTGTCTTGAGGCCAAGAGCCGGCCGCGGCGGCTTCTGCCCAGAGGCTCTCACTGGCGGGCAAGGCGGCGTTCCCGGCTTCCTCGTCCAGCCCTCCCGGCAGCCACGTCGGGGCGGCCGAGTCCCAGCCGGCCGGAGGCGGCGTCACCGGTTCTGGAGCTGGCCCGGAAGCCTCCCAAATCGGAGCCTGACCGGGAGCTTCCCAAAGCTCTGGAGTCTGCCGGGGAGCTTCCCAAAGTGGCTGTCCGGCGCCGTCCCAGGGCGGTTGGCTTGGCTGGGCTTCAGCTGGCGGCGCCGTCCAGGCAGGACCGGTTTCGTAGGCCGCCGGCTCTGCCGTCTGGGATCCGTAGGGGTCCGGCGCCGTTTGAGAACTAAAAGCAGACGGTGCTGTTGCTTGACTGCCAGAAGGCGCCGTTGCTTGAATATTATGAATTTGTGTTGCTTGGGTGTCGTAGGCCGGCTCGGTGGAGGGGACGTGCGTCGTCGGCTCTGCCGTTTCGGGGGTCACGTCGAAAGCCTCCGCCGTCAGACGTTCCAACAGAGACGGCCCGGCCATCAGGCCTAAGGGGGCGAGAGGGTCGCCAGGTTGCGCGGGGTCGGTCACGGGATCCAGCGGCGTCTGGGCGGGAGCTAGGGGCTGCGCGTCCAAACGGGTTCCGCAGTCACGGCAGAAGCGGCCGCCGGCCACGGCTGCTGTGCCGCAGTTCCAGCAGAAACGCGGCCCTTCCGACGGCCGGACCGCGGCCGCCGTGGCGGCCGGCAGAGCGGCGATTCCAGGGGGAGCGGCGGCTGGCGGGGCGGCGGCGTCAGGCGCCGGGTCGGACGCGGCGCCATAAGCGGCTGGGGCGGCAGCGGCGGATGGGAGGCCGTCGGAGGCGCCATAGGCGGGGCCGGGTGCGACATCAGGTGCGGCCGCGGCGGGTTGGCGGCCGTCGTCGACGCTGTGTTCGGTGTCCGGCCCGGTGGGAGTAGGCACGCTCCTTCGCGGCGTCGGATCGGCTGTTGGCGGGCCCGGATCGGCTGTTGGAGCGATGCCCCGCGCGGTGGGCGCAGGCTCGTCTTCGGTCGGCGTCAGCCTTGTCGGCGGCGTCGGCGGGCCCAGGGCGATGGGAGGCGGCGCCGGCGGTCCCGTCAAAGAGAGCGGCGTCGGCGTGCCTTGCAATTGGCGGGCGGCGTGGGCTCGTTGGCGGGCCAGCTGGGCCAGCCCGGCCAAGCGTGAGGTGGGCGCGGGCCGAGGCGGCCGGACGGTCGGGCCGAGGGGGATCGCTCCTCCCGTTTCGTTTCCCGGCGGC
>JAIRXC010000171.1 GCA_031268515.1 Propionibacteriaceae bacterium
AAACCGTTCTGCAACAAGATGATGGCCCCGCCCGGTTTGACCAGCCCGCCCAGTTGCGGGAAAACAACCTTATTGGCGGTCGCCTTGACTGCGACGCAGACGAGGTCGCAGGCCGGCAGATCCTCTGCCCGGCTGTAGACGAGAGGCTGCGGCAGCGAGAAATCACCTAAGTGACTGTCGACGGTCAGCCCGGCTTCGCGCATGGCGGCGGCGGTGCTGCGGGCCAGGAAATGAACAGTGTGGCCGCCGTGGGCCAGGCGGGCGCCGTAGTAGCCGCCGATGGCGCCGGCGCCGACAATCGCGATATCCATGGGTCAGTTCCTTAATCTGGGCTGATCAGACGGCCGGCCTAGGCGGGGTCTGAGCGTTGGGTCAGAGGCGTTGGCAGCGCGGACACAGGTGGGTGCCACGTCCCGCCACTCGAGTTTTGACAATTGTAGTTCCGCAGCGGTGGCAGGGTTGGCCTTCTCGGCGGAAGACGTTGGCGAAGCCGAGGTAGGCGCCGGGGTTGCCTTCGGCGTCGACGTAGTTGCGGTCGGTCGAGCCGCCGAGGTCGATCGACAACTGCATGACCTGGCCGGCCGCTTGGAAGACCTCCCGCAGTTTCCGGGCCGACACCTGGCCGACGGGCACGGCCGGGTGCAGCCGGGCCGCCCAAAGCGACTCGTCGGCATAAATATTGCCAATGCCAGCGACGATGGTCTGGTCGAGCAGGGAGGCCTTCAAACTGGCCCGGCTGTGGCGGGTGATGCGGCGGCGGAACTCGGTGTAGCCGGTTGGGTCGAACGGCTCTGGGCCCAAGGCGGCGATGAAAGGAAGCTGTTCGACGGCCGCTGTCGGCAAGGCTTTGACCCAACCAAATTTTCGTTGGTCGTTGAAGAACAGCCGTGAGCCGTCGTCGAAGCCGAACTCCAGCCGGGTCGAGCGGTCAGGCAACTTGGCCAAGAGGGAAGCGGTGGGATGCCCGGCCCCCCAGTCTTCCGATCCCCGCACCACCATCTGGCCCGTCATCTTGAGGTGGGCCACCAAGGAAAGATCATCGTCGAGGTCGAGGATCAAGAGTTTGGCTCGGCGGCGAGCCGCTGTGACCTTGGCGCCGACGAGCCGGGCTGCCGCGTCCTCCCGCGTCCCCGCTTCGACGGGGAAAGACTTGGCTTCATGGATGACGACGTCGCTGATCCGGCGGCCGACGGCCAAGCGCTCCAGGCCCCGGCGGACGGTTTCGACTTCTGGCAGTTCAGGCACAAGGCAACCGTACGGGACGCGCCGCGGCGCCGGGAAACGTGTAGCGCAGCGAGAGCACGGCCCGCCGCAGGGCTACGGGATCCGCCGCAGCCATTCAGGGGTCGCAAACTTCGTCCGCACCAGATCCTCGGCCCGCGTGAGTTCCGCCTCCGTCGGCCGTGACCGCGTCAGCGCGTACAGCTTCTCAAAGTGGGCGATGAAAGCGGCCAGGATCTCCTCGCGCGGACGGCCGGTTTGAGAGCGCAACGGGTCGACGCGTTTGGCGGCGGAAACCGTGCCCTTGTCGGACAGCTTTTCACGGCCGATCCGGAGGACCTCGGTCATCTTGGCGGCGTCGATGTCGTAGGCCATCGTGACGTGGTGGAGGACCGTCCCGTCCGCGAAACGTTTTTGGGCCGCCCCGGCGATCTTGCCGGCCGGCGAGGCGATGTCGTTGATCGGCTCGTAGACAGCGGCGATCCCGAGTTCGCGCAACGCCCCCACGCACCAGGCGTCGAGGAAGGCGTAGGAGTCCTGGAAGCTCAAACCGTCGACCAGGGAAGCGGGGACGACGAGGGAATATGTGATGGTGTTGCCGGGTTCGACGAACATCGCGCCGCCGCCGGAAACCCGCCTCACGACCGTCACGTCATGGCGGGCCGCCCCCTGCGGGTCGACTTCGTTGGACCAGGATTGGTAGGAGCCGATGATGACGGCGTTGGAGGCCCACTGCCAAAACCGCAGCGTCGGGCCGCGCCGGCCGGCGGCCAGCTCTTCGGCGTAAACCTGGTCGAGGGCCATCTGCAGGTAGGGGTCGCGCGGCCCGTCTTCGATCAACTCGAAGCGGTGGTCAGCCCAGGCCGAGGCGTGGCCGAGGGCCCGGCGGACGGCCATGGCGACGGCCAGGGCGTCAAAGCCGACGAGGACGTCATTCGGCAATAGCGCTTGGTTAACGCGGCGGGCCAGGGAGCTGGCCGGCTCCGTGGCCGGCGCTCCGGCCAGGGCGCCGGCGATCCGGCCCAAGGCCTCATCGGGTTCGAGAAAGAAGTCGCCGGCCAGACGGACAGCCTCGATCAAGGCCCCGGCCGGGTCGAGTTTGACATCGGCGGCCACCAGTTTGCCGCCGGGGACCTTGTATTCGCCGTGAGAGTATTCGCCTGTTGCCCCGCCCATGGTTGCCACCGTAGCGCGGCGGACGGCCCCGGCGGCGGCCCGTCCGGGCTGGACGGCGAAAACCCGGCCGTTTGACACGCGGCGGCCGCGGCGCAGTGCCCGCCAACGCAGTCTGACCGCTGGTCCAGCTCAGCTTGGCCGGGCCGCCGGAGAGCCGCCAGCCGCCGGCGGCGCAAGAACATGGGGAACGGGACGCCAAGCGGTTATGCTGCTTGGGCTGACCGACCCAAAGGCCTGAAGGGATGTGAACGTGCTGTCTGACGCCGTTGAAGCTGATTCCTCAGACAGCCCGACGGTCGGCGTCGTCCTCGTCAACCTGGGCACGCCCGACGAGCCGGCTTTGCCAGCTGTCCGCCGCTACCTGCGTGAGTTCTTGTCTGACCGCCGTATCGTCAACCTGCCGCCGCTGTTTTGGAAACCCATCCTTGAAACCCACATCATGTACGGCCACGCCCGTCTCTCGGCCGCCAAATACGCCAGCGTTTGGTACGAATCGGGTTCGCCTCTGCTCGTACACACGCGGGAGCAGGCGGCGGCCTTGGCGGCCCGGCTGTCCGAACTGGCAGGCTGTCCGGTGGAGTTGTCCGGCGCCGAGTCTGGTTCAGCTGCCCCGGCTGCCGCTCCTCTCGGCAATATTAATTCATTAAGTGGCGCCGGTTCGCCCGCTGACGGCCCAGCGGCCGGCCCTGGCCAAACTGGCGCGGCAGATCCGTCCGCCGTTCCAAGCCGTCCTGGCGGCGCGGCGGCCGGCCAGCCGGCTCTGACCGTCGCCTACGCCATGCGCTACGGCAATCCGTCTTTAGGCTCGGTCCTGGCGGGCCTGCAGGCCGCCGGGATCGGCAAACTCCTCATCGTGCCGATGTACCCGCAGTACTCGACGACGACGACGGCGACGGTCATCGACGCCTTGTCGAGCTACCTCGGCCGGGCCCAAAACCACCCGGAGACGCGCTGGATACGCTCCTGGGCCGCCGATCCGGGCTACATCGAAGCCTTGGCCCAGCGGATCGAGGCCTCCTGGGCCGAACGGGGCCGGCCCGACTTCGCCCGCGGCGACAAGTTGCTCTTGTCTTTCCACGGCATCCCGGTCTCTGTCACAGCCGGCGGCGATCCGTATCCGAAGGAATGCGAGACGACCGCCGACTTGCTGCGGGAGCGCCTCGGGCTGGGCCCTGAGCACTGCCTCATGACCTACCAATCGAAGTTCGGCCACGGCGAGTGGCTGACGCCGGCGACCATCGAGACGGTCGGGAAGCTAGGCGAACTCGGCGTCGCCCGGCTCGACGTCTGCTGCCCCGGCTTCGCCGTCGATTGCCTGGAGACCTTGGAGGAGATCGGCCTGCTCAACCGGGATGAATTCGAGCGCCGCGGCGGCGGCCAACTCGTCCGCATCCCCTGCCTGAACGACTTTGGGCCTTGGATCGACGCCCTAGCCGCCCTCGTCTGGCGTCATGTGGCCGGCTGGACCGACGCTTTGACCCAGCCCGATCCGCGCCGCCGCACGGGCCTATGACCATTCTCGGTCGGCAGCGCGCCAAGACCGTCCGACGGGTTGGCCGGTGAACACAGGATCGGCGAACGCCCTTAAGGCGGTCAGCGTGTCGGAGAACTGCCCCGGCAGAACGTTTCGGTGATCCCGCTTGGAATGCCGCTGCGCCCAGCTGGTTTGCGCGGCCTCCGCGTAACCTTCCAGCGCCGGCCCTAGTGGACCCAGCTCGACGTTCCGGCAAGCCGCCACAGCTTGGGCCGCGGCAGCCATGTCGTCACCGTCTACGGCATGGCTTCCGATGAGGCGGTAGGTGTCGGCGAAGTCCCGCCAGCGTGTGTTGGCCGTCGTCCGATGGAGAATCGCGACTGTCTTCCCGGCCAATGCCAAGTGTCGTGTTTGACGCCGGTATTGCCGGCCGCCGCCGACCTCATGCGCGCAAGACAGACGACGTTCGAGCGACTTGGTAGCCGATGCTGTCTGGGACCGGTCCCGGCGCCTGAGCTATAGGCCGCAGCGCGGAAAAGCCGGCTCATGCTTGGCGGGACCGACGCGACCGGGCTCGCTTCTTAGTCTGCGGCCCGCCACTGCAGACCAGAGTTCGCGGGTGCCCCAGAGTGGGCCGTAGAAGGGGCGTGGCCCAGTGGTCAGCGAGCGCCGTCACCGCCAATCCCCGCCGAGTCCGACGGGAATCTCGGCCTGTGCAGTTGTGGCCTTCCTGGGCCGGAAATGGGGCGGTGACGCGATAACGGTGAGCAGTTAGCCCATGCTACTGCTCACGGATGAGGTAGGATTGTGGTGTGAGCGTGGAAGTGGTCGAAAGGTTGGTGTTGCCTCCCGAGGCGGTCTTGGCGGATGCTGCCGGCGGCGCCGAGTGGGCGGCCGAGTTGCGCGGTCTGGTGACCCGCGCCGCGGCCGAGGGCAAAACGGTCAGGGTTAGCGTGGAGGAGCGGTCTTTCACGCCCAGCCAGGCCGCCGGGTTGTTGGGCGTGTCGCGGGCGACGGTGCAGCGACGGATCGAGGATGGCTCCATCGCAGCGATCCGGCGGGGCTCTCGCCACCGCATCACCGCCTCGGAGATCCGCCGTTACCGCCAGGCTGTCCGGCGCGACCTGGCGGAGTTCTTGGCGGATGATTTCTGAGCCGCCGCTGGCGGTGTTCCTGGACGCCGACGTGCTGGCCGCTCCGCTCACCCGATCTGTCATATTGATGGCGTCCCAGCAAGACGAGCCGCCGTTCCAGGTCCGCTGGAGCGAACTGGTGGAGGCGGAAGCGGATCGGCATCCGCGGCCTGGGCAACGGCTCGTGCGCGAGATCAGGGAACGGTTCGACTGGGGGTCCGAGGCGCTTGTGGGCGCCGCGAGCGTGCTGGACATGTCGGCGTTCGCGGACACCGACACCAAAGACCGCCATGTCGCGGCGGCCGCCCACTCAGCGGGAATCGGCGTTATCGTCACCCGGAACGTCCGCCACTTCGGGCGCCGGGACTTGGCGGCGTTGTCGCTGTCGGCGGTGAATCCGGACTGGTTTTTGGCCGTGACCCTGACCGGCCGCGTCTACGGGGCCACCTTGGAAGACATCTGCTCGGCCCGCACGCGCGATCCGCAGACGCCGGAGGCGCTGCACTCCGCTCTGGCGCGGGGGCACCCCCACCTGTTCGGGGCGATGGGGCATGTCTTCCCTGGAGTGGCGCCAGGCTCCTACGAAAACCGCCCGGCCGCGAACCTGTTTCGCGGGGCACGGTGCGTCGCTTGCGGAGAGAGGCCCGACGAACCGCTTGAGCGCGCCAACGGAGTTTGCGCCAGGTGTGTGAATCAGCGACGATCCGCGCGTTCCCAAGTCAGTTTGAACGATGGCACCGCACCCTTGGGGCCACCTCGCCGACACTTCCCAGGAGAACGCGATGGAACAAGAAGCTAGCGAGCCGCCGGTAGTCACGTCTCACATGGCGTATTTCCTGGTCCCGTTGCCAGACGCGCTCGGCTTCCCGGCCGGACACCAGAGCCGTCTCTGGGAGCGAGTGCCAGAGGACCTGGCGATGAAATACGGACCGTGGCTGCTGGGAGTCTCGCTGTGCTTCCACCAGGTGGAAGGCGGCCAGGATCTGAAGGTCATCCACACGCTGTTTGATTTGGCCTACAAGGTCTTCCCCGGTGAGGGGCGCCGGCCGCCCGAACACGGCGCCCCTGGCGGCCCTGGAGGGGTCTCGTTTCCGATGACCGTCGTTGAGATGGCGATTCCGCTCGACGTTGAGGATGAAATGACGGAGGCTGAATCGACGCTGAGGACAACCGAGGCATTCGACAAGGGGATGGGGTTTGTCCGGCAAGCCCAACAGGCGTATTACGCTGCGGCCCGAGTTCCGATCCGCCTAGTCGCTCGCGAGTCGCTGCCTCCGATCATTCCCGCCGCTTGGCGGCGGCTGCGGGACGACGAAGGTTTGCCCTTGCCCTTCCAAGCTCCTGTCGTGACGTACTTGCCGAATCTAAACCTTCCGCTCCAGCCCAGCGGATGGGATGACAGCCTGAACGAGCGTTTTGAAACCGCCATGAGGCACTCCGTCGCAGGGGGGTTTCTGTTCTCATATCTGGACTTCCTCCGCGAGGCAAACGTCGCGCTTCACCGCGACGGAGCGCGCCGTTCAGCGGTGATATTCGTGGCGACCGCCTGTGAGATTCTTTTCGACGATACGCTCGCGCATTTGCTTTGGGAAGAAGGAATGCGGCCCGAGGACGCCGCTCATAAGGTATACGACCGGTGGGACACGGTCTCCAAACGAGTCAAGAGCGCCTTCGCGCCGAGACTGGGCGGAATATGGTCGCTCGATCTGGACGGGCCAGTGAAGCGGTGGTTCGTCAACGTGTCGGGACTCCGGAACCGCGTTGTCCACGGCGGATACGAGCCGACATCGGCTGAAGCTTCACTCGCGCTTGAATCGGCCAGCAACCTTGCCACTCACATGTCTGACTTGATCGCGGATCGGGTGGGCAAGTACGGGCGGACCGCAATGACGCTCCCTGGAAAAGCTGGGCTCAGGGCGCGCGGGAAATGGAACGCCTCGTTGGAGCGGCTCTCAGCAGATCGGAGCGAGGTTTCATGGGGGGAGACGTTTCCGCGGTGGAGGGCCGCCATGAACCGTGCGCGGAAGGAGTCGCCGACCCGGAAGATGCCGTCCGCTGCCGATGCTTCTGTCATGGTTGTTATCAGACGGTCTGGCGAAGAACGGTGGGTGGTTCATGACACCAGGGCCGGGATGGCGGCGCCTGTGCCGTCTGGAAAGGTCATGGGCGTTTCCGCTGACTATGTGGACGCCTGCCTGGAACGGATCCGAACTGAG
>JAIRXC010000176.1 GCA_031268515.1 Propionibacteriaceae bacterium
CACGCACCCCCCCCCCCCCCCAACGACCACCACCAAACCCGCCCCCGCGGCGGGGGGGCCGGAAATGCGAGATAGCGACGTTGGCGGTAGCGGTCCAGGGGCATGTTTCGCTAATGTCAGCTGCTTGCTGACGAGTTTTCGTGACAACACAGACTTGACTAGAATCGAATAAGCTCTTCTGCAGAAGCAGTGACGCCTCTGTCGCCCGCAAATCCGTGACGTCTTTTTGACCCCATTTGAAATGAGCCGCGTGGAAAACGAAAAATATTTTCCGGAGCCATCTGTCATTTAGGCAGTAGACCGTGGGGGCCAGACCGATGTCCTGCACAATTAGGTTCGACTCGGCTCCTTCTTGGCCAAGGTAGAAATTTAATAAGACTCTTCTGAAATCCCTCTCTCCGAGCACAGCCTCGGGGTAATTAAAATCAATGAACTGTTTATATTTTCTTCCATAGAAATCATCGGCCACCCATTCGAAGACGACATTGCCGATCTTATTCAGATAGGTCGCTCCAGTTTCTTGCCAGCGATGGTCCAAGTATTTTATTTTCTCAATTCTGCCATCGCTCAGCAGATATTTTTTGACACCGCTGTCGCTCCAAACTGTGACCACCCTTGATTTTTTCACAATCGTGGCGATGCTATCAGAGTTCAAATTTTCGGTTTTGCTTTCGGATTCATATCCGGAAGTTCGATCAGTCCAAAAAATATAGTTTCGACCGTCGGCCTGTAGTTTTAGAAGGTTGCTTCTTTCAAATGCCGCGCTAGAGATTTCTTTGATTTTTAAAATCAAAGAATCTTTAGCGGTGTCGTACCAGCGGCCCAAAGCAGACTCTTGGGCAAACTTGGTCAGTGACACTATCCGTTCGTCTTGTAGGCTGAAGGACCGCCTGTAGTCGCGTAAATTAGAAACCCAATTTTCATATTCATGCGTGATGAGAAGAACGGTGTCCGGAAATACTGTGGACAACTGGCGCAGGTCTTCAGTCATTGCCCGCTGCATCCCACCCCCCCAGGGGTTCAGGAACTGCGCTAATAAAATATTCCTCATAACGCTGCCTCCGAACTCTGCTGGCCGCATCCCCACAGCTTGATTAGCTGAGAGGAAGTCTCGCTAGTCATCTAGCTGCCTCCCTTTGTAGCGGGCGATGGCGGCGACGTCCTTGTCGCCGCGGCCCGACAAGGTCACGACGACGTCAGAGTCCGCCGGCAGGGTCGGGGCCAAGGCCATGGCGTAGGCGAGGGCGTGGGCGCTCTCGACGGCCGGGATGATCCCTTCCGTCCGGGACAAGGCCTCGAAGGCGGAGACGGCTTCGACGTCGGTCACAGGCACGTAGCGGGCCCGGCCGGAATCAGCCAAGGCGGCATGTTCAGGGCCGATGCCTGGATAGTCGAGCCCGGCGGAAATCGAATAGACAGGGGCAATCTGGCCGGCCTGGTCTTGGCAGAAATATGACTTCATGCCGTGGAAGACGCCGACCGTGCCGTTGGCGATGGTGGCGGCGTTCTCAGGCCGGTCGACGCCGAGGCCGGCCGCCTCACAGCCGATCAGTTCGACATCGGGGTCGTCCAAGAAGGCGTGGAAGGAACCGATGGCGTTGGAGCCGCCGCCGACGCAGGCGATGACCGCGGCCGGCAAGCGGCCGGTCCGGCTCAAAAGCTCAGAGCGGATCTCGCGCCCGATGACAGCCTGGAAATCGCGCACCATTGTCGGGAAGGGATGCGGTCCCATGACCGAGCCGAGGACATAGTGGGTGTCCGCCATCCTTCCTGCCCACTCCCGCAGCGTCGCGCTGACCGCGTCCTTCAGCGTCATCGTCCCGCTTCTGACCGGGTGGACGGCGGCGCCGAGGAGTTCCATGCGGTAGACGTTGAGGGCTTGGCGGCGGGTGTCTTCCTCGCCCATGAAAATTTCGCAGTCCATCCCGAACAAAGCTGCCGCCGTGGCCGTCGCGACGCCGTGCTGGCCGGCCCCCGTCTCCGCGATGAGGCGTGTCTTGCCCATCCGCTGAGCCAATAAAGCCTGCCCGAGGACGTTGTTGATCTTGTGGGAGCCCGTGTGGTTGAGATCCTCGCGTTTGAGCCAGACCCGAGCCCCGCCGAGCTGATTCGTCAACTTGGCGGCCAGGTAAAGCCGCGAGGGGCGGCCGGCGTAATCCCGCAGGAGGCCGTCGAGTTCGGCGCTGAAACCAGGATCGGCGCGCCAGCGCCCGTAGGCCGCCTCCAGTTCGAGGACGGCGCCCATCAAGGTCTCAGGCAGGTAGCGGCCGCCATAAGGGCCGAACCTTCCCGGCACATCGGCCATTGCCAACCTCCGCTCTTGCCGGGCCGCGGCGCGCCCGGCTCCCGCTCCCCGTCGGCGCCGTCAGCGGGCCGCCGTGCCTTCCGTGTAATCGTCGTCCTTTGCGACCCAGCTCATGAGCCGGCGCAGTTCGCGGCCGACCGCCTCGATCGGGTGGGCTTCCTCGGCGGCGCGCAGAGCCTTGAACTCCGGCGCCCCGGCGTCCTGGTCCGCGATGAAGCGGGCGGCGAAGGCGCCCGACTGGATGTCGGCCAGCACCGCTCGCATCGACTGGCGGACGTGGTCGTCGATGATCCTGGGGCCGGAGACGTAGTCGCCGTATTCGGCCGTGTCGGAAACCGACCAACGCTGCTTGGCGATGCCGCCTTCATACATGAGGTCGACGATGAGTTTCATCTCGTGCAGGCACTCGAAATAGGCCACTTCGGGCTGGTAACCGGCCTCGACGAGGGTTTCCCAGCCGGCCTGGATGAGATGGGAGACGCCGCCGCACAAGACCGCCTGCTCGCCGAAGAGGTCGGTTTCGGTCTCCTCGGTGAAGGTCGTCTCGATGCCGCCGGCCCTAAGGCCGCCGATGGCCTTGGCATACGCCAAAGTCAGCGGCCAGGCGCCGCCGCTGGAGTCCTTCTCGACCGCCACGACGACGGGGACGCCACGGCCGGCCGCGTACTCCCGCCGCACCAGGTGGCCGGGCCCCTTCGGCGCCACCATGCAGACGTCGACGCCCTCGGGGGCCTGGATGTAGCCGAAGCGGACGTTGAAACCATGGGCGAAGAACAAGGCGTCGCCAGGGTTGAGCCAAGGGGCGATCTCGGCCGCGTAAAGACCGCGCTGGACCTGGTCGGGAGCCAAAATCATGATGAGATTAGCTTCTTTGACCGCCTCCGACACGCTGACGACGCGCAACCCTTCAGCCTCGGCCTTGGCCCAGGAAGGCGAACCGGGCCGCAGGCCGACGCGGACGTCGACACCAGAGTCGCGCAGGGAAAGGGCGTGGGCGTGGCCTTGAGAGCCGTAGCCGATGACGGCCGTCCGCCGCCGCTGGATAGCCGCCAAATCGGCGTCGTCGTCGTAAAACAGGTGTGCCATGGAAATCTCCTTGGGAAGAATCAAACGCCAGCCAGCTTAGCGTCCCCAAGCCGCCGGACTCGCGGCAGACGAGGAGGCTTCACAAGGC
>JAIRXC010000185.1 GCA_031268515.1 Propionibacteriaceae bacterium
CCTGCCAACAAAACAGGTAAGACAGCCCAAGCGGTTGCCCGCCTGTGTGCGTCGGCTGGGTTTCGCCGCCGTCGGTGCTCCGCTGTTGAAGGCAGGTGAGATGGTAAAAGTTGGCAAGCGAGCGGCCAGGCGGCCGCCTTCAAGCATGGGGTTGGGTCTAGCTGGTGTGTCATTGCGGCCTCCGGGGGTGCGCCGGTTGGGTTCGCCATCCAAGGCACGGCGGGGGGAGTTGCTTGAAAACCTGTTCCCACCGGCTTGGACAGCCGGACAGGAAGCATCCTGCCACAACAACACCGACAAAAGCCACTGCCTGGCTGCTTCCTGTGGATAAGAGCCCTGTCGTCGGCGGCCAAGACATGGCTCGGCCGGCCGCCGGCCACACGGAGGGACAACGCCAGGCCAGGAGCTCTGCCGTAGACAATCAAGGCACGGGTAAACGCGATCAGGCCGGCCGAGAACGCCGTGACGAGCCAGGACAGGGGCAGGCCGACAGCGAGCCATTTGCCAAACACCGTCCCGCTTCGCAGTGGAGTTTCCCGGCGCCATGGGAGATCGGTCAGTTGGATTATGTTGCGGCTGCTTCCAGAGGAGACGCCTCTTCAGCCTCGGCTGGGAACAACTTGCTGAAGCAGCGGCGGCCAGCACCGCCTCATCCACCGTCCTTGAAGCGTTGAAGACAGCCTGAAAGCCCCTCCCGTTTGGGTCAACGGCCCCGTCATCAGCGGGCCCGGCTCGGCGGCCATTTTTTCCAAACCGTCCAGCAGCGGCTCTCTCGGCGGCAGCCCGGGCCGCACTGCCAACCCGCCTGACAGCTCACCACAAGACCGTGGCGGCCAGATTGATCTGAGCAAAGCCGAGACGGCGGTAAAGGGACAAAGCGGTGGCGTTGTAGTCGTTGACGTAGAGGGAGCAGATCGGCCAGCGGCGGCGGACCAGACGGATGACGCCCGCCAAAAGCGGAGCCGCCAGGTGGCGGCCGCGTAAATCTGGGTGGAGCCAGACGCCGCCGATCTGGCAGACCGAGCCGGAGGCGACAGAGATGTCCGTCTTGAAGAGGACCCGGCCCTGCTCGACAAGGCCGTAGCCGTCACCGCGGCGCAGGAGTTGGCCGATGTGCCGGCGGTAGCCGCCGCTGGGATCAAGCGGGGAAGAGCCGATTTCCTCGGTGTACATGGCGACCGCAGCCTCGAAATAGGCCTCTTCGGCCTGGGGGCCGACGGCGCCGACGCGAGGATCCCAGGGGCCTGCCGGGTCGCCGTCGAGCATGAAAACCGGCTGGCAGTCGCGGACGGCCTGCGGGTTGCCCCAGACTTCAGGGTGGCGGTTGGCCAGTTTGCGCCACAAGCCGAGCGCCTGGGGGCGCAGCCCGACGATGGAGTTGGCGCGGCGCAACCCGCCTAGGACGCGGGCGAAAGCGTCCAGGGCCGCCTCGTCCGCCTCGACCGGCAGGAGGCTGGGGCCGACGCTCAAAAGGCTGGCTAGCTGGCCTGTTTCGCCGTAGCCGAAGACGGCGTGCCCAAGCAGGCCAGGGTCGAGGGCAGAGCCGCGCAGCTTTGATAAAACAAGGACATTTTCAACCGGGCGGCGGCCGGCCAGGCACAAGGCAGCCTGGAGGTCACGCGGGCCGAGTTCCCACACCTTAGGCATGGCCTAGGCGCCCTAGACAGCCGCTGCGGCAGGAGCGGCTTCGCCCGTCACAGCCGTGACGACAGGATCGCCGCCGCCGGCGCCAGCGGCCGCCGCCAAACGGCGGGCCTCGGCCAAGAGCCGGGGCACAATCTCGGCCTCGGGAACAGTCGCGATGACCTCGCCACGGACGAAAATCCGGCCCTTGCCATTGCCTGAAGCGACGCCTAGGTCAGCCTCGCGGGCCTCGCCGGGGCCGTTGACGACACAGCCCATGACAGCCACTCGAAGCGGCGTCCCCAGACCGGCCAGGCCCTCTGTCACCTGTTCGGCCAGGCTATAGACGTCGACCTGAGCCCGGCCGCAGCTCGGGCAGGACACGATCTCCAGACGGCGCGTCCGCAAGTTGAGGGATTCGAGGATCTGGCGCCCGACCTTGACCTCCTCGACCGGCGGCGCCGACAAAGAAACCCGAATGGTGTCACCGATCCCCTCGCCCAGCAAGACGCCGAAGGCGACAGCCGACTTGACCGTGCCCTGGAAAGCCGGGCCGGCTTCGGTGACGCCGAGGTGAAGCGGATAGTCGCAGCGATCGGCCAGCAGCCGATAGGCCTCGACCATGACAACCGGGTCGTGATGCTTGACAGAGATCTTGAAGTCGAAGAAACCGACCTCCTCGAACAACCGGGCCTCCCCCAGAGCGGATTCGGCCAAGGCTTCCGGGGTGGCGCGGCCGTATTTCGCGAAAAGGCGGGGGTCGAGGGAACCCGCGTTGACGCCGATGCGGAGGGAAACACCGGCGGCGGCGGCGGCCTTGGCGATCTCAGCCACCTTGTCATCGAAAGCCTTGATGTTGCCGGGGTTGACACGGACGGCGGCACAGCCGGCGTCGATGGCGGCGAGGACGTAGCGGGGTTGGAAGTGGATGTCCGCGATGACCGGCAGCCCAGAGCGGCGCGTGATCTCAGGCAGGGCGTCGGCGTCGTCTTGGCTCGGCACGGCGACCCGGACGATGTCGCAGCCGGCCGCGGTCAGTTCGGCGATCTGCCGCAAGGTGGCTTCCACGTCGGCCGTAAGCGTCGTCGTCATGGATTGGACCGAAACGGGCGCGCCGCCGCCGACTAGGACCCGGCCGACGGCGATCTGGCGGGTCGGCCGACGGGGGGCGAGGACGGGAGCCATCCGGCGCGGCAGGGCCAAGCTGACGCTCATGGGGGTCCTTTCAGAACAGTTGGACGGGGTTGAAAATGTCGGCGACGATGAGGATGGCGCCCATGAGCACAAGCAGCCCGCCCACGACGTAGGCGACAGGGAGGAGCTTGGCCGAATCGACCGGGCCAGGGTCGGGTTTGCCCCTGCGGCGGGCTGCGGCGCGCCGTAAAGCTTCCCACAAAGCGGCGGCGATGTGGCCGCCGTCGAAGGGCAGGAGGGGGACGAGGTTTAAGACGGCGACGAACAGGTTGATCGAAGCGAGCAAGGAGACATACGTCGCGATCTTCGCTGACAAAGGCGCGTCCACGGCGGCGACTTCCCCGGCCACACGGGCCGCCCCGACGACCGAGATCGGGCCGCTCTCATCCCTCGGAGCCCCGCTGACAAGTCCAACTGTCGCCTCAAAGGTCGATTTGGGCAAACGGACGATGGCTTGGGCCGCCTGGCCGACCAGGGAAAACATCTGGGCCGCGGTGTCGAGGGGGCCGACCCGCACCCGTTCGCGGCCGATCACGACGCCGAGGTAGCCGATCGGCAGCACGGCCGAAGCGTCGTTGGGATCGGCCGCCCAGCCGACGGCCCCGGGAACCGTCGGCAGCGTCAACTCTCCGACCCCTGGGCGGTCGATGAGGAGGCTGACCGGCAAGGCCACAGCCTCGGAGACGGCGGCGCCGGCCGGAAGGGCGACGTTGGCCCGCAAGGCGGCGCTGAAATCGGCCCAGGTGGCGTAGCGGACGCCGTTGAGGCCGAGGAGCGTGTCCCCGGCGGCAAGGCCGGCCAACGCCGCCGGAGTCGGCTCGCAGACGGCGGCGGCGGCGTCGACGCACTCTGCGACCCGGGCCACCGTTTGAGAGTTTTGATACTGCCCGTAAGACAGGTTGACGCCTAAGAAAAGGCAGAAGGCGAGGACGAGGTTCATCGTGACGCCCGCCGCCATCACGATGAGGCGTTGCCAGACCGGGCGTTGGTAGAAGAGGCGGCCGGAGCTGGCCTCCTCTTCGGTGATCTGCTCCCACTCCCCCTCGCGGGACGAATCGGCCAGGCGTTTGAGCCACGTGTTCTTGCCTTCGCGGTAAGGCGGAACCATGCCGACGAGGGAGACGTAGCCGCCTAAGGGCAGCAACTTGACGCCGTATTCCGTTTCGCCGCGCTGCCGGCTCCAGAGGGTCTTGCCGAAGCCGATGAAGAACTGGCGCACCTTGACGCCGAACAGCTTGCTCGGGATGAAATGGCCCAGCTCATGCAGCCCGACGGAGACGAGGATGAGGGCGAAGAAAAGGACAGCGGCCAAGATCTGCCAAACCAGTGTCACGAGACGGCCTTTCCGGCCGCCGCGACAAGGTCCTCGGCGGCCCGCCGGGCCCAAGCGTCGGCGGCCTGGATGGCGGCCAAGCTGAGGGCGGCGTCGGGAACGTGAGCGCCTTCCGGGAAGACGCCGCCGGAGGCGTCAGGCGGCACGACGGCAGGCGGAGCGCCGGACGGCACGGCGTCAGTGGCTCCGGCCGTCACAGCAGTTGTCGAAGCAGCGCCTGGTCCGGCCAGATAGGCGGCGACGACGGCGGCGACCGTGTCGGCGATGCCGAGGAAGGGGAGCCGGCCGGCGCAGAAAGCGTCGACGCAAACCTCGTTGGCGCCGTTGTAGACGGCGGGCGCGGCGCCGCCGGCCCGGCCGGCCAAGCGGGCCGTGGCGACGGCAGAGAAAACAGACTCGTCGAGCGGCTCGAAAGTCCAAGCCGTCGGGTCGGACCAAGAACAGGGGCTGGCGGCCCCGTCGAGCCGGTCGGGCCAGCTCAAAGACAAGGCGATGGGCAAGCGCATGTCCGGCGGCGAAGCTTGGGCCAGGGTCGAGCCGTCGACGAACTCGACCATCGAATGGACGACGGACTGGGGATGGACGACAACGGCAATGGCGTCGTAAGGGACGCCGAACAGCAAAGCGGCCTCGATCACTTCGAGGCCTTTGTTGACGAGGGTGGCCGAGTTGACCGTGACGACCCGGCCCATCTGCCAGGTCGGATGGGCGAGCGCCTCGGCCACGCCGACGGAGGCCAACTCGGCCCGGCTGCGGCCCCGGAAAGGGCCGCCCGAGGCCGTCACGACAAGGCGGCGGACCTCGTCTGCCCGACCGCCCCGGCAAGCCTGGGCGAGGGCGGAATGCTCAGAATCGACAGGCGTGAGCTGGCCAGGGCCGGCCGCTTCGGTGACAAGGCGGCCGCCGCAGACAAGAGATTCCTTGTTGGCCAGGGCGACGCGGCGGCCGGCTTTGAGGGCAGCCAGGGTCGGGACTAGACCGGCGAAACCGGTCATGCCGTTGAGGACGACGTCGCAGGGCCGCCGGGCCAGATCGGCGGCGGCGTCCGGGCCGGCTGAGATTTCGCAGCGCGGGCCGCCGCGAGCCTGGAGCAGGCGCTCGAGAGCGGCGGCCGCCGCGGCGCTGGGAACGGCGGCGGCAGGCGCGCCCGAAGCGGCGATCTGGTCGGCCAGCCGTTCGAGGCGGCCGCCGCCGGCGGCTAAGCCGACGACGCGGAAACGGCCAGGGTAGCGGGCGACGACATCAAGGGCCTGGACCCCGATGGAGCCGGTCGAGCCGAGGAGAATGACTTCGCGTGGACGCACCCGACCAGTGTCCTCCCGAGGACCCGCTTTGGCCACTGGGCCGCCGGAACGCTGCCAGCCGGCGGCGCCTCTCCCCCGCCGCCAGTTGCTTGGCGGCCGCCGCGCTCCGCCGGCTCTTGCCCCGCCGCCGCCGTCGGATGGCCCGCGCCGCCCGCAGTCCTGGGTCAGAACCAAAGCCGCCACCTGGGCGAAGCGGCCTGGCGCCTTGCCCTTGGCCCATCGGGGCAAAGCCGTGACGTCGCTGTCGAGACGGGCCCGTCGCAAACCCGGCCGGGGCAAAGGAACCGTCGCGATGCCAGCCACCGCCGCTGACAGGGCCGTCACGAGCCCGGCCAGGGTGAAGACTCGTCCGTTCGGCCTGCTCAGAGGCCCATGATGTGGAAGCCGCCGTCCACGTGGAGGACCTCGCCGGTCGTCATGGACAGCCAGTCGCTCAGAAGGAGGACGACCGCCTGGGCGACGGGCGTCCCATCGTTGACATCCCAGTCGAGGGGAGAATGCTCAGACCAGAGTCGGTCCGTGTCGACGAGCCTCGGGATGGCCTTCTTCGACAAGGTGTTGACGGGGCCGGCCGAGACGACGTTGGCCCGGATGCGGGAGGGGCCGAGGTAGAGGGCGGAATAACGGATGACCGAGTCGAGGGTGGCCTTGGACACGCCCATCCAATCGTAAGACGGCCAAGAGACCGTCGAATCGAAGGTCAAGCCGACAATCGAAGCTCCCGGCTGGAGCAGGGGGCCGAGGGCCTTGACCAACTCGACAAGAGAATAGGCCGAGACGCGCAGAGACAACCCGACATCCTCCCAGCGGGTGCTGAGGAACTGTCCGCCCATCGCCTTCATGGGGTCGGCGTAGGCGATGGAATGGACGATGCCGTCGAGGGTTCCAACGGCCTGTTCGACCTGTTCTCGCATTGACGCGATAGCGGTGGAATCGGTGGCGTCCATTTCCAGGACCACCGGCGTCGGGTCGAGGGCGGCGACAGCCCGCCGGGTCAACCGCATGGCCCGGCCGAAGTTCGAGATGACGACCTCAGCCCCCTCTCGTTGCGCCAACGCCGCCGTGCGGTAAGCCAAAGATGACTTGTCCGTCACGCCGGTCACTAAAATCCGCTTCCCCGCCAAGAGCCCCATGGATTCAAACCTTTCTCATCGCGCCATTTGGCATTATTTCTTCGGTTGACGCGGGAGCGCGGCCCGCTCCGCCGTCTGCTGAGGGTCTACATCTATGGTTCCCAC
>JAIRXC010000187.1 GCA_031268515.1 Propionibacteriaceae bacterium
GACGATGATCTCCGGGTCCACGAGGCCGGTCGGCCGGATCAACAGTTCGACCACGCCGTCGGCCTTGGCCAGTTCGTACGGCCCTGGAGTGGCCGACAGATAGACCGTCTGGCCGATCCGCTCGACAAACTCCTCCCAACGCAATGGACGGTTGTCCATGGCCGACGGCAGGCGGAAGCCATGCTCGACCAGGGTCCGCTTGCGGGACATGTCCCCCTCGTACATCGCGCCGATCTGCGGCACCGTGACGTGAGACTCGTCGATGACCAAGAGGAAATCGTCAGGGAAATAATCAATGAGGCAATTCGGAGGGCTGCCCGGGGCGCGTCCGTCGATGTGGCGGGAATAATTCTCAATCCCCGAACAAGAGCCGATCTGGCGCATCATCTCGATGTCGTAGCGCGTCCGCATCTCCAGCCGCTGCGCCTCCAACAGTTTTCCCGTTCCCCGCAGTTCGGCCAAACGCTCCTCCAATTCGGCCTCGATCCCGCCGATGGCCCGCTCCATCCGCTCGGCGCTGGCCGTGTAATGGGTCGCCGGGAATATCTTCATGGCCTCCGGCTCGGTGATGAGTTCCCCCGTCAAGGGGTTAAGGATGGCCAACCGGTCGATCTCATCCCCGAAGAACTCGACCCGCCAGGCCAACTCCTCGTACATCGGGAAGACTTCGACCGTGTCCCCCCGGGCTCGGAAGGTCCCCCGCGTCGCCGCCAGATCGTTGCGGGCGTACTGGATGTCGACAAGCCGGCGCAGCAGCCGGTCGCGGCCGAATTCCTCCCCCCGGACCAGTTCGACGGCCTGGTCGACGTATTCTTGCGGGGTGCCGAGGCCGTAGATGGCCGAAACGGTCGCGACGACGATGACGTCACGCCGCATCAGCAATGAATACGTTGCCTTGTGGCGCAGCCGTTCGACCTCTTCGTTGAGCGAGGCGTCCTTTTCGATGTACGTGTCGGTCTGGGGGATGTAGGCCTCAGGTTGGTAATAATCGTAATAAGACACGAAATATTCGACCGCGTTGTCGGGGAAGAACCCCCGCAGCTCTTGGGCGAACTGGGCGGCCAGAGTTTTGTTCGGCTGCATGACGAGCAAAGGCCGGCGCACCCGCTCGGCCAGCCAGGCCACCGTGGCCGTTTTGCCCGTGCCCGTGGCCCCCAACAAGACGACATCGCGCTGCCCGGCCTTGACGCGGCGCTCCAGTTCGGCGATGGCTTCGGGCTGGTCGCCCGAAGGCTGGAAATCCGCGACGACGTGAAAGGCGGGGCCGGGGCGGGAGGCAGTGGAAACCTTCATGGCGCCCAAGCTACTACGCCCCTCCGACAGTTTCCGAGAAAGCGGCGAACCACCTGTCCACCTGGCCTTCGAGGGCCGCCGGAGAGCCGCCGCCGTCGAAAACAACCGTAGCCTGGGGGAGCCGCTCGGCCCTGGTCGCCTGGGCCGCCAGACGCCGCCGCGCCTCAGAGGCCTCAAGCCCCCGCTCCCCGGTCAGACGGCGCAGGCGCAGCTCGTCGGGCGCGTCAACGACAAGGACGGCGTCAAATTGCCCCTGCTGGCCGGTTTCGACCAACACAGGCACATCATGGACGACGAACGGCCGGCCAGCCGCGGCGGCCGCCGCCTCCAAACGGGCCGCTTGGGCTCGCACCCGTGGGTGGATGATCTCTTCAAGGCGGGCTCTCGCCGCCGCGTCGGCGAAGACGAGGCGTCCTAGCGCCGCCCGGTTTGTCGTCCCGTCCGGGGCGATGACGCCCTCCCCGAAGGCCGCCCGTACCTCTGCCTGACCCGGCGTCCCCGGGTCGAGGACGGCCCGAGCCAACTCATCGTGGTCAATGACGACGGCGCCGAGAACACGCAACCGCGCCGCCGCGACGGACTTGCCGGCCGCGATGGGCCCGGTCAATCCGATCCGCCGCACGAGGCTGATACTGCCACAACCAGGCCAGGCACGGCGAAGGGGCCGAACCGCCACTCGGCCCAGCCCCTCCCGTAAGGAAAGTTTCTTTCCTGTTTACTCCGAACCAGTCAGCCTCTCCTTGAGCGCTTGCAGCGCCTCGTCGGAGGCCAGCGAGCCGGCCTCTTCGGCCGCGCCGGCCTCGGGAGCGGAAACATACGCGCCCGCCGCCTCGGCCTCAGCCACGGCGATGAGGTTGGACTGGCGAGCCTCGGAGGCCTGCGCCTTGTGGGCCAGCCAGCGGGCCTGCGCCTCGGCGTACTGCGCCTCCCAGGCCGCCCGCTGCTCGTCGTAACCTGGCTTCCACTCGTTCGTCTCAGGGTCAAAGCCCTCAGGGAAGATGTAGTTGCCATTGTCGTCGTAGCTCGCCGTCATGCCGTAAAGCGACGGGTCGAAGTCGTCAGCGGCCGTGTCAACTCCCTCGTTGGCCTGCTTGAGAGACAAGGAGATACGCCGGCGGTCAAGGTCGATGTCGATGATCTTGACCATGACTTCGTCGCCCACCGTGACAACCTGCTCGGGGATTTCGACGTGGCGCTCGGCCAACTCGGAGACGTGGACAAGGCCTTCGATGCCCTCCCCGACTCGGACGAAGGAGCCGAAGGGGACCAGTTTCGTGACCTTGCCGAGCACGATCTGGCCGATCTGGTGGAGGCGGGCAAAGGTCTGCCAAGGATCTTCTTGAGTGGCCTTGAGAGACAGTGAGACGCGCTCGCGGTCCATCTCGACGGAGAGGACCTCGACGGTCACCTCCTGGCCGACCTCGACAACCTCGGACGGGTGGTCGATGTGCTTCCAACTCAGCTCGGAAACGTGGACGAGGCCGTCGACGCCGCCCAAATCGACAAAGGCACCGAAATTGACGATGGACGAGACGACGCCCTTGCGGATTTGGCCCTTCTGAAGCTGGTTGAGGAAATTCGTGCGGACCTCGGACTGGGTCTGCTCAAGCCAAGCCCGCCGGGACAAGACAACATTGTTACGGTTCTTGTCCAACTCGATGATCTTGGCTTCGAACTCTTGGCCGATGTAAGGCTGGAGGTCGCGGACGCGGCGCATCTCCACGAGTGAGGCGGGGAGGAAGCCGCGCAAGCCGATGTCGATGATGAGGCCGCCCTTGACGACCTCGATGACTCGGCCGGTGACAACGCCGTCTTCTTCCTTGATTTTCTCGATCGTGCCCCAAGCCCGCTCGTATTGAGCGCGCTTCTTGGACAAGATGAGACGGCCTTCTTTGTCTTCCTTCTGCTGGACCAAGGCTTCGATCTCGTCTCCGACCTGGACGACCTCGAAGGGGTCGACGTGGTGCTTGATGGAGAGTTCTTTGGCGGGGATGACGCCCTCGGTTTTGTAGCCGATGTCGAGCAGGACCTCGTCCCGGTCGACTTTGACGACGACGCCGGAAACGATATCGCCGTCATTGAAATACTTAATTGTCGCATCGACAGCGGCGAGGAACTCTTCAGGGGAGGAGATGTCGTCAGCTGGGACCTGCGAGGCCGGAGAGGCTGAGGTCATGTAGTGGGACTCCGATTGGTGTAGGACTTCTAGGGCGCAACGTGACTGAGCGGTAGCGGCGCCGGAGGCGCGAGCTTGGCTCGAGTGCGGCCCACTCCAGGCCGGGACCGCACCGGACACAATGCGGAGCCAGGTTATCGAGACCTCAAAAGCCGGTCAATTTCACCTACGCAACCGTTACCGGGCCGTGATCTTGGGCCACGGCCATCAGATCAGTGGGCGGCGGCGGCCCAAGTCGGGCCGAGGCCGACCGAGACGTCGAGCGGCACCGACAGAGGCGCGGCGGCCCCCATCGCCTCGCGGGCCAATTCCTCAACGGCGGCGGCCTCGCCTTGGGCGACCTCGAAGATCAGCTCGTCGTGGACCTGGAGGAGCAGCCGCGAACGCAATTTCGCGCGGCGCAGAGCCTCATCGGCCCGGATCATGGCGAGTTTGACGAGGTCAGCCGCCGATCCTTGGATGGGGGCGTTGAGAGCCATCCGCTCGGCCATCTCACGCCGGGTCCGGTTGGCTGATGTGAGGTCGGGCAGATAACGGCGCCGGCCCAAGAGGGTCTCCGTGTAGCCAGTCCGGCGCGCCTCGGCCACCAAGGTGCCAAGGTAGTCGCGGACGGGCCCGAAAACCTCGAAATAGTCATCCATGAGCCGCTGGGCCTCGCCGACTGACACTTTCAGCTGACCCGACAATCCGTACGCCGACAATCCGTAGGCCAAACCGTAATTCATCGCCTTGACGCGGGCCCGTTGGTCTGCTGTGACATCGGCGGGGGCGACGCCGAAAACATGCCCGGCCATGACGGCGTGGAAGTCACGGCCCGACCGGAAAGCGCCGATGAGCGCCTGGTCGCCGGACAAGTGGGCCATTATCCGCATCTCGATCTGGGAATAATCGGCCGTCAAAAGCGCCTCGAAGCCGGGCCCCGCGACGAACCCCTCCCGCAGCTGGCGGCCGGCTGCGGTGCGGATGGGGATGTTCTGGAGGTTCGGCTCGATCGAGGACAGGCGCCCTGTCGCCGCGGCGGTTTGGAGGTAGGTGGTGTGGATTCGCCCGTCGTCGGCGATGGCCTTGGCCAAGCCCTCGGCCGTTTGGCGCAGCCGCAGCGCGTCCCGGTGGGCGAGGAGGTGGGCGAGGAAAGGATGGCCGGTTTTGGCGTAGAGGTCGGCCAAGGCGTCGGCGTCGGTCGTGTGGCCCGACTTGACCCGCCGCGTCTTCGGCATTTCCAGTTCATCAAATAAAACGACTTGCAATTGCTTAGGGGAACTCAAGTTGACGGTCCGGCCGATGACGTCATACGCGGCCTGTTCGGCGGCTTGGACCTGGCTGTCGAAATCGGCCCGCAGACGTTCGAAGAGGTCGCCGTCGGCGGCCACGCCAGCCAGCTCAGCTTGAGCCAAAATCCGCTCAAGCGGCAATTCGACATCCCGCAAAAGAAGAGCGGCGGCCCGTTCGGCCAACTCCGTGTCGAGAGCGCCGGCCAATTCGCGGACGGCGGCCGCGCGAAGAGCGGCGGCGGCCCCATCGTCGCTGTCGGCGCCAGTCAGGTCGAGGGCGGGCTGGACAGCGTCGCCTTGGTTGTCGCCAGCGGCCGCCAAAGAGCGTCCCAGGTAGCGGCTGACCAGGTCTTCGAGGCCGTAGCCGCGCTGGTCAGGGCGGACTAGGTAAGCGGCCAATTCCGTGTCCGACTGGAGGCCGCGCAGATCCCAGCCGCGCGCCCAGAGTGCCCGCAGCGGCCCTTTGCAAGCGTGGCCGGCCTTGGGACGGCTTGGGTCGGCCAGCCAGGCGCCGAGAGCCGCCTCGTCGTCAGGGGTCAACGCGGCGGCGTCAAACCAAGCCGCCGCGCCGTCCGCCGCAGCCAGGGCGATCCGAGACACGTCGCCGCCGTCGGCGGCCCAACAGCCGGCCAGGTCTAGGCCGGTCAGCGGGGCCTCCCCCGCCGCGGCCGCCGTATGTGAGTCCAACCAGTCCCGGACCAGCCCGGGAGCCAGAGCCTCGGCGGCGATGGCGAAGCCTCCGGCCGGGTCCGGCGCCGCCGCGGGCGGGCCGATCTCGGACAGACGGTCGCGCAGAGTGCGGAACTCCAAGGCTTCGAAGACGCGGCCCACCGCCTCGCGGTCCCAGGGCTGGCGGACCAGGTCGGCCGGCCCCACTGGCAAAGCAAGATCGCGGACAAGGCGGTTGAGGCGGCGGTTGCGCTCGACATCCTCCCGCCGCTCGCGCAGGGACTGCCCGGCCTTGCCCGGCGCCTCCTCGATCCGTTCGAGCAGCCCGGCCAAGCCGCCGTACTCCCTCACCCACTTGGCCGCCGTCTTGGGTCCGACCCCTGGCACGCCAGGCAAATTGTCAGATTGCTCGCCGACGAGAGCGGCCAGGTCAGGGTAGCGGTCCGGTGGGACGCCGTATTTCTCCTCCACCGCCGCCGGTGTCATGCGAGCCAGATCAGAGGCGCCACGGCGGGGGTAAAGGACGGTGACGGCGTCGCTGACGAGTTGAAAAGTGTCGCGGTCGCCCGAGCAGATGAGGACGTCGAGGCCGGCGGCTTCCGCCTGGGCGGACAATGTGGCGATGACATCGTCGGCCTCGTAACGGTCGGCCTCGACCCAAGTGATGCGCAAGGCCGCCAAGACCTCTTTGATGAGGTCGGTCTGGCCTATGAAAGCCGGCGGGGTCTCGGAGCGAGTGGCCTTGTAGGCCGCGTATTCATCGGTTCGGAAGGTTGTCCTAGAGACGTCGAAGGCGACGGCCACGTGGGTTGGCTTCTCATCTCGGAGCAGGCCTATGAGCATGGCCGTGAAACCGTAGACGGCGTTGGTCGCCTGACCCGTCGAGGTGGTGAAATTTTCAGCCGGTAGGGCGTAGAAAGCGCGGAAGGCGACCGAATGGCCGTCGAGCAGCAAGAGGCTGCCACGGCCGGCCGGCGAAGGCGCCGACGGGGCGCGACGGGCGCTCCGGGCCGCGGCCGGCTGGCCTGCGCTCACCGGTCGCCTTGAGGCGGCCGCCGATGGTCGATGACGCCTTGGGCGACCTCGCGCATTGGCTTGCGCAGGTCCATGGCCGTCTTTTGGATCCAACGGAAGGCTTCGGCTTCGGTCAGGCCCAGCCCCTCTTGGAGCAGGGCCTTCGCCTGATCGACGGCTTTGCGTGAAAGCAGCCGCTCCTCCAAGTCGAGGACCTCTGCTTCGACTGCCACGAGTTGGTTGAAACGGGCCTGGGCGACGTCGATGGCAGGCACGATGTCGGAGGCGTCGAAGGGCTTGACGACGTAGCCCATGACGCCGGCCTCGGTGGCCCGGGCCACCAAATCTTTCTGAGAAAAAGCGGTCAGCATGACGACGGCGGCGATCCGCTCGCCGACGATCACTTCAGCCGCCGAGATGCCGTCGAGCTTAGGCATCTTGACATCCATGACGACGACATCGGGGCTGAGCTCACGCGCCAAGGCGACGGCTTCCTCACCGTCGGCCGCCTGGCCAATCACCTCGTAGCCTTCGTCAGACAACAGTTCGACCAGATCGAGCCGGATCAAAGCCTCGTCTTCGGCGACGAGGACGCGAGGGCGTTGCTCTCCGGCGGTGGGTGTGTTCTTCTTCGTCACAGGCCGCATTCTTCCACCTCCCACACCGCCGAGACGAACGCGCCCCGGCTCCGCGAGCCGGCCGCTGGCCGACCGGCCGCCTACGACCCGTCAGACCGTTGGAACGGTGAGCGGCGTGACCGCCAGCGGGCGGCCAACGGCTGGTCCCGCTGCCTTGTCCGGGACGTGTCAGAAGGGCCCGTCCGCGATCACCTTTGACGAGTCAAGCCGAGAGCTGGCGCCAAACCCGGACGGATGGCAGAATGTCCCCCGGCGCGCTCGGCCCGAGTGGCGGAATGGCATACGCGGACGGCTCAAACCCGTCTGTCCTAAACAGACATGGGGGTTCAACTCCCCCCTCGGGCACTCTTGTGGCGCAGCCGGCTGTCCTGGCCGACCGGTCCCCGGTGGAGGCCGCGCCGCTGACCGTGACAGACATCCTCAGTCGTTCCGCTCTCACGATTGCAAGCTTTGGCCGCCTGCGACAGAAGTTTTATCCACAGAAACAGCCTAGTGGTGGCTTTTGTTGGTGTTGTTGTGGCAGGATGCTTCCTGTCCGGCCGTCTGAGCCGGCGGGAACAGGTTTTCAAGCAACTCTCCCCCCGCCGCGCTTTGGATGGCGAACCCAACCGGCGCACCCCCGGAGGCCGCAATGACACACCAGCTAGACCCAACCCCATGCTTGAAGGCGGCCGCCTGGTCGCTTGCTTGCCAACTTTTACCATCTCACCTGCCTTCAACAGCGGAGCACCGACGGCGGCGAAACCCAGCCGACGCACACAGGCGGGCAACCGCTTGGGCTGTCTTACCTGTTTTGTTGGCAGG
>JAIRXC010000194.1 GCA_031268515.1 Propionibacteriaceae bacterium
CTGGGGGTGGCGCCCGACACGTGCGGTACTCGGATGTATTTGCTGGTGTTCCCCCCCGGGGCTTAGAAAATAAACCCGTGACCACGCCTGGCGAAAACCCCCAGGTGAAATCCCCCAGATGAAACCCCCGAAGGCAAAGCCCCTCGCGGAGACCCCCGGCTGCAAAGCTCCGTGAAGGCCCTCCGCGAAGCCTTGGCAGACCCCCGTAAAGCCCCCCGTGGAACCCGTCTGGGCTCCACGGGCAGGTTGGCTAAATGGCGCGCCGCCGGTCGACAGTCGGCCAAAGCGCTTTCCCGGTGCGGGAAATCCTGGCCTCTCCTCTCGGCCAGGACTTCGCGGTGAGCGCCAGGTGAAATGGCTGGTTTAATTGTCCCTGCCCGGTTGCCCTGGACCGGGCAGGGACAATTAAGCAATCCTACGGTCAGTTGTCGCAGTCCGGCTTTGAGGAGCGTTTCCCGAGCCTGGTCCAGGGAAGTTTGTCCGGCCTGGCCGGGGCCCTATTTTCGGCGGCGTTTCCCGCTGCGAGAGGAGCGTTGTCGTCCAGCCGCCTGGTCCGCCGCGGCCGGCTTGCCGAGTTGTTTGGCGCGCTCCAAGAGATCCGACAATTTAAATGGATCTTCCTCGCTCGTATCCATGTCTGAAGCAATTATAGTGTTGACCCAGCGCAGTTGCGGGTCCATGTCGATGAAAAGGGTTTTGACGAGGAGCGTCGCGGGGATGGCGAGGAGGGCGCCGAGGGGGCCGAGGATGGTGGCCCACAAAAGAAGCGAGAGGACGGCGACGGTGGCCGTGATGCCGACGGCGCCGCCGGAGACCCGGGGTTGGATGAAACCTTGGATGACGACGTTGAGGACGGTGTAGCCGATGGCGACCCACAAGGCGGCCTGCCAGCCGCCGGACAAGAACGCCATGATGATGGGCGGGACGAGGCCGATGATGAAGCCGATGTTGGGGATGTAGTTGGTGACGAACGCGAACATCGCCCAAACCGTCGCCAGCGGCACGGCCAGCGACAGCAGAAGGACCCAGTCGAAAAGGGCCACGATGAAACCGAAGATCGAGGCCACGATCCAATAACGGCGGGTGCCGCGGGCGAACGATGTCAGAGCCGAGGCGAGCGTCGCATTGTGCCGGTTGGACAGCCGCGTCATCCGCTCCCCGAAACTCATGGAGTCCATCAGAACGAAGACGAGGATCATGACGATGAGGAAGACGAGGTTGACGAGGCTGCCGACCTGGGTGACGACCGAGCCCAGCGTATTGGCGATGGTTGTCAGGTTAAGGGTGCGCAGCTGAGCCAGGGCTTCTCTGTAAATCGTGTTCGTGTCGAGGCCTTGGCGGCTGAGGAAGTCGACGATGGTGTTGAGCCATTTCTGGAACGCCACCGAATAGCGCGGCAATTCGGCCACGAGCCGCGTGATCGCCCAGCCGATAGACCACAAAAGGACGGCCAAAATGGCGAGTGCGGAGGCGCCGGCGATGATGCCGGCGAGGATGCGGGGAATGCGCTTAGCCAGCCGGGTCTGGATGGGCCAGACGACGATGACGAGGTTGAGGGCCATGAAGAAGGAGGCCAGGATCGACTTGATCGACTCGACCTGGTTGAGGCCTTGGATGATGATGAACAACATGGCCAGGCCTACGAGGACGCCGAGGGCGGTTGGCAAGACCGAGATATAGCGGGTCTGGCCGAGGTCGGTTTCGCCGTCAGGCGCCGGAGAGTCAGAAAGGCGAGCCTTTGAAGGCGTGTCCGTCATGGGGGCAAGTCTGCCCTGTTTCGTAGGCGGGCGCCGGCCGCGCCGCGATTTCGCGTCTTGTGGCGTGCGCCATTATTCGTCCCGGCCCTCTTGGCCCCGCGGGCGGCGGTCAAAAAGGCCTTGGCCGGTGTGATCTCCCGGCCCTCTGGACCGCTGGGCCTCTGGTCTCTGGCCCTGGCGGCTCCTGGCGGCCGTCTCGGCGCCCTGCGCGCGGCTGGCGGCGCCAAGGCGCCAAGATGAGTATTGAAAGGAGGCGGCCATGCCCGAATTCGCGTACACCGACATGCTCCCCGTGTCGCCGACGCAAACCCCGTCCCGCCAGCTCAGCGCCGAGGGGGTCCGCGTCAGCCACGCCGACGGCCGTGATTTTTTGGAGGTCGCCCCCGAGGCGCTGACCTTGCTGGCCGAAACCGCCTTCCACGACATCGCCTACTATCTGCGTCCCGCCCACCTGGCCCAGCTGCGGTCCATCATGGACGACCCCGAGGCCTCGGACAACGACAAGTTCGTCGCCCTCGACCTGCTCAAGAACGCGAACATCGCGGCGGCCGGCGTCCTGCCCATGTGCCAAGACACGGGCACGGCCATCGTCATGGGCAAACGCGGCCAGCGGGTTCTGACCGCCGGCCCGGACGAGGCGGCCTTGGCCCGCGGCGTCTACAACGCCTACACCCGCCTCAACCTGCGCTACTCCCAGAACGCGCCCTTGTCGATGTGGGACGAGGTCAACACGGGGACGAACCTGCCGGCCCAGATCGAGCTGTACGCCGACACCAAGCCCGGCCACGAGCTGGCCTACGAATTCCTCTTCATGGCCAAGGGCGGCGGCTCGGCTAACAAGTCTTATCTTTACCAAGAAACCAAGGCGATCCTCAATCCCGACGCCATGTTGGAGTTCTTGGAAGAGAAGATACGTTCGCTCGGCACCGCCGCCTGCCCGCCCTACCACCTGGCCGTCGTCGTCGGCGGCACGTCGGCGGAATTCGCCTTGAAGACGGCTAAATACGCTTCGGCCAAGTATCTCGACGGCCTTCCTACGGCCGGCTCTCCGGCCGCCCACGGCTTCCGCGACCTGGCCTTGGAGGCGCAGGTGTTGGAGCTGACCCGCCGCTGCGGCATCGGGGCCCAGTTCGGCGGCAAGTACTTCTGCCACGATGTCCGCGTCATCCGGCTGCCCCGCCACGGCGCTTCGCTGCCGGTCGCCCTTTCGGTTTCTTGTTCGGCTGACCGCCAGTGCCTCGGCTGGATCAGGCCGGAGGGCGTCTTCATCGAGCGGCTGGAGACCGAACCGGGCCGTTTCCTGCCTGACACGACGGACGAGCACCTCGGCGGCGACGTCGTGGAAATCGACCTGACCCGGCCGATGCCGGAGATTTTGGCCGAACTGGCGAAACACCCGGTCAAGACACGCCTGTCCCTGCGCGGCCCCCTGGTCGTGGCCCGGGACATCGCCCACGCCAAGATCAAGGAGCGTCTCGACGCCGGCCAGCCGATGCCGCGCTACCTCCAGGACCACCCGGTTTATTACGCCGGCCCGGCCAAAACCCCAGTCGGGCTGCCGTCTGGTTCTTTCGGGCCGACGACGGCGGGTCGGATGGATTCCTACGTCGACCTCTTCCAGTCGCAGGGCGGCTCTCTTGTCATGTTGGCCAAAGGCAACCGGTCGCAGGCGGTGACGGACGCCTGCGCCAAGCACGGCGGCTTCTACCTCGGCTCGATCGGCGGCCCGGCGGCCCGGCTGGCCCAGGACTGCATCAAATCGGTCGAGGTGCTCGAATACCCAGAGCTCGGCATGGAGGCGATCTGGAAGATCGAGGTCGAGGACTTCCCGGCCTTTGTCGTTGTAGACGACAAAGGCAATGACTTTTTCGCCGAGTCCAAGCCGGTCGTGCCTACGATCAGGCGCAAGCCGAAGTAGCCGCCAGGGGAGTTCAGGGCCGTTTTTCAGGGCTGTCAGCGCCCGCAGGTACCCTGGAGTGCATGTGGTCAAAGCGGGAGAGCGTTGATTACGCCTTGCAACGGCGGCGCGCCTTGGAGGCGTTGCGCGGCCGTGTGCGCTCGTTGACGGCCGCCGATGTCTGCGACGCCGACCCCATGCTCATCCGAGCCGCCTTCCATCACGGCGAGCTGTCCGAAACGCGCTGCCCCGTCGGCGGCTGCGGCCGCCTCGTCCACTTGCACTACGTCTTCGGCGACCAGCTCGGGCAATATTCGGGGCGCATCAAGTCGGTCAAAGAACTCGAGGAGATGGAAAACGAATACGGGGAGTTCAAGGTCTGTGTCGTCGAGGTCTGCACGGAATGCGGCTGGAACCACCTCATCGCGTCGTACGTCCTAGGCGACGGCGTCAAACGCCGCCCGCCTAGGCGCCAGCCGACCGTGGAGGACCTTTATGGCTGACCCGGGGAACCGCGGCGGCCGGCCAGCGGGCGGGCCGGCCCGGGTGAGGCAGGACAAGAAAACCCAGGACAAGCAACGGGCGGCCGCCGCCAAGGCCCGGCAGCGGGCTAAAGCGGCCAAGGCCAAATCAGCCAAGGCCGCCGGCCGCAGCCGGGCTGCCACTTGGGCTAAGCGCATCCTGGCCGGCGGCCTCATCGCCGGCCTCGTCTTGGCTTTGAGCGGCGCCCTCGCCTTGGTCGTCGCCTATCAAAGGATTGAGACTCCCGACCCCAACCGCGAGTTCACAGCCGAGCTGAGCCAGGTCTATTTCCGCGACGGCGTCACGCAGTTGGGGGACTTCGCGCAGCAGAACCGCATCGCCTTGCCCTTCGCCGACATCCCCCAGTCCATCAAGGACGCCGTTGTGGCGGCGGAAAATCGGAATTTTTGGACCGACCCCGGCGTGTCCTTCACCGGCATCCTCCGGGCCGCCAAGAACATCTTGTCGGGCGGCTCGCTCCAGTCCGGCTCGACCATCACCCAGCAATACGTCAAGCTCGTCTATCTGACCGCCGACCAAACCCCGACCCGCAAGATCAAAGAGATCCTCCTCGCCCTCAAGCTGACCCGCGGCGGCCAGATGACGAAAGAGCAGATCTTGGCTGGCTACCTCAACGCCATCTGGTTCGGCCGCGGCGCCTACGGCATCCAGGCCGCCGCCAAGGCGTATTTCAACATCGACGCCCAGGCGCTCAGCCTCCAGCAGTCGGCCGCCTTGGCCGCCATCCTCAACAGCCCCGGCACCCTCGACCCTGTCGTCGACGATGACAACGCCGAGCGTTTCCGCAGCCGTTACGCCTACGTCCTCGACGGCCTGGTGACGACGGGAGCCATCACGGCCGAGGAAGCGGCCGACGCCGCCGAACCGCCGGAGTTCCCCGAGACGCCGACCTCCGACCGCTACGGCGGGCCCAACGGCTTCCTGCTGGCGATGGTCGAAGACGAGCTTGAGGCGACCGGCCAGTTCACGGAGGAAGCCATTCAAGGCGACGGCCTCATGATCGTCACGACCTTTGACAAAGCCGCCCAAGACGCCGCTGTCGCGTCGGTCCAAAGTTGGACTCAGAAGGCCGCCGAGGCCAGCGCGGCCGGCGATCCTGGCCAACTCCACGGCGCCCTCGCGTCGGTCGAGGCCGGCACGGGCGAGGTCTTGGCTCTCTACGGCGGCCCGGATTACGTCGCCAACCAGCGCAACTGGGCTGTCACTCCTAGGATCTCCGGCTCGACCTTCAAGACCTACGTCCTAACCGCCGCCGTCGAGGACGGCTTCAGTTTGTCAACCCGCCTCAACGGCAACTCTTTCACGCCTACGGGCGACACCGTGCCGATCCACAACGCCGGCGACGGGCAATACGGCGAGGTGACGTTGGCGAAGGCGACCGCCCAGTCAATCAACACGGCCTACGTCGACCTGACCCAGCGGATGCCAGACGGCGCGGCCGCCGCGGCCGCGGCCGCCGAGGCGGCCGGGGTGACGCGTCTTGATTCTTGGCAGATCGACAACCGCATCGCCTTGGGTTCAGCCGAGGTCAGCCCGCTTGGCCAGGCGACGGGCTATGCGACGTTGGCGGCCGGCGGCGTGAGGGCCGACAGCCACGTCGTGCGCGAAGTCTGGGACGATGGCCAACTTGTCTACAAGGCCTCGCCGGCGACAGCGGTCGCCTTCCCGGCCGGCGCCGTCAGCACGGTCACGCACGCCTTGCGGGATGTCATCACGGATGGGACGGGCAAGACGGCCGCCGGTTTCGCCTTCCCGGCGGCCGGCAAGACGGGGACAGGAACGTGGACGCCGGCCGGCGGCGCCAAGGAATTGACCGTGTCATCGTGGTTCGTCGCCTACACCAGCCAGATTTCGACCGCCGTCATGTTCGTGCGGGGAGACGACGGCATCGGCGATTTAGACGATTACATGGGCAGGCCTTTCCCCGGTTCTTATTCGGCTGACGTTTGGCTCGACTACATGGGCGTCGCAATGGCGGGCCGGGAGAAACTTGATTTCGCGGAGCCGGCCGACAAAGGCCCCGCCGCGGAGCCGAGTCCGACTCCGACTCCGGCTTCGGAGCCCAGCACCGCGGCCCCGGAGCCGTCCGCTGCGGCCGCGCCAACGCGCAAGCCGGTCGCGCCGCCGAGTCCGACTGAGCACTCCTCCGCCTCCGCGCCGCCGCCAGAGCCGACGGAGGCCGTTTCCGTCTTGGCCGAGCCCGAGGCCGGCTCGACGTGACGCGGCCACGGGTTTGACCCCGCCTCCACCTGGGCCACGGGGATCTTGCGACCGACGTGACGCGGCCACGGGTTTTAGAGCGGTCCTGGCTCGCGCCGCCGCGTTTCAGGGTCGTCTCGGCTTAACTGGCTTTAAAACATTTAAACCAGTCCCGGCGGCGAAAACGGCCAAGCGGGCCACGGCGGCAGCCTGTCCTGGCAAACTTGAAAACGTTTAAACCAATCTCGTGAATCCGTCCCGGTTTGGCCCGCCCCTGGGGTCCGCCCGCCCGCTCCGGCTGAAGACAGCAGGCGGTCTCGTCGGTCCGTCTGGCCCGCCGGGCGCCGCCCGCGGGGCGGGATGTGATGTGATTAGCCCGTGTCGACTTCGCCACCGGGCCCTGCCTTCGTCGCCGCCCTCCGCCGCTTGCCCTTCGGCGCGGCCCGCGACGCCCTGACGCGCCGCCTGGGCGGCCGGCTGGGCCGCCACGCCAGCCAGGTGCGCGCGGGCGGTCTGAACTTGTGGGTCTTCCTCATCGCCGTCGCCACGTGGATCATCGCGATGGTCCGACAGTTGCCCTGCCGCACCGCCGACTCCAGCAAGGCCATCGACGTTTATTCCCCGATGTGCTACTCCGACATCGGCATCCTCTACCGCATCCGCGGTTTCGCCTCCGGCTTGTCCCCCTACACCGACTTCGACTGGGAATATCCCGCCTTGACGGGCATGTTCGCCGACCTCGCCCGCCGCCTGACCGATCTGCTCGGCTTCGCGTCCGGCGAAGGCCTCGACGCCCAGACGATCCTGTCCAATTCCAACGTTTACACCGCCGTCACCGCCGTCGGCTTGTTCGCCTGCTTCCTCGGCGTCGTGGCGGTCCAGCGTCGCCTCATGGGCGGCCATCCTTGGGGGGTCGCCGCGCTGGCCGCCGCCCCGGCTGTCATGACGACCGGTCTCATCAACTGGGACCTCTTCGCTGTTTTCCTGTGCTCGCTCGGCCTCCTCGCCTACACCCGCGACCATCCTGTCCGCGCTGGGATCTGGCTCGGTTTGGCGGTCGCCGCCAAGTTCTATCCCGTCGTCGTCCTCGGGGCCTTGTTCCTCCTGTGTTGGCGCTCCCGCCGGTTCGTCTTCTACGTGCGGCTCCTCGGCGCCGCCGTCGCCGCCTGGATCGCCGCCAACCTCCCTGTCATCATCGCCTCCGTCGACGGCTGGAGGCACTTCTACACCTTCAACCAGGGCCGCGGCCCTGACCTCGGGTCGCTCTGGCACGCTCTTGCCCTCCTTGGCTCGGGCCCGGCCAACGCCCAAAACTGGGCTATCGGCATCATGGCCGTCTGCTACGCCGGTTTGGCCGCGATCACCTTGCTCGCCCCCGTCAAACCGCGGCCCGGCCAGGTCGTCTTCTTGGCGGTCGCCATCCTCGTGACCTTCAACATGGTCTACTCTCCCCAGTACGTCTTGTGGCTCTTGCCGCTTGTCCTCTGGGCCCGTCCGGCTTGGCGCGACTTCGCCGCTTGGGCGCTTGCCGAGCTGGTTTATTTCGCCGCCATCTGGCTCTTCCTCGGCGGCGCCTCCGAGGACCCGCCCGCCTATCAAGGTTTCTACATCCTCGCGATCCTCATACGCTTGGCCGCCACCTGGTGGGTCATGGCCCGCGTGGTCCGGGACATCTGCGTCCCGGACCATGACCCTTCGGCCGCCGAGCGTGACCTCACGGATGTCCAACGGGTCCGTCTGGGGGTCGGCCCCGCCCCCCTGCCGGACGAGACCGAGATCCAAGGCCAAAGCGCCGAGCCGCTCTTCCCCGCCGCTTGGGCGCCGCGCGGCGCGGTTCTGGCTTGGGCTTTCAGCCGTTTGACGCTCTTGTTCACCGCTGTCGTCGTCGGTTCTTCTCAAGGCCTAGGCGGCCTCGCCGCTTTGGGCCACTGGGACTCTGACCGCGTCATCCGCCTGGCCGATCAGGGCTATCCGGTCGACGACCTGTCCCAGGCCGCCATTTTCCCTGGGCTGCCGCTGCTCCTACGCGGTCTCCACGCCGTCGGCTTGCCTTACATCATCGCCGGTTTGCTCGTCTCCCTTGTCGCTTCGGCTTTGGCCGCCTGGGCCCTCTACCGTTTGGCCCGCGGCGGTGTGGCCGGCGCCGTGGCTGTGGCCGCTTGGTCTTTTGCTCCCATGGCGGTGTTCACCGTCGTCCCCTACACCGAATCCCTCTTCCTCGCCTTCGCTCTTTGGGCCTGGTTAAAGGCCCGTGACGACCAGTGGCGGTGGGCTGGGCTCCTGGCTTTCGGGGCCTGCTTCGTCCGTGTCTCCGGCTTGTTCCTGGTCGGGGCGCTGGTCCTCCTCGCGGTCTGGGGCTACGGCAAGGTCGATTGGCGACGCTTCCATTGGGCGGACCTACGCCGCCGCCTGGCCTGGTTGGCGTTGCCGCTCTTGGCCCTCTTCTCTTACACCCTCTATCTCCGTTTCCACTACGGCTCCTGGACAACGTGGATGACGGCCCAAGAGGAGGGCTGGTCGCGTTCCTTCCACTGGCCTTGGGAGGGCCTTAAGACGACCCTCTGCGCCGCTCACTGGGATTCCAGTTGTTCCGCCGGCTACGACGTCGGCAACGCGGCGATCTTCTCGGCGGAGATCATCGCGGTCATTGCGGGCTTCATCCTCACCGTGGTCCTTTTGTGGCGCCGCCGAGTCCCGGAGGCGGGCTGGGTCGGCGTTCAAGCGGGGGCCTTGGCCTGCCAGATCTGGTTCCTGTCAGTGGCGCGCACCGCCCTCTTGTGGTTCCCCCTCTGGACGACGCTGGGCGAGATCGCCGGGGCCAAGCTGAAAGGCCAGGCTTGGCGCCTACGGCTAGGGCTCGCTTTGGTTTGGCTGGCCCTGTCGGCCCTTCTCATGGTCGCTTGGGCGGTCCGTTTCTACAACGGCGCCTGGGCCGGCTGACTCGGCCCGTAGTTTGGAGGCCGCCCGTCCGCACGGCTTGGCCGGAGGAATGACCTGGCCAAGCCTGTCCGGCTGGCTGCCGCCGACGGAAGATTCGGCCTGGGCCAGCCCGGTCTGTTTCAGCGGGTCGGCTGTTGTTCGAACTGGCTGGCGCCAGCGAGAGGTGCCACGGCTTCGGAGAGGACAGAATGGGTCACGATGACTTCACGTTCCCGCGCTCGCACCGGCCGTTCTCGCGCCGCCTTCCTCAAGGGCTGGCCCGGGACCGCGGGACCGCGCTCACGGCCTCTCACCAAGCCCGTCCGGCAGGCCGCCCAACGGCCGACGCCGCGTTGGGTCGGCTGGCTGATCATCAGTTTGCCCAGCCTTTCCCTCCTCGGGACCTGGTCGGCCGGCCGGCTGCCGGCCTTGGCTGTCGTCGTGGCCGTCTTGGCCGGGGTCGCCGCCTGGGATTGGCGGCGTTTCCGGGATCGTTCGCGGACGCTCCGCGCGGGCTACCTCGGCTTCGCTTTCCTCCTCGGCGGCGCGGCGGCCTGGGCTCTGTGGCGGCCGCCAGCCGCCCCGGCCCTGTTTGAACTCGTCAACATCGCCTTCGCCTTCGCCGTCTGCTTGTCCGTCATCCAGCTCTACCGTGGTTCGGAAACCGTTTTGACGCTGGCCCGCGGCTGGATGTACCTGATCGGCGTTCTTGCGGCTATCACGGCCCGGCAGCGTTTGGCTCTGGGCCCGCTGCCGCTGTCTGGCCCCTTTCCGACGCCGCAGCACCTTGCCACGGCCGCGGCTGTCGGTCTGATCCTCATGCCGTTAGGGCACGGGCTCGAGCACGACCGGCGGTTGCGCTGGACCTACCCTGTCGCGGCGTTGGCGGCCGCCTACGTCATCTGGTCGACGCATCAAGCCTTGGCCGTCGGCGTCGCTGTCGCCGTCGCGGCCGTCTGGGCCGCCTGTAGCCGTCGCGGCCGCTGGGCTGTCCTCGGCGCCGCCGTCGCCGCCGGCCTGGTCGCCGTCAGCCCGCTGCGGCGTTATTTCCCTTTGGCTTGGCACGACAGCGAGTTGACGGCCGGCCCGTCTCTGCTCCGGCGGAGCCAGCTGGTCGACGCCGGGATGGCCCTCTTGCGGGAGACCTGGTTTTTAGGCGGTGGACCTGGTTCCTACGCCGTCCGGGCCGGAGAGGCTTGGGGGGCCGCCCTGCCCGGGGGGCCGCCCTGGTCGCCTTGGTGCCCGTTGGTCGAGGTCGCCAGCCAGTACGGCCTGGCCGTCGCCGTCATCCTCGTTCTGGCTTGCCTCGGGCTGCTCGGGTGGTGCGTCAAACGGCTGCTCCGCACGGCCGGCCGGCCCTGGACCTCGCCGGAGCGGGCCCCGGCGGTCTGGCTTGGATTTTTCCTCCTGGCGCTGCCCGCCGTCGGCCTTGTCCAGCCGAGTTGGCTGGGCCAGCCGCTGACCGCCCTCATCGCCGGGACGGCTGTCCTGTTGGCGCGGCACGTTGAAGAACCCAGTGGCCGCCGCGCCGCGGTGGCCCAAGCGGCGCTGGCGGCCGCCGCGGCTGGCCAGCCGAATTGGGAAGATTTGGAAGAACGCCTACGGCCTCGTCTTGACGACTCTGGCGCCGCGCCCGCAAAAGCGCTCGCCGCCGTGGCCAAAGGGGCGGCGGTTTCTGCTCTGACAGGCGAAGAGCCGGGAGAGCTTGTTCTGACTGGCAAAGATTCGGGCCAGCTTGTTCTCCTAGGCAAAGTCTCGGGCCAGCTTGTTCTCGTAGGCAAAGGAGAAGGCGAGCCGGCCGCCGCGGGCAAAGAAGCGGCGGCCGCAGCCGAAGCCCGGAAAAACCAGTCGGGCCTCACGGCTGAAGCCAAGGAACCGGGTTGACAGACTTGCCGAGTTCTGAGTTTGCCGCCAAAACGTGGCGTCGCCGTGTCGCTGAGTTCTCGCCCGCCCCGATTTGAGGTATTGTCTCTACAGCCTTATATACCAACCGACCATCATCTGTGAGCCGCTGCCCGTGCACACCGCTTCTCTGCCACTCCGCCGCACTTCGGTTTTCACCGCCGCCGGCGGCCAGGTCCGCTGCCTTGTGTGGGCGTCACCTGTCCGGAGTGAACCAAACGGTGGGAGGGGCCTTGGCGCGGCGGCAGCCGCAAAAAGTTGGTGCGACCTCGGTGTTTGTCCGACACCTTTGGGCGGGTATCATGGCTAATTGTTGCTACGGCGCCACACGATGTGGTGGCCAGGCATTAGTGTGTCAACACCTCAATGGGGGCTGACGAGCGAAAAGGAGAACCATGGCCAAGAAGAGCAAAGACAAGAAGAAGGAAGCCGCTGCGCCGGCCGTGACGGTCGTGACGAAGAGCGACCGCACCAAGCTGACGACTGAGACGCTTAAGACGATCGCGTCGCAGGTGAAGGCCAAGAAGGCCGCTCAGGAAGCAGTCGACACGGCTGTCGTCAAGGCCCGCGGCGAAGGCTGCTCGTGGGTTCAGATCGCTGCGGCGCTCGGCATCTCGCCTCAAGGCGCCCGGCAGAAGTACCTGTCGCGGATTCCGGCCTGAAAATCTGGTCGGCCAAAGTAAAAAGCCCCGTTTTCTTTCCTGCTGTGGCGTAGGGGAGAAGGCGGGGCTTTTTGCGTTTCGGCAAGCTCAGATGACAGATCGCCGAGCGGCGCCCTTGTCGGCTGACTGGGCCAGCGCGGCGTAGATCTGCAAGGCCCGCGAGACCGGCCGCTGACGTGTGGCCGGGCGCCAGCCGGAGTCTTCTTGCTCAGACCGCCGTCGGGCCAACTCGTCCTCATCGACAAGGAGTTCGATCGACCGGCGGGGAATTGAGATGGCGATTTCGTCGCCGTCGCGGACCAGGCCGATCGGCCCGCCGTCAGCCGCCTCGGGTGAGACATGGCCGATTGACAAGCCAGAGGAGCCGCCGGAGAAGCGCCCATCCGTGATGAGGGCGCAACTGGGCCCGAGGCCGACGCCTTTGAGATAGGAAGTCGGATAGAGCATTTCCTGCATCCCCGGGCCGCCTTTCGGACCCTCGTAGCGGACTATGACGACATCCCCTGGCTCGATGCGGCCGCCGATGATCGCCTCGACCGCCTCTTCTTGCGACTCTGTCACCTTGGCGCGGCCCCGAAACTCCCACTGCGCGGCTGGGACGCCCGCCGTCTTGACAATGCAGCCAGCCGGGGCAAGGTTTCCGGTCAAAACGGCCAGGCCGCCGTCGGCGGTGTACGGGGTGGCGACGGAGCGTATGCAGCCGTTGGCGTTGTCCGTGTCCAGGCTGGGCCAGCGGGCTGTCGAGGAGAAAGGTGCGGTCGTGCGGACGCCGCCGGGGGCGGCGTGGAATAGTTCTGTGGCTTCGGGGCTGGCCTTGCCGCCGCGGATGTCCCAGCGGTTCAGCCAACTTTCCAGGTCGGGGGAGTGGATGGCGTTGACTTGGCGTTCGAGCAGGCCGCCGCGGTCGAGTTCGCCTAGGAGGGCGGGGATGCCGCCGGCCCGGTGGACGGACTCCATGTAGTAAACGTGAGAGTTGGGAGCCACCTTGCAAAGGCAAGGGACCCGGCGGGACAAGGCGTCGATGTCGCCTTGTGTGAAGTCAACGCCGGCTTCCTGGGCGGCCGCCAAGATGTGAAGGACCGTATTGGTCGATCCGCCCATGGCGATGTCGACGGTCATGGCGTTGCGGAAAGCGGGCTCCCTGGCAATGGACAAGGGCAAGACGGAAGCGTCGTCGGCGCCGTACCAGCGCTGGCACAACTTGACGGCCAAGCGGCCGGCTTCGGTGAACAAGCCGCGGCGGGCGGCCGAGGTGGCGAGCGTCGAACCATTGCCGGGCAAGGCGAGGCCGAGGGCTTCGACCAGGCAGTTCATCGAGTTGGCTGTGAACATGCCCGAGCAAGAGCCGCAAGTCGGGCAGGCGGCCTGTTCGATACGGCTGATTTCGGCGTCGGAGACCGTCTCGTCGACCGAGGCGATCATTGCGTCGATCAAGTCGAGCGACGTTTCGCCGGCTCCGTCTTTGAGGATGGCCCGGCCGGCTTCCATCGGCCCGCCGGAAACGAAGACGGTCGGAATGTTGAGGCGTAAAGCGGCCAACAGCATGCCCGGAGTGATTTTGTCGCAGTTCGAGATGCAGACGAGGGCGTCGGCGCAGTGGGCGTTGGCCATGTATTCGACAGAGTCCGCGATGAGTTCCCGGCTGGGCAGGGAATAGAGCATCCCGGCGTGACCCATGGCGATGCCGTCGTCGATGGCGATGGTGCTGAACTCGCGTCCGACGCCGCCGGCGGCCGCGATGGCGTCGCAGACGATCCGGCCGACGTCTTTGAGGTGGACATGGCCCGGCACGAACTGGGTGTAGGAATTGGCGACGGCGATGATCGGTTTGCCGAAATCGGTTTCGGCCATCCCTGTGGCCCGCCAAAGCGCCCGGGCGCCGGCCATGGCGCGTCCCTCAGTGGTGGTTCGCGAACGCAAGGCGGGCATAGCGGTTCCTCTCGCAGTGGGCGGTCAGGATTTCAACGCTGCCAGCGTAGTCGCCGGCTGCCTTCCTCCCGTCATCTCGTCCGTCTTCGCCGACTACGCCTGCGACAAGTCGCACACGGCTAAGCCGTCGGCCGGCCTCCTCCCGCCATCTCGTCCGTGGCGTCAATTGCGAGCCTGAGGTTGGGAGTCGGGGCAGGTCTGGCCGACCGCGTCGTAAGCCGGCTGCATCGGGCAAGGCTGGGTCTTTGAGTTGGGGAGTCGGAGGTGGGCCTGGCTGTTCTCGGCGTAAGCCGGCCACGTCGGGCAAGGCCGGGTCTTTAAGGCTGAGTCTTTGGGCGGGAGTCGGGGTCAGGCCTGGCTGTGCTCGCCGTCGCCCCGTGGCAGATGATGGCGGTTGTCTGGCAGCTGGCGCGGAGTCCGTCTCCCATCACCTCGTCAACGGCCCCAGAAAAGGGCGGACGGCGCGCTTGGGTGGAAAGCGCGCCGTCCTTTTGGGGTGTGGTGGAAACGTTCGGTGAACGCCAAGGCTAGCACAAGCCGCCGTCTGAGCCAATCATTACGACGTGCCGCACAGATTCTGAACGCGAGTGCGGCGCCGGCAACGCCTCAGGGGTGAGCAAGCCACGGGAAGACGGTGGACTGGCCTAGTCAGCCGCCTACAGCCGACATGGTGGGGCCGAACTTGACAGCGGGAAGTCCGGAGAGGCAACGGGGCTCTTCGGAGCGGGTTTCTCAGGGGCCGCAAACACCCGTAGGACTGACTCCCATCGCCTGCGGTCTAATCGCGCTGGACGAGGGCCATGACGGTGGGGCTCGAACTGGCTCCCGCCGTCTGCGGTCTAATCCCCATACAGTTCCGGGTATTCCTCTAGCGGATGAGCTTGATATAGGCGGTCCATCTCCGCGTCCACGTCGGACAAGAGGGTTACGCGAACTTCGTCTGGGTAGAAATACAGATTCAACCTGCTGTCAGTGGCGAGATCCCACCAAGTTCGGTCGACTTCGCCAGTTTCCGATCCGCCGGGGTCTCCCCAGAGATTTTGAATGTCAGTGGCGAGAGCAAGATGGGAACGTTTAACCAGTGCGGCCGCATTTTCGTCTCTCGTGGAGACTCTATCTGTCAGGAGGAATGAAATTCGGATGAGGCCGCCATGGGGTTTGGCGAAACCAGCCACAGCGTAGTTCACCGGCAGACGGGTGTCAGCTTCGATGTCGACGCGGTCTGATAGCCAGGTCCAGCCGAGTCGGTCGATTAGAGTTGGGACTTTCGCTTCGGGGTAGGGCCAGGTTACTTGGGCGAGGATCTCCAGGATGGGTTTGAGCTGCTGGCCGGTGATCCGCCGGAGGAGTCGGTGGTGGCGTGTTGGATGGGCATGGTCAGTTTTCGGAGTCGTCGCCGTCGTATTCATAGAGTTCTGGGTAGTCTTCCCGTGGATGCGACTCGTAGTAGCGCTTCGCCGCCGCGAAGCGCGGGTACATGAAGTGAGCCGTGATCTTCCCTGGGCGGTTGTGAACAGACAGTCGGGAGCCGGTGGGCAGGTCCCACCAGGTTTGGGCGACATCGTCGTCCCGTGGTTCTTGGGAGCCGGTTGGTTCTCCCCAGATAGATTGAATCTCACTTGTCAGAATTCGGTAAGCGGATTGGATCGCCGCCAAGGCGGTAGCATCAGCCAGGTCGTCGGCGATGTCGGTCAAGTAGAATATCAGGTAGGTCAGTTCGCCGTCGGGTTTGGCGAAATCTCCGACCGCGTAATTCACGGGCAGGTGAGTGTCCGCTTTGATGTGGACGCGGTTGGAGGTCAGCGTCCAGCCGAGTTGGTCGATCAGAGTTGGGATTTTCGCTTCGGGGACCGGCCAGGTCACTTGGGCTAGGATTTCCAGGATGGGTTTGAGCTGCTGGCCTGTGACTCGTCGGAAAGAGTCGGCGGTGGCGTATTGGACAGGCATGGTCAGTCTTCGGAGTCGTCGCCGTCGTATTCATACAACTCCGGGTAATCCTCCCGCGGATGCGACTCGTAGTAGCGTTCCACGACCGCGAGTTCTGGACCCATGAATTCAGCCGCGACGCTGCTGACGCGGTTGCGCACAGACAGGCGAGCGCCGGTGGGTAGCTCCCACCAGGTTTGTGCGACATCATCTGGCTGTGGCTTTCGGGATCCAGTAGGTGTCCCCCACAAGGATTGGATATCGTTTGTCAGTGTCTGGTAGGCGGTCTGGACTGCCGCCAAGGCGTCGGTGTCATCTTTGTCGTAAACCGTGTCAGTCAGGTAGAACATCAGGTAGGTAAGTTCGCCGTGTGGTTTGGCGAAGTCCCCGATTGGATAGTCCAACGGCAGGTGGGTGTCCGCGTCGATGTGAACACGGTTGGCTGTCAGCGTCCAGCCTAGTTTTTCGATCAGGGCGGGGATTTCCGCTTCGGGGACTGGCCACGTCACCTGCGCGAAGACATCTAGGATGGGTTTGAGCTGCTCGGTGGTGACTCGGCGGAACGCATTGGTGGTGGGGTGTTGGATGGGCATGGTTAGTCTTCGGAGTCGTCGCCTTCGTATTCATAGAGTTCTGGGTAATCTTCCCGCGGATGCGACTGGTAGTAGCGTTCCACGGCCGCGAATCTTGGGTTCATTAGGTGGGCTGTGATTCTCCCCGGGCTGTTGTGAACGGACAGGCGGCCGCCGGCGGGCATGTCCCACCAGGTTTTCGCGGTGTCCTCGGGCTGCGGTTCTTGGGAGCCGGTTGGTTCTCCCCAGACAGATTGGATCTCGCCTACCAACAGCGGGTAGGCGGCCTGGACCGCCGCCAAGCCAGCGGTGTCAGCCATGTCGTCGACCGTGTCGGCTAGGTGGAACATCAGGCGGATTAGTTCACCGTGGGGTTTGGCGAAGTCGCCGATCGTGTAGTCCACAGGCAGGTGGGTGTCCGCTTTGATGTGGACGTCGTCGGCTATAAACGTCCAGTCCAGTTTTTCGATCAGGGCGGGGATTTCCGCTTCGGGGACCGGCCAGGTCACCTGCGCGAAAACATCCAGGATCGGTTTCAACTCTTTAACAGTCAGATGCCGGATGCTGCCGGTGTTTTGGTTTTCGTTTCCCATGTGTGTCATCCTCCCAGGATCTGATTCCAGTCTATGCTATCGGGGTTCATCAGGAACTCCGATAACACGGTCGTCCCATCGCCAGCGGACTTGGCTAACAGGTAACGCGCCTCCACGGTCCCATCCTTCAACCCCTGAGCCAGGCTGGCGTTCTCCGGGCGGGACAGGAACTCTTGGAACACCGTGTCATGTTTCGCGATATCCGTGAAATAAGCCGCCGACCCCTGCGGAGCCCTCGTCCCATCCTCAACCACACGACCCGCAGAATTGACTGTCGCGCCACCGCCCTTCTCCTCCAACACGAACAGTTGAGACCCATCCCCAGAAACCCCGAACTTGTCAAACGACCCCTTACCTGCGCCAACACCACCACCCCCACGCGTGACGCCATAATGAGCCAACACATCATCCCCACCCACAGAACCCAACTCCTCGCTCGCATGAGTCAACGCAGTCTTGGTGTCTAGCTGGTCAAACCAAATATCGTATAGTGAATCAATTTTTCTTGCCAGCGCCGTGTCGCCGGCTTTGAGTGCCTGATCAGTTGCCTTATTCATCACTTCATCAAAGTCACTCCTGCTCATCTGTCTGGTGGTCCAGTTGATGCCGTGGTTTTCGTGGAGGTCTTGGAGGATTGGTTTGGCTTGCTCGGTTAGTTCATGGCTGGTGTCGGCGAGGCTGTTGCGGGTGGATTCGACTGCGGTGAATTCTTCGCTGTGGGGGATGCCACGGCTAATATCGGCTAGTTGCGTTTCGTGGTGGGAGACTTGGCTCAGGTCCGTGCCGTAATCGTGGACATCGGGCAGCCGCGGGGCCGGATGAGCCGGTCCGGACCCGTCGCCATCAGCCGCGTCACCGGTGTGGCTGTGGGTTTCACTGGCTGGATGGTCTGCCTGGTCAGGGTGGGTTTCTGTGGCGGGCGTGTGGTCTTCGGCCGGGGTCGTGGGTTCGTCGGCGTCGTTGGTTTTGTCGTGTTTGACGGGGTCGCTGTGGGGGCCGGTAGGGTCGCCGCTTGTGTCGATGGGTTTTGGTTCCTGCGCGGGTTCAGGCGCGGGTTCTGCTCCGCGTCCGGGTTCGGGCGCGGGGTTTTCGGGCGGAGTGTCGTGGACCGGTTCTGGTGTTTCTGGCCGGGTTTCGGGTATGTCGGGTCGGGTTTCGGGTATGTCGGGTTTAGCTCCGGGTATGTCGGGTCGGGGTTCGGGGATGTGGGGGCGGGTGAGGCTTTCGGGGAGGACAGTGTCTATCTCTGGGATTTTGATGTTGATGTCTTTGGCGAGGTCGTCGGCGAGGTCGGCGAGTTTGATCGTGTTGCTGGTTTT
>JAIRXC010000082.1 GCA_031268515.1 Propionibacteriaceae bacterium
CGCCGGGGTCAGCCGATCTCAAGCGTCCGGGGTCAGCCGATCTCAAGCCTCCGGGGTCAGCCGATCTCAAGCATCCGGGGTCAGCCGATCTCAAGCATCCGGGGTCAGCCGATCTCAAGCATCCGGGGTTGGCCGATCTCCTTGAGGAGGTCCTGATACCACGGCTGCGTGACGTCGAAGGGCTTGCCGCCGCCGATGCGGCTGAACTCGATGGCTTTCAAGGCGTCCGAGTCGCGCTCGTCGTGGCCGATCACCCCGGAAACACCGGTCAGGGCCGACTCGACGGCCAGGTCGGCCATCGACGCTATGAGCGCCAGGTCGTAATCATTGGGGGCGGCGGAGCGAGAGTAATAACCGGATTTTTGGACGAGGACCTTGCTGGCGCCGATCAAGCCGGCGAACTGGCGGGCGAACCACTGGCCGGGGTTGACCTTGTCGAGCATGACGTGGCCGAAGGCGTCGCGCGGGACCTCCTGGCCGGTCTCTTCCAGCTCTTGGACGATCGACTCGACGCCGGCTCCCTCGGACAAGAAAATGTTGACAGAGCCGACTTTCTCCATGGCAGCGCGCAGGCGTAAAGCCTCGGCCTCCAGGTCGATCTCAGCCTCGGGCACGAAGACCGCGTGGATGTCCCAGGCTTCGCGGCTCAACCCGATCTCGGGCAGCCAGTCTTGGCCCAAGACCCAATCGCGGTACTTCCGGGCCGTCGCCGCCGTCAGCCAGCCGCAGTGCCGGCCCATGACCTCGTGGATGATGAGGGTGCCGGGGGCCGCGTTGTGCTCGGCCAAGACATTGCGGGCGAAGCGGGCGCCCATCTCGGCGGCGGTGTCGGCGCCGAGGGACTGCCGGATCGGCACGATGTCGTTGTCGATGGTCTTGGGCAAGCCGACGACCGTCAGCCCGTAGCCGTGCTCGGCTAGGTAGGCGGCCAGGTCGGCGGCCGTCGTGTTCGTGTCGTCGCCGCCGATGGTGTGGAGGATGTCGATCCCGTCGGAGCGCAGGCGTTCCGCCGCCGTCTTCAACGGGTCGTCGCCCGCGCCGACGAGGCCGCGGCGGACCAGGTCGGCCGCGTTGGTCAGTTTGACCCGGGAGTTGCCGATGGGCGAGCCGCCGAAACGGTGCAGCAGATGGGCTTTGGCCCGGACCGCGGGCGTCACCTGGAGGTGGTCGTTCCGCAGCAAACCTTCATAGCCATGCTTGTAGGCGATGATCTCGGAGTCGGGGGATTGGGCGGTGTAGCGCTCGATCAGCCCGCCGATGGCGCTGGACAGGCAAGGGGCGTAACCCCCGGCGGTGAGGATGGCGACCTTCTTGGCCATGGCAGACCTCTTTCTTTTTTCCTACGGGCGGCGCCGTCGTCACGCGGCGGCCAAGGCGGCTCCGAGGCGTCGGACCGCTTCCGCCAAGATGACCGAAGATGTTGCGACATTGATCCTAATCCACTGCCCGGCCCCCTCGTCATAGTCGGTCCCCGGGTTAAAAGCGACCTTGCCGTGGAGCCGGAAATGGCCGGCCGGGTCGGTCAGCCCGAGGGGGGAGCAGTCGACCCAGGCCAGGTAGGTGGCAGGCGATGGTTCGTAGGACAATCCGAACGGCGCCAAAGCCTTGGCCAATTGGCGCTTGTGCGCGGTTATCTCGGTGTTGAGGTCCGCCAGCCAATCCCGGTCGAGGTCGAGGGCGGCCGTCTGCGCGATCAGGCCGAGATGGCTCGTGGCGCCGGTCTTGGACTCGTAGGGGAGCAGGTCCAGGTCGCCGGTCCGTTTCGACCCCGCGATGATGAGTCCGGCCTTCAGGCCCGCCAGGCCGAACCCCTTGGAGGCCGAGGCCAAGGCGAAACCGGTTTCCGCGCCGGGGACGGCCAGGTAGGGGGTGAAGGAGGCGGCCGGGTCGGTCACGAGGGCGTGGATCTCGTCGGCTACGACGGTGACGTCAAACGCGGCGGCCAGCGCCGCCAGTTCGGCCAGCTCGGCCGGGCTGGCGATGCTGCCGTAGGGGTTGTAGGGGTTGCAGAGGAGGAAGGCGGCGGGCCGTTCGCGCTCGAACAAAGCGGCCAGCCCCGGCAGGTCGAGGCGGCCGGCTGGCGTCATCGCGCAGGTCACGAGGCGGCGGCCGCCGACGCGGCCGGCCGGGCGGAAGGGCCGGTAGATCGGGGTGGTCGTGGCGATGGCCGAGCCGGCCGGGGTGAGGTGTTGGACGATCGCCGCCATCCCGCTCATGACGTCGCCGCAGCCAGTGACCTGCTCCGGGGCGAGGCTGAGCCCCCAGGTGTCGGCGGCGTAGCGCCGCCAGGCGGCTTCGAGGATCGGGGCGCCGTGGTAGCCGAAGTCGCCGATTTCGACCGCCCGGGTCAAGGCGGCTTTGACGCCGGGGGAGAGATAGGCGTCCAGCTCGGCCACCCAAAGCGGGAGGACATCGGGTGGATAGCGGGTCCACTTCATCGACTGGCGTTGGCGCAGTTGGCTTAAGGGGACGTCGAAGACCGTCACGGCAAGTCCTTTCCGGCCGCCCCAGCGGCTGGGGTCCGGTTCCAGCGGCCGAAACCCAGCCTTGGCGGCCGCGGCCAGCGTAGCGCGAGGGCAGGGTAAGAGGGGGCGAAACCGCTTTCGCCGTCGTGGCCTTGGGTCCAAAGGCGCCTTAGACTGCCGGTTGTCACGGTTTGTTTTTGAGGCAACTGCGGCCGGACCGCCCGCCTTCGGGGCGGCTCCCGCCTCCTCGGCGCGTCCCGGCCCCGCCTTACCGGCTTTCAAAGGAGTTGAAGAACATGGGCAGAGCCCCTGCGCTGCTCAGCTTCGCCGTTTTCGCCGCCTGCGCCCTCGGCGCTTGCAGCGGCGGCGAGGCAGAGGAAGACCAGATCGTCGTCTGGGCCGGCCAGGCCCAGTCCGCCGCCGTGCAGGCGGCCGCTGAGCGCTTCGAGGCCGACACGGGGACACACGTCGTCCTCGTCGAGAAGGCCGCCGACGCCATTGAGCGCGACCTCGCCGCCCAAGGCGGGCAGGCCGACGGCCCCGACCTCGTGGCCGGATCGCACGAGTGGCTGGACGGTTTCGCAGAAGACGGCTTGGTCGCTCCTTTTGACCTCGGCGCGGCGGCCGACGGCTTCGCTCCCATCGCCCTCCAGGCCTTCAGCCGCGCCGGCCAGACCTACGCGGTCCCTTTCTCCTACAGCAACATCGCTCTCATCCGCAACGTCGACCTGGCCCCTGAAGCGCCGGCGACCTGGGACGAGGCCGTGGCGGCGGGGCAGGCGGCCGGAGCCCAATATCCGGTCCTCGTCCAGACTTCCGACGCGGGCGACCCTTACACCTACTACCCCTTCCAGGCTTCCTTCGGCGCGCCGGTCTTCACAACCGGACCGGACGGCGCCTACACCGATGAGCTCGGCCTCGGCGGCCCCGGCGGCGAAGCCTTCGCGGCCTGGCTGGCCGCCGAAGGCGCGGCGGGCCGGCTCGACCGCAACATCACTTACGCCATCGCTGTCTCCTTGTTCCAGCAGGGCCGGTCGCCCTTTGTCATCGGCGGGCCTTGGATGACCGACAGCTTCAAAGCGGCCGGTTTGGCCAACCTCAGCGTCGACCCGATACCAGCTCCGGGACCCGAGGCGGCCACGCCCTTCGTCACGGTCCAAGGTTTTTACGCCGTCCAGGCGTCAGCCCAGCGGGAGACCGCCCAGCGCTTCGCCCTTGACTACTTAGGCTCCGAGGAAACCCAGACCGCCTTGTACGAGACGACCGGCGCCACGCCGGCCCTGTCGGCCGCAGCTGCCCAGGCCGCGGCCGCTGATCCTCTCGCCGCGGGTTTCGCCGCCCTCGGGGCGGGGGGCGCCTTGACTCCCTCGGACAAGGCCATGGTCCCGGTTTACGCCTCGTGGGGTCCTGCCGAAGCGGCCATTATCACCGGCTCCAAACCCCCGGCCGACGCCTGGCGGCAGATGGCCGCGGACATCGAGGCGGCCATCGGCTGACCGGCGTTTTCACCGCCGTCCGGGGAGCCGCCGCCTGTGGGAAGCCGCTCGACGGCGGCTCGGGCGGCTCGGACCGGTTGGGAAGCGGCCGTAAAAGACGCTATGTCCCTGAAGCGGTGAGTTACAATATCCCGCGTGACTTATTTGGCCCCGCTGCTGAGCGGCCCGATCCTCGGAATTTCCATTGTCCTCGTCATCGCAAGTTTGCTGCTGACGCTGGCAATCCTCGTCCACAAGGGCCGCGGCGGCGGGATGTCCGATCTCTTCGGCGGCGGCATGTCGACATCCCTCGGCGGCACGTCGGTCGCGGAGCGCAACCTCGACCGGGCCACCGTCATCGTCGGGCTCATCTGGTTGGTCTGCATCGTGGCCCTCCTGCTGCTCTACCGAAGCGGCGCCGCCTGAGCTTGACTTCTCCCCGGCCTTAGCTGTTTTCCTAAGTCCCCCTTCTCATACCCCTTATCAAGGGGGGAGCCGCCGCCGGCTCCGCCGATGTTGTTTTTTGTTTCAGCCAAACGCACACTCAGGGAGGCCGTCAGTGGCAGGTGGAAGCGCTATCCGAGGCAGCCGAGTCGGCGCCGGTCCCATGGGCGAAGCCGAGCGGGGCGATTCGGCCCCTAGGCTTTACGTTTCGTATTTCTGCGCCAACGGCCACGAGACCAGGCCAGCCTTTGCCGCCGACGTCCAAGCTCCCGCAGAATGGGATTGCCCCCGCTGCGGCCTTCCCGCCAACCTCGACGCCGACAACCCGCCGCCGCCGCCGCGCATCCTTCCTTATAAAACCCATTTGGCCTACGTCAAGGAGCGTCGCAGCGAGGTCGAAGCGGCTGAGATCTTGTCGGATGCGCTGGGAGACCTACGGGCCCGCCGGGCCGCCGGCGAAGTCATCTACTGACTCGCGCTCTTGTTTTCGAGCCCTGATGGGCAGCGGGCCGCGGCCGTTTGCCGTGCCGGTTGTCCACAGGTCCGACGCCATGTCATCTGACTGTCCCCAATCGGTTCGAAGGACGGCGAAAACTCCCAGGCGTCCGCATGGTCCTCTGCGTGCCAAGTGGATATCCCCAGACTCCGTCGGCCGCCGAAACCCGTGTGGCGGCCGTTTTGGCCCGGCCTGAGCCGGCGGCCGCCGCAAGGTCTAAGACGGCGGCGGCAAACAGGACGACGGCGGCAAAGACCGA
>JAIRXC010000121.1 GCA_031268515.1 Propionibacteriaceae bacterium
TCCTTGGGAGACCCGTGACCCGGTGGCGACTTGGTGGGCTCAGACCGGCGGCCATGTCGACGGGGTGATCATGGAATGCTACATGCCCTACGAAGGCTATGTTAAAGAAGTGTTTTGGGCGCCGTCATCGCCGCCCGTAGAGCCGACCGCTGAAGAATACGGGGCCGAGGCCTGGGCGGTCCTCCAAGACACCGTCCAGGCCCCTGAGATCGGGGTGTGGCCTTGGAGTTCTGATCCGCCGATGGGGATTGTCGCTTATTGGACTGGGTTTTGGGCGGTCGACCCGGGCCCAGAATTCACCGGTGAAGGGTTTAGCTTTTCCGCGCCAGTGGCTGGGACGACCCTGGAAATGACCAACCAGTTGGACAAGATCGTCTACGACCCCGGCGACGGCGGCGACCTGGTGGTCTGCCGTGATGCCGGTAGGCAGCCGACTGTTTGGGAACGAGACCACGCGATCGTCGATCCGCCGTGTTCGCACTGGTATGTCCACCGGGGTGATTACACGGTGACAGCGACCTCTACATTGTCGGCGCACTGGTCGGCCGCTGGCGGAACGGTCCAGGGTTGGGTGGAGGTTGAGGTGGCTCGGGCTCGGGCTATTCATATTGGTGAGATCCAGGTGCTGAACATTCCAGACCGGCCCCGCTGAACAGGTCTGGCTCAGAGGCTTGGCCGCATGGCCGCTGGCTGGTGCTCGTATCGGATGTTGTGGTTGGCCAGTCGCGTAGGATCGTTGGTTGCGTTGTAGCGCTGGCGGTTTGGCCAATCGCGGGGCGAGGGCCTTTCAAGGTCGGCCGGAACGGCTCTGGCAGACGCCGCGGCGCAAAACCATGCCAGAGTAAGGGGCATGACGGCGCCCGATCCCCAGAGCCTCCTCGACAGTTTGGACGACGAGCAGCGGGCCGCCGCGTCCGCTCTCGGCCGTCCGGTCGCCGTCATCGCCGGTCCGGGCACGGGCAAAACCCGTGTCATCGTCTGCCGTCTGGCCTACGGCAGCGCGGCCGGGGAAATCGACCCGGCGGCTACCCTCGCGGTCACCTTCACTACCCGCGCGGCGGCTGAACTCCGCTCACGGCTGGCCGGCCTCGCCGCTGGGGCTGTCCAAGCCCGTACCTTCCACTCGGCTGCCCTGGCCCAAGCCCAGTTTTTCTGGCCGCTCGTCTACGGCGCCGCCTTGCCTCGGGTGGCCGACTCGTCGGTCCGCCTCTTCGAGGAAGTCTTGCCCCGTTTCGGACTTGGCGCCAGCCCCGCTCTGGCTCGCGAACTCGCCCAGGCCGTCGCTTGGACTAAGCAAACTAACGTGGTTCCAGAAGACTATGTCCGCCGGGCTGAAGAAGCCGGCCGCTCGGTCGCCGGCCTGTCCGGCGAGCAGGTGGCGGACCTCCTCATCGAATACGAGCGGGTCAAGCAAGACCACGGCCTCATCGACCTCGACGACATCCTCCTGTGCGCTGCCGCCGTCTTGGAAGACAGCGAGGAGGCCTCTCGCTTGTTCGCCCGCCGCTACCGCCACCTCGTCGTGGATGAGTTCCAAGATGTCAGCCCCATCCAGTCTCGCCTGGTCGAGTTGTGGCGCCCCCGCCGCGACGTCTGCGTCGTCGGCGACCCGGCTCAGACCATCCACGGCTTCGCCGGGGCCCGCAGCGATTATCTGACTGGTTTCGCCGCCGCCCACCGCGGCGTCCTCTCCGTCACCTTGTCCAACAATTATCGTTCCACACCTCAGATCGTCGCAGCCGCCAACACCGTCCTACGCGGCCACGGCGGCGTCGCTTTGACCGCCCGCGCTCCCGCCGGCCCTCCCGTCAGTTGGTCGGAGGAGCCAGATGAGGCGACGGAGGCGGCGGGCGCGGCCGTCTGGCTGGCGGGTTTGGCGGCCGCTGGTCTGCCCTGGTCTGCCATGGCTGTCCTCTACCGCAGCCACGCTCAGGCGGTTGCCATCGCCCAAGCCCTCGGTCAGCGATCCATCCCCGTCCGGGTTCTCCGGCCCAGCGACGCGGAGGCTGCGGAGGAGGCGGGCCGCGCCGCCGTGGAGGCGGTCACCTGCTGCACGCTCCATGCCGCCAAAGGGCGTGAGTGGGACGCCGTCGCCCTCGTCGGCGTCCAAGAGGGCACATTGCCTCACGGCCGGGCGCTCGGGGTCGCCGCTCTCGCGGAAGAGCGTCGCCTTCTCTACGTCGGCCTCACTCGTGCCCGCCGCCACCTGCTCGTGTCCTGGGCCCGCTGGAGCGGCTACGGCGGCCGCGCCGGCCCGTCTCGTTTCTTGGTCGAAGCGGGCTTGGCCTGAGCCGGTCCGTTTCCCGGTTGCGACTCTTCCGCCGGCTCTGCCGCATTGTTCTGGCGTGATGGCGTTGGGCAGCGGCGGTTGGGTTTCCCGATTTCGGATTTTCCGCCTGGTCTGCCGCCTCAAGTTTTGGCGGCCAGTTCCTAAAGCCGCCGCAACACTGCCACGACTTTGCCGAGGATGACGGCGTCACGGCCGTCGATCGGATCGTAGGCGGGATTTTGCGGCAGCAGCCAAACCTCGTCTCCTCTTCGACGCAGCGTCTTGACGGTCGCCTCGCCGTCAAGGAGGGCCGCTACGATTTCACCCTCTTCGGCTGTCGGTTGGGACCGCACGACGACGAAATCGCCGTTGCGGATGGCGGCGTCGGTCATCGAATCGCCCTGGACCGTCAGCATGAAGAAGGTCCCGTGCCCGATGAGTTGCTCGGGCAGGGGGAAAACGTCTTCGACCTCTTCTGTGGCCAGCAGCGGCGCTCCGGCGGCGATCCGGCCGACCAGGGGCACAGAGACAGGTTTGGCGGCGGAGAAGTCAGCGGTTTGGCTGGCCGAGGCAACCGGTTTGGCCGACGTCGATGGCCCCGGCAGGCAGACTTCGAGCGCCCGCGGCCGTTTGGGGTCGCGCCGGAGGAAGCCGCGTGACTCCAAGGTTTTGAGCTGGTGGGCGCCGCTGGAGGGGCTCGACAAGCCGACGGCGTCGCAGATCTCGCGCACCGTCGGCGGGTAGCCATGCTTTTCGACGGCGGCCTGGATGACTTCGAGGATACGGCGCTGGCGGGGTGTCAGGTTCGCCTCATCGCGGACGGGCGGACGGAAGGGGCTGACCCGGCCGACGGTCCGTTGCCGGTCGGGGGCGGCTGGGGTGCTGTCACGAGTTGCCATGGCGTCTAATCTAGCGGTAAAAACAGGCTGATTCAAACGCCTGTTCGAGAGCTGGCCGCCACCGAGGTGGCGACGGCCAGCCCCGGCTGACCGGTCAGAGAGCGTCAAACGCGCGTTCGACGCGCAGGGAGTCTTGACCAGCTAGCCCAGGCACGCAAGACTGCACCCGTGAACGCCCTCCCACCCCCAGGCTGGTACCCCGACTCGCTCCAGCCCGGACTCCTGCGCTGGTGGGACGGCCAACAATGGACGACACACACCCAAGCGCAGCAACCAGCCCCCAGCCAAGTCCCGACCACCCAGCCACCCAAAATCAGCAACCCCATTCGCACAACGACCACTCGAAACAAGCGAGTGGCGTGGCTGACAATCGGGGCGGTCATCGCCCTCAGCGGCCTCATCCACACTGCCGCCAACGGCGACGCCGAAGAATCGGAAACCCCCACGCCAACCACGACAACCCTGTCTCCGGCGCTGGCGGCTACCCCGAAACCGTCTCCCACGCCGACCCCGAAACCATCTCCCACGCCGACACTGACGCCGGAGGCTGAGCCGACGACGGAACCGGCCCCGACAAGCGAGGCTGCCGCGCCAGCGCCCGAACTGCCCCCTCCGCCAGCACCCGAGCCGGAACCGGCCGCCCCTGAACCCCCAGCACCCGAGCCCCCGGCCGCCCCACCGGCCCAGGACGCTTACTACGCCAACTGCGCCGAAGCTAGAAACGCGGGCGCCGCCCCGATCCTCCGAGGCCAACCCGGTTACCGGTCCGGCCTCGACCGCGACAACGACGGCATCGCCTGCGAATAGACCCGGACGGATTACCCCTTCGCGGCGATCCGGCTCAACCGCTTCGCGATCCGCTTGTTCCGCTCCCGCGTCGAATGCTGATAGATCGCCCCCGCCGACTTGTCCGCGTGCCCGGCCCTGGCCATCAGCTCCGCGTCCGTCGCCCCCGCCTGCCCGGCCAGAGTGTTCCCGGTGTGCCGCAAATCGTGCCACGTCATGTCCGGCCGGCCAGCCGCCCGGCGGGCTTTCACCCAGCGGTTGCGGAAATAGTCGCGGGTCATGTGCCCGCAGCCTGGAGCGGGGAATAACAGGCCGTCAGCGCCCGGCTGGGCGAACGTTTCGAGGCGCCAGCGCAACATCGGGATGCTATGCGGCGGGATCGCGACATCCCTACGTCCGGCGTCCGACTTGACGTCTTGGACCACGTGCCCACCGCGTGCCCAATGGAATGTTTCGGATGGTCCAGATGGGGGCATTTGAGCCCATTCAAGGCGGGCACGGGGTGCCCCTTAAAACATTCAGCATTATTGTCCGGGGGAGCGTCCCCTGGTTCCCCCAACGGAACGTATCGCCTAGTCAGAGGGCTGTTTCTAGCTTGGCTGGGGGCCTCCCGAGCAGTTATCCTGGCTCGTGGAGGCCTGGCGGCCCCGGCAGGATTCGAACCTGCGACGCAAGGTTTAGGAAACCTTCGCTCTATCCTCTGAGCTACGAGGCCCTGAGTCTGCGGGCGGCCGGCAACCGCTCCTCGACCCGACCACCCTAGCGCCTCCGCCGCCGGCTGCTTTAGGCAAACGAGAAGCCGGATCAGATTTAAAGGAAACCGCATGACCGAGCCATCGTGGGAGAGCAGCCTGGCTGCCGCTTTGACCGGGGCCGACCTTGACCTGCCTGCTGTCGGCAGCGCCGCCAGCCTCGTGGACGCTCTGGCCGAGCGCGGCTGGACGGCCGAGGCCATCGCCGGCCAGGCCCGCGCCGCCTGGGCTTCCGGGGCCGGTTGGCCTTATCCGGCCGACGCCGCCGCGCTCGCTCGTTTCGGGGCCGCCCGCTGGGAAGCGGCATTGTCCGATCTCAGAGGCCGCCTTGGCCTTGCCGTCGCGGTCCAGCCGCCTTCCCGGCGCACTCGGTTGAGCGCCGACGAGCGACGACTATTGGCCGAAGTCCCGCCGCACCACGGCTCCTGACCGCTCCGATTCAGCACCCCCGCCGGCCAGTTAAGCGCGTCGTCTGAGGCGCGCGAAGCGTGCGCCGCGCCCGCGCGGAGTTTTCGTACAGCGAGACCATTGGGGCCGCCCTTTAGTGGCGTGCGCCGCGCCCGCGCGGAGTTTTCCCAAACTGGCTCGGCTCGCCGCCAGGCCTACGGTCCCGCCGCGCACGCGCGGAACTGGGTCGAGAGGCATTACAACCGGAGTAGGAGGCTACGGTCCCGCCGCACACGCGCGGAACTCTTTGCCCGCCGACCCCTTGCGCAATCGTGCAGGTGAATGGGCATCCGTTCAGGTTTGTGGGGGAATAGGCCGGAACCGGCTAGGCGTTATCGCCAAGTGATGAGCCTCCTGTCAACCGATCCCGGCACGCTTTCTGACGTGGTCGCCGCCCACGAACGTCTACTCGTTTTGTTTTGGGCGCCTTGGTGCCATCACTGCCGGAACTTTCGTCCCCGCTTCGAGCACATGGCCGCCGCCAACCCGGACATCGCCTTCGCCGGCTTCCAGATCGGCGACGACGAAGCCAGCCAGGCGGTCCTGGACGACCTCGGCTTGACCGCCATCCCATCTTTGCTCGTTTTTCAAGGCGGCCAGTGGATCGACAGCCACTCCGGCGACATCCCAGACGCTGAATTCGGCGAATTGGTCGGGCGGCTGCGAACTGCTCCCGTGCCGGCTCTTTGAGCAACGCCAGGCGCGGGCAGCCTGGCCGGCGCCCCTACGATGCCCTTGTGGACAACGCCAAGACAGAGATCTGGTACGACGACCTCAACCCCGGCGACCGCTACACATCGCAAACGGGCATCCTCATGACTGAAGCGGCCATCGTCGCATTTGCGCGGGAATTCGACCCCCAGCCGGGGCACGACGACCCAGTGGCAGCCCAACGCACCTTCTTTCGCGGCCTGGCGGCCTCCGGCTGGCATACAGCTGCCGTCACCATGCGGCTCCGGGCCGACGTCGGCTTTCCCATCGGCAACGGGATCGTCGGCGCCGGGGTCGAGATCGCCTGGCCGACCCCGACTCGGCCCGGCGATGAGCTCAAGCTCGAGCTCGTCGTCAAAGAGAAGCGGTTGTCCAGCACGAAGCCTGACCGGGGGATTGTCATCGTGGAATACGACACGCGAAACCAGCGAGGCGAACACCGGCAACACACTAGGACTACTTTAGTCGTGTTTCGCGACCCCTCCCTCACGGCTGTGGCCACATAAGCCGAGCGCTTCCAGGCGGCGGGGACGAGTCTGGCCAGTCGGTGGTTTGGCTGCTTGGGCCGCAAGGCGTTTGCAGGCGGCAGCTGTCCGGTCCGACTCTGCTTCCTCCTTCGGCCGATGGCCCGCTGGCGTTCTCGGAGCGGCGGTTGGCGCGTGCGGCTCCGATTTTCCTTCGGTCCATGCTTCGGCGGTGTTCTTGGGGCGGCAGTTGGCGGGTCCGGCGCGATTTTCCTTTCGGTCCATGCTCCGGGCCGCCTCTTAGGCGGCGTTGCCGTCGGCTTCCTGGGGGTTCCGCTGATTTTCCTTCGGCCCATGCCGCGTGAGCATTTCCAGGCAGCGGCTGACAGGCCTTCCCTGAGGGCGGGGACGCTCCTAAGCGCCGAGTCCACGGCTCGCCCAAGGCGCCATGCCGCCCGGTCTTCGCCCGGCTTTGCTGATTTCCGCGCCGGTTTGCCAAAATCCCTCCTGTCCGCAAGGTGGCCAGAACGCCGGTCTTCGCCTTATGGATGTTGTCGGACTGACGGTGGCCGCGCAGCCGGTCCGGAACGGCAAAGGAGGCGCCGCCGCCTGGTCCCTGCTTCAATAGTCTCGATTCCTCCAGAGAAAGAGACCAATGAATCCAGTCCTTGATGCCATCGCCGCCCGCTATTCGTGCCGGAGCTACACCGCAGAACCGGTCGCTCGGGCCGACCTTGAAGCGATTGCCCGAGCCGGCGTCCAAGCGCCCAGTTCGCGCGGCAACGAGCCGTGGCACGTGGCCGTTGTGACCGATCCGGACCTCATCGCCGACATCAGCATGACGGCTCTCAACCTCATCGCCCGCCATGAAAAAGCCGTGGCCGAAGATTGCGAGAAGCGGGTCCGCAACCTCTTCTACAACGCCCCCGCCCTCATCATCGTGGCGACGAAGAACACCCATGACTACACATCGTCTGATCTCGACGCCGGCCTCCTGGTCGAAAACATGTGCCTGGCGGCCACGAGCCTCGGCCTGGGCAGCTGCGTCTGCGGTTTCGCCACCCAAGCCTTCCGGGACAACAAGTCGGACGCCGGTGAACGGCTCAGTCGGAAACTTGATTTTCCTTGGGGTTACGAGATGACGATCGCTGTCATCATCGGCCACCCCGACGGGACCGGAGCCCAACATCCGACCGACCTCAGTTCCATTCACTTTTTCGAGGCCTGATCGGCGTTCGGCGCCGCCGCGTGCGAGATCGTGCCATTCCCTTGGGAATGGCGACAGCGCCCGGCGGCGCCTGACGCGGCGGTGCCAACCTGAAATGGCATTGTTAAAAATCCATTCCCTTTAGGCGCGGCGCCGTCCATTACGCGTTGTCTAATACGGCTGCGGCCCTGTCACATCTCTGGGAGCGGATAAACCAAAGACGACTGGCCCGGCGCATTCGGAGCGGTCCCGTCACGTGCCTGGGAGCGGGTCCGAAGCTGGTCCAGGAGCCGGGCCGTTTGCGGGCGGTCCCGTCATGTGCCTGGGAGCGGGTCAAGATCGTCTGAGACGCGGGCGAGAGTTTCAGCGGTCCTGGCACACCCCTGAGAGTGGGGACAGCATTCAACACCCCGTCGGCGACGCGTCAGGATGTCGGGCACACCCCTGAGAGCGGGGGCAGCGTTCCAAATGGTCGTTGACGATGCCGCAGGCTTGCATCGTCGCGTAGGCGATGACGGGGCCGATCCAACGCCAGCCAAGCCGTTTCAGCTCCTGAGCCAAAGCCTCGGACTCCGGGCTGCGGGACGGGACGGCGGCGAAACTCCGCGGTGGCTGGGGCCGGTTCGGAGCGAAGCCCCAGACCAACGCGTCCAGCGAGCCGCCGGCGGCTTGGAAGCCAGTCAGCCAGCGGGCGTTCGCGATTGTCGCCTCGATCTTGCGGCGGTTGCGGACAAGCTCCTTGTCCGCAAGCAGACGGTCGACGTCGGCAGCCCCGTAGGAGGCGATTGCCGATGGGTTGAAACCGTCGAAAGCCGATCGGAAGGCCTCGCGTTTGCGGAGGACGGTGAACCAGCTCAGCCCGGCGGCGAAGACCTCCAAACTGAGACGCTCGAACAAAGCCGTGTCACCGTGGACCGGCGTGCCCCATTCCCAGTCGTGATAGGCCTGATAAAGCGGGTCGGCGCCGCCGAAGCAGCGCAAGCGCGGATCGATGGTCGGATCCGGCAAGGACGTGTCGTATGCCATGAACTGATTCTCGGCGGCGGCTGCGACAAAAACGACTCTCGCAGAGCCGTGGGGGCCAAGGTGTGGACGACACGCCGAAAACCGTCCGCCAGCGACGCGGCTGTGGACAACTCTTGGCCGTCCCTTTCGCCGAGGCCAGAATGCCGCCGGAACGGGGGCGTCCGGCCTTGCCGGCTTTGAAGCTGGCGCCGGCTGGGCAAACATCATCTTCTCAGGCGACTGCTGCCTGGGCCCTACGGCGGCGGGCGTCGAAAACGGCGATGACGAGAGCGGCGGCGATGATGCCAGCCGAGACGAGCAGGCCCGCGCTGGCGGCTCGTTCAGAGGCTGGGCCGGCGCCGATTTTAGAGGTTTGGCTGGCGAAGGTCGTGAAATAGATGGAGAGGACGACCGCCGTGCCGACCGCCGCCCCGACTCGCTGTCCGACCTGGAGGACCGCGCCGGCCACCCCGCCGAGCGCCGGCGGCACCGCTTCGAAGGTCAACACCTGGTTGGGGGAGATGATGCAGCCGTTGCCGAGGCCAGAGACGAACATGGCGGCGGCGACGGCCCAGGGCAGCCAGGCGGCCGGAGCGAAACGGATGGCGCTGTCGACAAGGATCATGCCGACTAAAGCAGTCGTCAGCCCCGCCACGACGAGGCGGCGGCCAAAACGGCTGACAAGGCGGCCAGACAAGGCGGCCATGGTCCCAGAGCCGATGGCGTTGGGCACGACGACGAGCCCGGCCGTCAAGGCGCTGAAGCCAAGGCCGGATTGCAGCATCATCGACACGATGAGGAACAAGGCTGTGAAGCCGGCGAAGTAGACCGCTCCGAGGGCGGCCCCGAAACGGAATGAAGATTGTCCAAGCAGGTCGAAGTTGAGGACTGCGGCGCCGTGGCGGCGCTGGTAGGACCGTTCCCAAAAATACGTCAGCGGCAGCAGCGCCGCCGCCCCGGCCAGCCACTGCCAACGGGCTGGGTCATCGAAGAAACCACCTTGCGGCGTCAGCACGAACGGCGCCATGAAGGCCATCGTGCCGAAGCCGACGAGGCCGAGGCCGACAGGGTCGAGGCGCTGGGAGCGGCCGGCTGTCGCCGGCGGTCCAGGCAGGAGGCGTTTGGCCAAGGGGAGGACCGCCAGGCAGATCGGCACGTTGATGAAGAAAACCCAGCGCCAGCCGTGCGTAGTCCCGAAGGCGGCCAAGAGCAGGCCGCCGACAAGCGGTCCGAGGGCCGTTGAGACTCCGATGACGCCGCCGAACAACCCGAAGGCGCGGCTGCGTTCCCGTCCCCGGAAAAGCTGCTGGATCAGGCCGGAGACCTGTGGGCTCGACAGGCCGGCGAAGCAGCCTTGGAAGAGGCGGCAGGCGGCCAGCTGCCAGTCGGTCTGAGCCAACCCGGCCAGCAAACTCGTCAAACCGAAACCAGCCATGGCTGTCATGAACAAACGGCGCCGGCCGCGGGCGTCCCCGACCCGTCCGGCGGGCACGAGGACAAGGCCGAAAGCTAAGGAATAGCCCGCCACGATGAGCTGAAGCTCGGTCGCCCCGGCCCGGAGGGCCGCCTGCATCGACGGCAATGTGACATTAACAATCGAAACATCTAGCATTGTGACGAAACCGCCGACGAAGCAAACCGCCAAAGCCCGCCAACGGCGAGGGTCGGGCGCGGTTTCGGTCATCCCCGAGATTATGGCATGACCTTGCTCTTTCCCTGTCCGCCGTGAAGCTTTTCAAGACCGCCGGGCCGGCGGCGGTTTGAGTTGCCAACAGCCAGGTAAGCCAGAATGAGGACATGCGGATCATCGGAGTGCCCCTCGGCGGCGGGCCTTCGTTGATCGACCTCGTGATCGGCCACGGCGATGATCCCGCTGTCGTCCTACGGCGCGGCGGCTTCGTCATCCGCCGTTTTCTGTCCGCGACCGGGGCTTTGCCCGATGTCGCCGTGACCGTCCAAGTCGGACCTTGTCACGCTAACCCGTCCCTGCCGTCTGATCCCGCCGGAGGCAACGCCGACGCCGAGCCACTGGTTTCAAGCCTTCCCGCAGCGGCGACCCCGTGCTTTGGCGCAAGACAGAACTCAGCCGCGAAGCCGGTTTCCCACCCTGCCGCCGCGAAACCATCTTCCGGGCTGGCCGAGGCGGCGGCGTCTTCCGGCGGAGCCGCCGGCTACGGCGTTGCCGGTGGTTTTCCGGACCGCCGCCCTAAGACCGCCTACCCGTCCCATCAGCGCCTGGCGGCGTATGCCATCGTCTTGTCCGAGCGGGGCCTCCTCGCCACCCAGTTCTCCGACCGGACCGCCGCCGCCGGGCTTTGGGGGCTGCCGGGCGGCGGCATCGAGCCCGGCGAAACGGCCGCTGCGGCGGTTTGCCGGGAGGTGGCCGAAGAGGCCGGTCAACGTGTCGCGCTCCAGCGCATCATCGACCTGCAATCCGAGCGTTGGGTCGGCCCTTCGCCGGGTGGAGTGGTCGAAGACTTCCACGCCCTCCGGCTCATCTATGCCGCCGAAGTGCCCAAGCCGACTAGCCCGGTGCTCTGGGATGTCGGCGGCACGACGGCGGCGGCCTGTTGGGCGCCCTTCGAAAGCTGGCGCCGGCTGCCTTGGACGGCGGCCGCCCGGGCCCTCCTCTTAAAACACCTCGTACGGCTGCTGGATGAATGGGCGATTGCCCCCAAGGAATAAGGGCGGGCGTCTGCTCGCCGCAGCCGGCCCGTAGCGCAATTCACCCGCCGAGCCAAGGTGACGCGGCGGGTGAAGCTTAAAGATAAATTGTGATAGCTGCCTGAGGCGGCCGCCGTCTCGGACGGCGCCTAGACGGCTGGCGCGGCTTCCAAGGTTAGGCCATGACAGTTGTCAGCGGCGGATGTAAGAGAGGATGCGGAGGATGTGCGTGTAGAGGAAGACCATCGTGACGGTCAACCCGTAAGCCGCCAACCAAGACTGCTTAGCGGGGGCGCCGGAACGGATGCCGTTGTCGATGAACTGGAAGTCGTCGATCAGCGACACGACGCCTAGGACCACGCCGACGCCGGCCCACAGCCAAGCCCAGGTGGTGACATTGCCGGTCACGCCGGCGTAGAAACCGAGGTTGATGCCGAAGAGGCCGAAGAGGAAGTTGACGAGGGCGACGGCGGCGTAGGCGATGATCGAAATGAACAGGACGCGGCGGATCTTGCCGGAGATGCGGACCTTGCCGAAGTGGTAGGCCGCCAAGGTGGCGGCGGCCGCCGCGAAGGTGCCGATGACGGCTTGGGTGACGATGCCGGGGTAGACCAATTCGAACAGCCGCGACAGGCCTCCCAGCATGAGTCCTTCAAGAGCGGCGAAGACGAACGCCAAGCCTGGGCCCATGGCGCGGCGGAAAGCCACGACAAGCGGGCAGATGATGGCGACGAGGCCGGCCACGATGGAGACCGGGAGAAGGACCTCAAGCGGCAAAAGAAGCCAGCCGAGGGCTGCCACGACGACGAGCAGGCCGATGGTCATGGCTGATTTTGTGAGGACCGAGTCGATGGTCATGCGCTCGTCGTCGGCGGGAGCAGGGTTGTAGGCCGGGTAGGGCTGGCTTTGGGGGTAAGGCTGGCCGTAACCGGTGGCTTGGCCGTAGCCGGGGGCTTGGCCGTAACCAGGGGCCTGGGCATAACCAGGGGCCTGGCCGTAACCGGGAGCTTGGCCATAGCCGGGGGCCTGGCCGTAACCCGGGGCCTGGCCGTAACCGGGCGCGGCGTACGGCTGCTGGAATCCCGCTTGCCCGGCGGTAAAGGTTTGGGCGTTTAAGACCGGGTTGGCCACTGGGATCTCCTTTGCGTTGTCTGGGGGGAGGCCGCTTGCGATCTGCCCAGTGTAGGCGCTTCGGCGGTCAGCCGCTTAAGACGACGCCGCTCAAGGTCGTCTTGAGCTCCCGGCCGCCGGCGGAAAAATACATCGCCGGCTCGTCGGCGCCGTCGCGGCGGTCGATGGCCAAGGCCACGGCGCCGTCCGCATGGCCGGTCAGGCTGGGCAGCCGCGCCAGCACCCGGCTGATGGCGGCGGCGTCGATGACGTGGGGGTTGAACTCGCCCAGGGCGGTGAACTCTGAGCGGACGGTGTCGCGTGGCGGCAACTGTGACATTCGGAGGCTGCGGACGATCTGCCCCCAGACTCCGCGGGCTTCCACATAGGCGCCGCCGCTGGCCGCGTCTAGGCCGGCGGCGATGATGTGAGAGCGGCCGGCGGCCGCCTCGGCCAAGCCTTGGGCGATGCCTGAGGCGCTTTGGAAGTCGAGCGTCTTGACAAGGCTGCCGTCGGGGAGGAAGAAAACTGGGGCCGACTCCGGATTGGTCGTCACGGTCATGTAGACGTGACCATCGGCGTATTCCACGATGTGGAGGCGCTGGCGCTGGCTGGCCCCCGCCACCTGGGCCGCCCGCCTAAACAAGTCGCCTAGGGACCGGAGGTTGAAATCCCGGGGGTCGAAGATGGCCTGGCCGACGTAGGCCGTGTCGGACTCGACCCGCGTGGCCGTCCCGTCGCGCCACTGCCAGGTGACGGCGTCCTGGCCGATGACGACGGACAAGCTGGCGGTCGTGGCGTCGAGCTCGGCCTTGATGGCGTGGGCGCTGCCGGCGGCGGCGATAAGCGCCTCAATGGCGGCGGCGGCCTGGCCGGGCTGGTTGAGGTCGGCGTCTGGGGATGGCGTGGCCGAGGCGCTGACGGAGGCCGGGGCGGCCGGGTTGGCCTGGCCGTCGGCGCAGGCGGCCAAGCCAGGCACGGAAATGGCCAACGCCAAAGCAACGGCAACGTTGCTAAGAAAACGGCGTGGGCGGTGAAACACCCCTCCAGGATAATGGCTGTCCGGGGCCGTCGCCCTGCTTCGACGCCTACGGTTGGCTGGCTTTGGGCTTCGGAGAAAGCCTACGGTTGGCTGACCTTGGTGTCAGGGAGAAGGCCTGCTGCGGCTGGTCTCGGCGGCCCGTTGCCAATGGCCGTCCTGTTTCGGGGAGAATGCCCCTATGGCAACGAGCTGGCCAGTCGATCTTCGCCAAAGGGCCGACCTTGTCGCGCCCGGACTGCTCGGCTGCCGTTTGACCGTGGCCGGACCCGCGGGCGCGGTCGAACTGCGCCTGACGGAAGTCGAGGCCTACCGCGGGGCTGACGATCCGGCCTCTCACGCCTGGCGCGGGCCGACCGCCCGCAACGCCGCCATGTTCGGGCCGCCGGGACGGCTCTACGTCTACATCTCCTACGGCCTTCACCGAGCCCTCAACCTTGTCTGCGAACAGGACGGGGCCGCGGCCGCCGTGCTCATCCGGGCGGGCGAGGTGGTCGCGGGCCAAGAACTGGCCGCCCGCCGCCGCCCTGGCGTGGCGCCGGCGGCTTGGGCCCGTGGCCCAGGCTGCGTCGGCCGGACGCTCGCCGTGGACGTTGGCGACTGCGGGGAGGAACTGGGCTCGGAGCGAGTCTGGTTGCGAGGGCCGGCCGGCCCTGTCGGCGCCGTCTCAGCCGGTCCCCGGATCGGCATCCGCCGGGCCGTCGAGCGGCCCTGGCGCTTCTGGCTGGCCGGCGACCCGACAGTCTCAGCCGGCCGGCGTGTCCAACCGTGGGCAGACGTGGCGGCAAACCCTGTCTCAATCAATGGGCCTGGATGAAGTCGTGTCCAGCCGTAGGCAGGCGTGGCTTGAAGCGTGGGATTTTGATCTTTATGCCGCGTCCTGCGGGGCAGCCCTCTGACCCTGGTGCGTCTCAGCCGGCGTGGACACTTATGCCGCGTCCCGTGGGGTAGGCCGCCGACTCAGTTGCCGCCAACCTCTCCTACGCGGTCTCACTGCGTCCGGAAGGAGAAGACTTTCGCCATCGCGCCGCCGGAGCCGTACCGCCTCTCAGGCCGCATCCGGCCGGGGGCAAACACGGTCTGGACAGAGAGGAAGCCAGGCGCTGCGTTTTCTTGATGGGCGGCCCTTCCGGCCGGCTGCCCTCCCGAGCTAAGGTGAAGGCAAGCTGGACGCTGTGGTCCGGCCCCACCACACCGGAGCCTTGGACCGGTGAGAACGAGAGGTCAATAGATGTCGGAGCTGCTCGTTGAAGAGAACACCCAGGACACCACTGTCGTGACGCGCGTGGTGTCCCATCCAATCAAGCAAGTGTGGGCCGCCTTGTTGACGCCCGCCGGACAGGCCGCCCTTCTCGGCGACGGAGGAGCGCTGGGCGACAAGGGAGACAGGTGGCAAGCCGCGGACGGCACCTTTGGCATGACCCGTTCGTACCACCCAATGGAGGAAATCCGTTTCTCCTGGCATGCCCGCGATGACGCCCCTAGGACGTGGGTGGACGTCCGGTTCGAGAAAATCGACGACACATCGACTCGCCTGGAGATCGTCCACGACCACCGCGGCGCCGAGATCGACGTGCCGCAGGTGCGGGCCCACTGGGAAGCCGCCCTCGACCGTATCGCCAACGACGCTCTCTGAAACGACGCTCTCTGAGGCGGCGCCAGCGGCCGGCTGAAGAGGCGTTTCCTGACAGTTGCGGCTCTGACGGCTGAAGGCTGGCGCGCCCTGCTTGCCGGACGGCTTCTTTCAATCCGATTTCAATCCGAGCCGGGCGAGTCGAGTTTGCGGGTCCCGCCGGGGCGGAAGATCGGCGTGCCGACAGCCAAGCAGACGACAGCCAAGATGGCGGCGGCGAACATGACGCCGGACATGGCCGGGGCGTCTTGGCCCAGAAGGCCGGCGCCGGAACTGATCGACCCGCCCAACCCGGCTTGCAGGAAGCCGATGAAGGCCGCCGCCGTGCCCGCCCGGTCGCCGTGGCGGGCCATGGCGAGGGCAGAGGCATTGGGCGGGCAGAAGTTGATGAAGAAGACGACGGCGAAGAGCGAGGCGATGAGAAGGACGAGGCCGCCTAGGCCGCTGGCGCCGACGGTGAAAAGCCAACCTGTCAAAACCGCGAGGACGATGACGCAGGCTCGCAGCAACTGAGCCGGGGTGAAACGTTTGACGAGCGCCGCCGACACCTGGGCGCCGATGACAAGCCCGGCGCCGTTGAAGTCGAAGAGGAGCGAGAACTGGAAAGCCGTCAGGTGGAAGCCGGTCCGGAAGACGAAGGGTGAGCCGACGACATAGCTCATGAGGATCGCCTGCGTCAGACCAGGTATGACGGCGAGGGCCAAGAAACGGTGGTCGTGGGCCAAGATGGCATAGCCGCGCCAGGTTTCCCGGAGATTGGCGGTCCGCCGGGCCGGCGGCAAAGTCTCGGGCAGGAAAAAGAAAACGACGGCGAACAGGGCGGCGCCGTAGAGGACGAGGGCGGCGAAGACGCCGCGCCAGGTCACGTATTGGGCGATGAAACCGCCTACTGTGGGCGCGAACAGCGGCGCGACGCCGATGACGAGGAGCAGCCGGGACATCAGCCGAGACGCGGCTCGGCCGGTGAAGCGGTCGCGGATGACGGCCATGGCGACGACGCCGGCCGAAGCGTTGCAGAAGCCTTGGAGGGCTCGGACGGCTATGAGCAGGCCGATGTTAGGAGCGAAGACGCAGGCCAAAGACGTTGCGATGTGGCCGATGACGCCGATGAGGACAGGCCGGCGGCGGCCGTAGCGGTCGGACAACGGGCCGATGGCGAACTGGCCGAGCGCGGCGCCGATCAGCATGCTCGTCATCGTCAGCTGGGCGGCCGTGGCCGTCGTGCCGAGATCTTCTGCCACCTCGGGCAGGGACGGCAGGTAGATGTCGGTCGAGATGGCTCCGAGGGCGCACATCACGCCCAGCATGAGGACGTATTTGACGGTGGGGCGGGGTTGGGGCGAAACAGGCTGAGACGGCATGGCGGGCCTCATTCTCGCAGGTTTCGTCCGGGCGGCAAGTCGGGAGCGCTTCATTTCCCGACGCTGCCAAAAATATAGTTTGCTTTGCTTTGGCGGCGGCCGCTTCCAGACGGCGAGGCTGGCCGTCAAGGCGCCGTTCGCCGGGCGCGAGATAACGTCAGACGGAGTCTTAGGGCCGTGCTATAGACTCTCCGCCTGTTGTCGGGGACGCGTCCCCGGCCCGCCTGCGCCCTTGGGGCGGAGGACCGGCGCGACAAGGAGAATGGCGTCTAAGCATGTGCGGATTCACCGGCTACCTCGACAGTCAGGCTGACTACGGCCATGAGGCCGTCATCCAGGCCATGGCGGACCAGATCCGCCACCGCGGGCCGGATGACGAATCGTATTTCATCGACGCCGACGCCGGCTGCGCCCTCGGTTTCCGGCGCCTGTCCATCATCGACCTGGAAGGCGGCCGCCAACCCATGGCGAACGAGGACGGCAACCTCGTCCTCGTCTTCAACGGCGAAATCTACAATTACCGGCCACTGCGCGAAGAGTTGACGGCGGCGGGCCACGTGTTCTCGACGCGATCGGATTCCGAGGTCCTTCTGCACGGCTACGAAGAGTGGGGCGAGCGGATGTTCGACCGGCTGCGTGGGATGTTCGCTTTCGTCATCTACAACCGGACCACGGGAGAATTGTTCGGGGCCCGTGATTTCTTTGGCGTCAAACCATTTTATTACGCCGTCATGGGCGGAGCCTTCCTCTTCGCCTCAGAGATCAAGGCCTTGCTGGCCCACCCCCGCTTCGACAAGCGCCTCAACGAACGGGCTTTGGAAAGCTACCTCTCATTTCAGTATTCGCCCGGCCCCGAAACTTTCTTCGAGGGCGTTTTCAAACTCAACCCTGGCCATTGGTTCCGCTGGCGGCCCGGTTTTGACGCTCCCGTGGTCGGCCGCTATTGGCAGGCCTCGTTCAACCCCGAAGAAGGCCCCAGTCTGGAAGATTGGGTCGAGGCCGTCGACCAGGCCATGGGCGATTCCGTCGAGGCCCACAAAATTTCTGACGTCGAGGTCGGTTCGTTCTTGTCCAGCGGCGTCGACTCCTCCTACATCGCCTGCCGCGCCCATGTCGACAAAACTTTCACCGTTGGTTTCGACAACGGCCCACATTACGACGAAACCGATTACGCGCGTGAGCTAAGCGACCTCATCCCGGTCAAGAACTTTTCCAAGCTCATCACGGCCGAGGAGTTTTGGGGAGCGTTTCCGCGGGTCCAATGGCACATGGACGAGCCGCTGGCCGACGCCTCCGCCGTCGCCCTTTATTTCGTGGCCCGCGAAGCCGCCCGCCAAGTCAAGGTCGTCCTCTCCGGCGAGGGAGCCGACGAACTTTTCGGCGGCTACGTCATCTACCACGAGCCGCTCGACGCCCAAGCCTACGAGCGGCTGCCGCTGCCGTTGCGCCGGCTGGTCGGCCGGCTGGCCGGCTGCTTGCCGCCCATGCGCGGACGTAACTTCTTGGTCCGCCGGGGCCAACCCTTGGAAGAACGTTTCATCGGCAACGCCAACATTTTCACTTTGGCGGAACGCCGCCGCCTCCTCCGCCGCCCGGCTGGGGCCCCGCCGCCGGCCGCCATCGTCAAACCTTGGTACGACCAGGCCGCCGGCTTGGACTCCGTCACCGCCATGCAGATCGTCGACATCAACGCCTGGCTGGTCGGTGACATCTTGCTCAAATCCGACAAGATGAGCATGGCTAATTCCCTGGAGCTGCGGCCGCCTTTCCTCGACAAAGAGGTCATGGCGACAGCCAGCCGCCTGCCGACCCGCTACCGCGTCACGGACGAGACCACGAAATACGCCCTCCGCTTGGCCGCCGCCCGCAAGCTGCCGCCGAAATGGTCGACAAAGAAAAAGCTGGGCTTCCCAGTGCCGATCCGGCTCTGGCTGCGCCAACCGCAGTGGGCCAGCCAGGTCTTGGACGCTTTCAGCTCTCCGGCCGCCGAGCATTTCTTCGATGTCGCCATCTTGCGCCGGCTGCTGCGCCGCCACGTCGAGGGCCGAGCCGACAACAGCCGTCAAATCTGGACCGTCTATGCCTTTTTGACCTGGCACAAGGTCTACTTCGGGGCCGGGCAACCGGTCGCCCCGCCCCTTGGCGCCGCCGCCTGAGGCCAGGGGCTGACAGCCGGCCTGCCGACTTGTCGTGCGGCGTGTCTTCGGCCGCCCGCTCGGCCGCCCCTTCGTTGCAGCGTGGCCTCTAAGCTGGTTTCCATGGCGCCCCTTGCTGAACTGATCGCCCCGGATTGGGCTGAGGCCCTCGCCCCCGTCGAAGACACCGTCCACTCCGTCGGCGCTTTCCTACGCTCCGAGTTGGCGGCCGGCCGCGGCTACCTTCCAGCCGGCCACCAGATCCTGCGCGCTTTGACCCGTCCCTTGGCCGAGGTCAAGGTCCTCCTCGTCGGCCAGGACCCCTATCCCACTCCCGGCCACCCGGTCGGCTTGTCTTTCTCCGTCGCCCCCGGCGTCCGGCCGCTGCCCGCTTCGCTGCGCAATATGTACCAGGAGCTGTCGGATGACCTCGGCTGTCCGCCGCCGCCCGACGGCGACCTCAGCTTCTGGTTCGACCAGGGCGTCCTCTTGCTCAACCGAGTCCTGACTGTCCAACCCGGCCAACCCGGCTCCCACCGCGGCAAGGGCTGGGAGAAGGTCACGCAGACTGCCATCGAGGCCCTCGTCCGCCGCGGCGGCCCCCTCGTCGCCATTTTGTGGGGCCGGGACGCCCAGAACCTCGCCCCCCACCTGGGGGCCGTCCCGGTCATCGCCAGCGCTCACCCTTCGCCCTTGTCCGCGCGCTCGGGTTTCTTCGGCTCCAAGCCGTATTCCCGCGCCAACGCCCTTCTGGCCGAGCAAGGGGCGGCTCCGATCCGTTGGACCTTGTGATCTCGGGTCCGCTGAGATCGCAAACCGCCGCGGCCTACGGTTTGCCTAGATAGCTTGGCGGCAGCGGTCTTTCGGGTCCGCTGAGAGCGCGAGACGACGCGGCCTACGACGGCGCCCGGGGACGGCTAGGACCTTAGGCCCGCTGCGACTTTGAAGAAGCTACGGGGTCCGGCGATCCTCTCGCTGCTCTCTTTTGGCTTGCCACACCTCGTTTTCTCGCCTCTTCTCATCGTCAGCCGCTTCCCCGCGCGGCTTCCGAGGACGGCGCCCGCCAGTACACTCGGCCCATGGCCGGCCGCATCCTCCCCGAAGACATCGAGGAGGTGAGGCGGCGGGCGCGGATCGACGATGTCGTGTCGAGCCATGTGACGCTGCGGCGGGCCGGAGCCGGCGCTCTCAAAGGGTTGTGCCCGTTCCACGACGAGAAGACGCCGAGTTTCCAGGTCACGCCGTCCCGCGGCCTTTACTACTGTTTCGGCTGCGGCGCCGGCGGCGACGCGGTCCGCTTCGTCGAGCAGATTGACAATCTGTCATTCCCGGAAGCGGTCGAGTTTCTGGCCGCTAAATACGGCGTCCAGCTGCGTTACGCCGAGGAGTCTGCCGGCGCGCCGCCAGCCGGCGCGCGCGTCCGCCTGCTTGCGGCCAACGCCGCGGCGGCTGAGTTTTTCGCCGCCGCCCTCCGTGGCGAAGAGGCGGCCCAAGCCAGGCGCTTCCTGATCGACCGCGGCTTCGACCAGCAGGCCGCCGAGCGTTTCGGCCTCGGTTTCGCCCCCCGCCAGGGCCGCGCCTTAGTCCATCACCTGCGCGGCCTCGGCTATGGCGAGGACGAGCTTGTCGCCGCCGGCTTGGCCCGCCGCGGCGGCTGGGATTTCTTCCAGAGCCGGCTGATCTGGCCGATCCGGGACGCCGGCCGGGCCACGCTGGGCTTCGGCGGCCGTCGGCTTTTCGAGGATGACCGGTTGCCGGCTAAGTACGTCAACACCCCCGAGACTTTTGTTTACAAGAAATCCCAGGTCCTCTACGGCCTCGACCTGGCCCGAGTCCCCATCGGCAAGAAGTCCCAAGCCGTCATCGTCGAGGGCTACACAGATGTCATGGCCTGCCACGCGGCTGGCCTCGACACGGCCGTAGCCGCTTGTGGGACGGCCTTCGGCGACGATCATGCCCGCCTTGTCCAGCGCCTCATGGGCGGCGACGCTTTTCACGGCGAGGTCGTTTTCACCTTTGACGGCGACGCCGCCGGCCAGAAGGCGGCCCTTAAGGTCTTCTCCGGCGACGCCCACTTCGCGGCCCAGACCTACGTGGCGGTGGAGCCAGGCGGCCTCGACCCTTGCGATTTGCGGCTTCAGGGCGGCGACGAGGCTCTGCGCGAACTCATCGGCCGGCGCGAGCCGCTCTATCGCTTCGTCATGCGCAATATCGTCAGCCAGTTCGACCTCGACCGGGTTGACGCCCGACTCGAAGCGGTCCGGGCGGCGGCCGGGATCATGCGTTCGATCCGGGACCGCTCACTGGTCGACGGTTACGTCCGGGAACTGGCCCTCTTGGCCGGGATGGATGTGGAAGAGGTCCGCCGGGTTGTCGCCCAGGAACACCGGCGGCCAAGTCAAAATCGGGCCGCTGAGCCTCGGCGTGGCGCCAGAGAGGCCCGGCCCTCCGGCCCTCCGGCCCTCCGGCCTCTCGACGTCCCGGGGAACCGTCGGCCGGGAG
>JAIRXC010000163.1 GCA_031268515.1 Propionibacteriaceae bacterium
CTGCGACAAACTCGGCTGCCGCTGATTCGACCCCATTGTCTACGAGGTTGACGATCTCGGCGCGAACCTTGTCCCAAGCCAAGGCGGCGATGTCTATGTTGGCGTCAAGCCAAGACTCGGCCGGGGTGTCAGTGACAGCTGCGACCACGTCGGCTGGCACGAAATCCCGCCAGGAGATGGTTTCGGCCGGCTGGTCGAGGACCGTTGTCCCGCTCAACTGCCCCAGCCAGGATTCCGCGATGACCGAGGCCAGGTCGACGGTTGCCGTGTCGCCGGTGCTGATCCCGTCGGAGCCGAAGGCGACGCCGAAAGAATAGGGGATTGCGATGTCTTGGCTGGCCGACAGCGTGATTTCGGCTAGTGCCCCCTCGATAACCGCCTGGAGGCGCTGGGCGACCTCCAAGCGCAGCGGCTCTTGGAGAGCTTCCAGGCTGGCGGTGACCATTGTTTGGACTTGAGGGTCGACGATGCTGCTCGGCTTGCCGACGGGTGTGGCTGTGCCATCTGTGAAGTCGATCCAGTAGTCGCGCTCCGTCAAGTCGACAACTTCGACGTGGAGCAAGATTTTAGGCAGCAAAGCGACGGCTTGCTCCTGATTCACCGTGATGGCAGAAACATCGGCAAGGTCGAAGTGGGCGTTGTCGATGCTGACGCTCAATTGGCCGACGGCGTCGCCGAGGGCGTAGTGGACAGTCGTGGCCTCGGCGCAGTTATTGCCGACGCTGACCTTTCCCGTCGCCGGATCAGCTGTCACCGCGGGCTGGTCTGCGGCTGCGCCGACGGTTTCCGGATCGTAGCCTTCGGACGTCAATAGGTTGGCGTTCTGCTCGGCCCAACCGGCCGGGCCGCCCCACTCGTCCAGCGCCAGCGGCAGGACCGAGCCGATGACGGTAGGCGTTGAGTCTGGTCCGGCGGTGGCGGTCAGGTTGCCGATCGCCAGACCAGCGGCGATGAGGCAGCCGGCCAGAGCTGACAAGGTGATTCGACCGGCGGTGACGAAAGGCTGACGCATGGGAGGGCACACTTTCACTGAGGCGGCGGCGGTGCGGAGGAAATGAGCCGAGGCACCGCTTCTGGGTCCGGAGTATATGGCGTCGCGGCAGCCTCAGGGAAATCTGGTTCGCGTAATTAATTTAGAGAAGGCGGTTTGTCCGGGCCGCCAGAGCGTCTTGGCGGTGGACTTCGCCAGGTGAGACGGGGTTTTCCTCCACGGCGCGACGAAGAACCTGCAGGTCCGCGAGAGGCTTTGCCCGGAGGCGCGTTGGCTGGGCAAGACAGCGCCAAAGCAGCCGGGTTGCCGTATAGAATCCCACTTCAAACGTCGTCGTGCGGCGAAGCGGAGTCAAGGACGTATTCACAACGGTCCTGCTAGAAACCAGCTTGGCCGACGGCCGGAGCCGCAGCTCCTGGCCGACGGCCAAGCCTTAAGAAAGTTTAGGACCGCCCCGCGTAGGGTCAGGCGGAATGGCGGCGGGAGCGGCTGGCAGCCATGCCGCTGAGGCCGGCCAAACCGAGGGCGACGAGGCCGATGACGCCCAAGGAGGCTGTCAGAGGCACGCTGCCCGTGTTGGCCAAGGTGGCAAGATCAGCGGACGAAATATTGCAGTGGCTGAGCGAAGCATTTTGCAGCGCGGTGATCTTCGAGCTGGCCGCCTCAATCTCGCCTTGCATGCTCACAACGGCGCTGAGGTTGCCTGTGTCGAGGGCGGACTTGACGCGGGTGAAGAGATCGAGGAGTTGGTTGAGGGAAGGGGAGACCTCGGGCGGCGGGCTGGCGGCGGCGAGCTGCTGAAGCAAGGGGATGACCTTGGTGAGAGTCGCTTGGGCCTGGCCGATGTCGTTGATCGAAGTCGACATGCCGCCCAGTTGGGCGCCGGCCGAGACGAAAGCTGTGCAGTAGGGGCTCTGCCGCATGGACGAGGTGGCGGTCGCGGTCGGCGCAGCCGCCTCGCTGGTGGCCGGCGCTGTGGTGGGGTCGGCGCTTGGCGTGGCGCTGGCCGAGGCCGACGGGATGGGCGTGGGGTCGGCGGTGGGGCTGGCTGTGGGGTCGCTAGACGGGCTGGCTGTGGGGTCGGCGGTGGGGCTGGCGCTCGCCTCTGGGGCAGCGCAATATTCTTGGGCTGCCTGGTCGAGGTTGTCCAGGCGTTGTTTCAAAGCGTCGCCTTCGACTTCGGGCTGCAAGTCCGCGATCGCGTCGATGTCCACGTCGATGACGGCTTGGCGCAGACGCGTGAACAAGTCAATGAAAGAGGTCATTTCTGGGGCGACTGAAGCCGGGGCGCCGGCGTCGTAGACCCGCTGGAAGGCCTCGATGATTTGTCCCAAAAGGTTCGCCATCGCGGTCAACGTCGCGCCGGTGACGGGGGAGGCTTGCAAAGCTTCGAGGTCGGCTTGGAGCTGCTCGACGTTCTCCATCTCCGTCGCGTAGCTGACGCAGAACTGGTCGGGCGGTTCTGCCGCCTGGGCGGTCTGCGATGTCAAGGGAACGACCAAGCCAAAGGCCAACAGGAAACCAGCTGTCAAACCGGCCAGCGCTTTGCGCATGACTCACTACTTTCACTAAGCGGACGGAGAATCGCCTCTTCAAGGCTCCGTTGGGGAAGTCTATAGGGCGGCCGTCGCCGCACCAACTTGAGGGAGGGCGGTTCGGGCGCTGCGGCTGTCCTCCGCCCTGGCGCCGCCGAGGCCGTTGGGGAGGACAAGGCGACTTCTGGAACCTCCGCCGTCTGGCGGCTGTCCCTGCCTCTCGTGCCGCCGAGGCCGTTCGGATGCGCGCAAACGTTCCCCTGGAGTTATGCCCTGGCGGCCGCCGGGCCCCGCTCCAGCCAAGGAAACTGGCGCCGGCATGATCGGCCTATGCCCTGGCGGCCGCCGGGCCCCGCCCCATGAGCGCGGGCAGTCCCCCCGAGATGGGACTAGACCTCGGCCCGCCTCTCGCCCCCGTTCCGTGAGCGCGGGCAATTCCCGCCGGCCGACCCGTGCGTACTCTGCCGTCCAGACCCTGTCCCGCGACCGCTGGCAGTTCCCTCGCGCGCCGTTTCAACTTGCTTAACAAGCTCCAGCCGCATTGCCCGGGCAGTTCCCTCGCGCACAGGCCGTATTCCTCGTCCCGGTTCTGCCCCGTCCGTGACCGTGGGCAGTTCCCGCCTACGCCCTTGCGTCAGCTGGGAAGGCGGCGTGACCGTGGCGCCGCGGGGGACATCATCGACCCCAGATAGTTGTCCGTCATGACATGGGTTTCCGTCGCCACGATGGCCGGGCTGGCGTCGAGTTCTTGGAAGACAAAGTTTTGCAAGGCGGCGGGACTGGCCACGGCGACGCGGACGAGAAGATCGTAGGGTCCGGTCACGATAATGATGTCCAAGACGCCGTCGGCGCCCACCAATCGGCGGGCTTCGTCGACGACCTGTCCTCGGTGCTGGGGCCGGACTCGGACGAAGACGACCGCCTGGATGGGCCGGCCCAGGGCGGCCAAGTCGACGCAGGCGTGGAAACTTTTGATGACACCTTGTTCTATGAGGTTACGCAACCGGGCGTGGCAGGTTGATTCCGCGATGCTGACGGCGTCAGCGACGGCGCGGTTGGAAAGCCGACCGTCCCGCAAGAGGAGTTCGATGATCTCCCTGTCAATTGAATCGACAGCGGCGGCGCTCTCGTTGGGTGTCATGCCGTGAGGGTAGCTCAGGAGAGACGTCTGAATTGGCCAACTAATCGTGGCTAAGAACAATGTGGAGCCATTCAGTGAAGATGTTTCAGTGACTGGCAAGCCGAGTTGAAACTTCTTCGGAATGAGCCCGCCTGACGCTTAGAAGAGCGCTCGAAGACGTGTTCGGCAGGCAATTCTATTTACGACGCTGATGGTCTGATGTGAGAAATGCGAGGCGGTCGGCCGCGCTGTTTGCCTGGGTAAATGTGAGAAAAATCACCATTTTGTTAAAGCCGCTTAAGCGGGGCCGTGCCGCCCAGCTGGTCCATGATCTTCGCCGGTGCGAAGCGGAACTGTCAAAAGGCCGCCCGCTACAGACCTGGCGCGCTGACGTGCAAAGTGGCCGACCCAGTCGCGGTGACCTCTTCTCCGTAAGCCAGGAGGGCGGCTTCTCCGACACCGAGGTCGAGTGTCTCGTCGCCGCTGCGCAGCACCGCCTCGCCGTCGGTCGCCAGCGCCAGCCGGCAGGCTCTGGTGTCGGGAAACCGGATGGGGTGGCGGCTGAGTTCGCCGCGCCAGGCTGTGAACTCCCTGGCCGGTGTCACGTAGCGGGTGAAACCGCCGTCTTCCTCGGTCGCCACGGGGGCGATGGGGGAGGGGGAGAAGTCCACGACATGGATGAGTTCGTCCACGTCGATGTGCTTTTTCGTCAGGCCGCCGCGCAGCACGTTGTCGGACGAGGCCATCACTTCGACGCCTACGCCGTGGAGGTAGGAGTGGAGGGTGCGCGGCGGCAAAAACATCCCCTCGCCCGCTTCAAGATGGATGCGGTTGAGGAGGAGGGCAGCCAAAATGCCGGGGTCGGAAGGATAGTGGGCGGCTAGCTCGACGGCGGTCCGGGCGAAGTCGCCTAGCTCGTACGGATCGGCCAGGTGGGCGCGGGCCGATTGCACGACGCGGCCGACGAGGTGGGCGTCTTCTAGGGAGAGGATGTCGAGGAAGACCTCTGCCAGGGCCGCCTGGCCCTTGCGTTTGGACAAAGGGCCGATGACCCCGTCGAGCTCGGCGGGGCCGCCGAGACGCTCGAACAGCCGGACGGTCGCGGCTGGTTCGCGGAAGCCGCAGAGGCCGTCGAACGGCGTCAAAGCGATCAGGAGTTCAGGTTTCGGCCAATCGTCTTTATAGGTCCGGGCCGGGTCGTCGTAGGCGATCCCAGCCGCTTCTTCCCGGGCGAAGCCTTCCCGGGCCTGTTCGCGGTCGGGGTGAGCCTGAAGAGACAATGGCTTTTCAGCGGCCAAAAGCTTCATGAGGACGGGGAAGCGATTTCCGAAGAGCCGCCGGCAGTTCTTGCCCACCAACTCGGGGTGCTGGTCAAGCAGTTTGTCGAGAGCCACGCCGTCGGCCAGGGAAGGGGCCAAGGGGTGGGCGCCGAGCCAATATTCGGCCTGCGGTTCGCCCGTCGGATCGGTGCCGAGAATCTCCGGGATGGCCGTTCGCGAACCCCAAGCGTAATCGCGGACCTGGCCGACGAGTGGGAGCATGTCCGTCCTTCCAGTGCGGGCAAGCCCGCCACACAGCCGCACGTCGGTGTGGAAGCCGCGCTGTCGAATTTCTACCGGGTTTGGCTTGCCCGGCTGCTTGACTGCGGCCGAGCCTGGCCGGAGGCCCGAGTCTACGCCGTCCGCCGTCCCCAGGCGAGGTCGGCCGCGAATAGCCTGTTCTGCGCGTCGCGGGCGCTGACCCGGAAAACGAGGCGGTCTCCCCTCCCCGGCGGCCGGTCGAAGAGGAATGGCGCCGATTGGCCAGGGCCGAGTTGGGGCACGGGCGCGCCGAGGAGGGCGACGCCGACGAAAGCGGGGCCAAGGCCGGCGATGACGACGTCGAAGACAGGGGCGTCTCCCTCGTTGGCGACCTCTACGCCGCGGCGGCCGAATAGGCCGGGGATGGCGCCGCCGGGGCGGCTGGTCGCGCGGATGGCCAAGCGCGGAACCGCAGCCGGCGCTTCGTCCGCCGCGGCGGCCGTGTCGCCGGGTCCCTCGTGCCAGTCGAGGACCGACACCCCCAGCCCGGCCAGGTAGCCGCGCAGGTTTTCCGCCTTGGCGTTCGGACGGTCGCCGAGGTCGAGTTCGAGGCTGAGGCGGCGGTCCGGGCTTGCCGCCGGCGCGGAGTCGGAGCTTGAGGCAGAGGCCGGCGCGGCGGGGACAGCGCCAGCGGCGGGAACGGCTATGACGGCGGGCGCAGCGCCAGCCGGCGCGGGCGGGGGAGCGGCGGTCGGGGCCGACTCCGGGGCAGGCGGGCAGGGACTGTCAGGCATGGGGACCTCGAATCACACAGATGTCATCTCCCACCTTATGATGGGGCTGTGACCGCCTTCGAGTTGACCGCCGTAGAGCGCGCCATGCTCGATTTGGAGCGTCAGCCCTGGCGGGACCCCATCGTCAAGGAGCAGGCCATCCGGGAACGTTTCGGCTGCTCTCCGACGCGTTACTATGACGTCCTCAACCGGCTTCTTGACGAACCGGCCGCCTGGGCGGCTGATCCCCTCGTCGTCAAGCGGCTTCGCCGCCGTCGGGCCGCCCGCCGCATGTCTGGCGGGTTTGAAGGCAAGGTGGCTGAAGTAGGGTAGAATGCCCGCTGGCCCGCTGGGGATTTGCCTTGGAGGGGCCGGCCATGGCAGGATTGCATGGTTGCTCCGGTGAGTTTTGCCGTGTCGTGCTGCTGGTCAAGCCAGCAACTCTGACGGCGGCGGGGATCGCCGGCCCAGGCCCTGAGGTTCTGGTTCCACAGTTTGGAAGCGGCGCTTTTTTGCGGTCTCAAGCAGGGACACGCCCATCAGCGTGGGGCCAAGTGACTAGGGGATTCACTGCGAATCCCGACAGCGAGAGCCGGGCGACCGGACGAGGCAGGAAGGAATTCCCGTGGCGAGTCAAAAGATTCGCATCAGGCTGCGGGCCTACGACCACGAGGTCATCGACAGCTCGGCGCGTAAGATTGTCGACACGGTGACGCGTACTGGCGCCAAGGTGGCCGGGCCTGTGCCGCTGCCGACCGAGAAGAATGTTTATTGTGTTATTAGGTCTCCGCACAAGTACAAAGACTCCCGCGAGCACTTTGAGATGCGCACCCACAAACGTCTTATCGACATATTAGACCCGACGCCGAAGACCGTGGACTCGCTCATGCGCCTCGACCTGCCGGCCGGCGTCGACATCGAAATCAAGCTCCCGTAAGGCCAGCGATGAACAACGAACGCAAAGTCAAGGGCATCTTGGGCTCCAAGCTCGGCATGACCCAGGTGTGGGATGAGAACAACCGCGTCGTGCCGGTCACGGTCGTGCAGGCCGGCCCCTGCGTCGTCACCCAGGTCCGGACGCCTCAGACCGACGGCTATTCGGCCGTCCAGCTCGGCTTCGGCGCCATCAAGGCCAAGGCGGTCACAATGCCGGCCGCGGGGCACTTTGACAAGGCGGGGACGGCGCCACGGCGCCACCTGCTGGAGATTCGGACGGCAGACGCCTCCGAATACACGCTCGGCCAGGAGATCACGGCTGAGGTCTTCGGCGCCGCCGAGGCCGTGGACGTCATCGGCGTCACCAAGGGCAAGGGCACGGCGGGCGTCATGAAGCGCCATGGTTTCGCCGGCCTCGGCGCCGGCCACGGCGTCCACCGCAAGCACCGTTCCCCCGGTTCGATCGGCGAGTGTTCGACCCCCTCTCGCATCTTCAAGGGTTTGCGCATGGCCGGACGCATGGGAGTCGACCGCAAAACCATCCAGAACCTGACGGTCCACGCCGTGGACGCCGAGCGCCATCTCATCCTCATCAAGGGTGCGGTGCCCGGGCCCAAGGGCGGCCTTGTCGTCATCCGGACCGCGGCGAAGAAGGGCTGACCGACATGACCGAGCCGAACCTGACCGATCCCGTCACGACCGTGCGGGTCGATGTTTACGCCCCGTCTGGCGCCAAGTCCGGCGCCGTCGACCTGCCCGCCAGCGTCTTTGACGCCCGGGCCAATGTGTCCCTCCTCCACCAAGTTGTCGTCGCCCAGCAGGCGGCAGCCCGCCAGGGCACGCACGCCACGAAGACTCGGGGCGAGGTTTCCGGCGGCGGCATCAAGCCGTGGCGCCAGAAGGGCACCGGCCGCGCCCGCCAAGGCTCGCGCCGCGCGCCGCAATGGACCGGCGGCGGCGTCGTCCACGGGCCGCAGCCTCGTTCCTACGCCCAGCGCACCCCGAAGAAGATGATCGCCGCCGCGCTGCGGGCCGCCTTGTCAGATCGGGCCCGCGACGGCCGCCTGTTCGTCTTGGAGCAGGTCATTGACGCGGCAGTCCCTTCGACCAAGCAGGCCCTGGCTGCCTTGACGGCGGTCCTCGGCGACTGCGCCTCGGCCGTCGTGGTCCTCGACCGCTCCGAGGAGACGGCCTGGATGAGCTTGCGCAACGTCGCGTATCTCCACCCCATCGCCGTCGACCAACTCAACACCTACGACGTCCTCGCCTGCCAGGGCGTCGTTTTCACTCGCGCCGCCCTCGCAGGCTTCTTGGCCCGCCAAGGCGTCGACTTGGAGGCCGCCGTGGCCACGGATGAAGAGGACGCGAAATGACCCCGCTCAAAATCAAGGACCACCGCGACATCTTGTTCGCGCCGGTGGTCTCGGAGAAGAGCTACGGCCTCATCGACGAGAACAAGTACACATTCGTCGTCGATCCCCGGGCCAACAAAACCGAGATCAAGATCGCCGTGGAAAAGGTCTTCGGCGTCCACGTCCGGAACGTCAACACGGCCAATCGGCCGGGTAAGAAGCGCCGCACCCGCTACGGCGTCGGCCGCCGCCCTGACACCAAACGGGCCATTGTGACGATCGCCGACGGCGAACGGATCGACATCTTCGGCCAGGCCGGAGTCTGAGGCTTACCGAGGGAAAGAGGACTGAGTCATGGGTATCCGCAAATACAAGCCGACGACGCCGGGGCGCCGAGGCGCCAGCGTCGCTGACTTCGCAGAGCTGACCCGGTCGACCCCGGAGAAATCGCTCCTGGCGCCGAAGCCGAAGACGGGCGGACGCAACAACACCGGCCGCATCACGACCCGCCACATCGGCGGCGGTCACAAGCAGGCATACCGGTTGGTCGACTTCCGCCGCTACGACAAAGACGGCGTGCCCGCCCGCGTCGCCCACATCGAATACGACCCCAATCGGACAGCTCGGATCGCCTTGCTCCATTACGCAGACGGCGAGAAGCGCTACATCATCGCCCCCAAGGACCTCCGCCAAGGCGACACGGTCGAAGCCGGCGAGCAAGCCGACATCCGCCCCGGCAACAATCTGCCGCTACGCAACATCCCAGTCGGCACCAGGATCCACGCCGTTGAACTGCGTCCTGGCGGCGGCGCCAAATTGGGCCGCTCGGCCGGTTCTGCCATCCAACTGGTGGCCCGCGAAGGCAAGCACGCCACCTTGCGTCTCCCCTCCGGCGAGATGCGGCTTGTCGACATCCGCTGCCGCGCCACGGTCGGCGAGGTCGGCAACGCCGAACAGTCGAACATCAACTGGGGCAAGGCGGGCCGGATGCGTTGGAAGGGCGTTCGGCCGACCGTCCGCGGCGTCGTCATGAACCCGGTGGACCACCCGCACGGCGGCGGCGAGGGCCGGACCTCCGGCGGCCGTCACCCGGTCTCGCCTTGGGGCAAGCCCGAGGGCCGGACCCGGAACAAGAACAAGGCGTCAAGCCGACTCATCATCCGCCGTCGCAAGTCCGGCAAGAAGCGCTGAGCGAAGGGAAAATAACGATATGCCGCGCAGCTTGAAGAAGGGCCCCTTCGTCGATGACCACTTGGCTAAGAAAGTGGCCGTCCTCAACGAGAAGAACGCCAAGAGCGTCATCAAGACCTGGTCGCGCCGGTCGATGATCGTGCCCGACATGATCGGCCACACGATCGCCGTCCACGATGGCCGCAAGCACGTCCCCGTGTTCGTCACCGAAGCGATGATCGGCCACAAGCTCGGCGAGTTCGCCCCGACGCGCACGTTCCGCGGGCACGTCAAGGACGACAAGAAGTCGCGGCGGCGCTGAGCCCAAAAAGAGGAATTGACATGACCATGAAAACCGATCGACCGACCCGGCGAGACGCTCTTTTGGGCGACCGGCCCGGGGCGTATGCCATCGCGCGGCACGTCCACCAATCGCCCACAAAGGTCCGTCGTGTGGCCGACCTCGTCCGCGGCCTCGACGTCGACCAGGCCTTGACCTTGTTGAAGTTCGCGCCTCAGGCGGCCTCTGAGCCGATCTGGAAGACCGTCGCCTCTGCCGTGGCCAACGCCGAGCAGACGGAATCCCTCCATTCCGGCGAGTTGTACGTCGCGCAGATCTTTGTCGACGAGGGCGTCACCATGCGGCGCATCCGCCCCCGTGCCAAAGGCTCGGCCAGCCGCATCCTCAAGCGGGCCAGCCATATCACGGTCGTCGTCGAGCCGCGCGACAACGCAGCGAAGGGAGCCTGACAGCATGGGCCAGAAGATCAACCCGATGGGCTTTCGCCTTGGGATCTCGACCGACCACGTCTCGCGTTGGTATTCCGACAAGGACTACGCCGCCAACGTCGGGGAAGACGTCAAGATCCGCCGCTACCTGGCGAAGAACCTGGAGCGGGCTGGTGTTTCCTCGGTTGAGATCGAGCGTCGCGGCGAGCGCGTCACGATCTACCTCTACGCCGCCCGCCCGGGCATCGTCATCGGCCGCAACGGGGCCGAGGCGGAGAAGGTCCGCGCGGGCTTGGAGAAGCTGACCGGCAAGCAGGTCCAGCTCAACATCTTGGAAGTCAAGAACCCCGAAACCGACGCCCAGCTCGTGGCGCAAGGCATCGCGGAGCAACTCGGCGCCCGGGTCGCCTTCCGGCGGGCCATGCGCAAGGCTCAGCAGTCTGCCATGAAGGCCGGCGCCATCGGCATCCGGATTCAATGTTCCGGCCGTCTGGGCGGCGCTGAGATGAGCCGGTCGGAGTTTTACCGCGAAGGCCGCGTCCCCCTCCATACGCTGCGCGCCGACATCGACTATGGCTTCTTCGAAGCCCGCACGACCTTCGGCCGCATCGGCGTCAAGGTTTGGATCTACAAGGGCGACGTCATTGGCACCCGGGCTGAGCGGGCCGCCCAGAAGGCCGCCCGCCAGGCTGCCCTCGGCCGCCAGCGGCCAGGCCGCCGGCCCGGCCGCGGCGAACGGCCCGAGCGTGGCGCCCGCCGCCGTCCCGACGAGACTGCGGCGCCCGCCGTCGAGGCCGCGGCGCCGGCCGCAGCCACCGAGAGCGCAGGAGTGTGAGCCATGCTGATTCCCCGTCGAGTCAAATTCCGCAAGCAGCATCACCCGAAGCGCGGCGGCCAAGCCAAAGGCGGCGCCAAGCTGGCCTTCGGCGACTACGGCATCCAGGCCTTGGAGGGCTCGTATTTGACGAACCGCCAAATCGAAGCCGCCCGTATCGCGATGACCCGCCACATCCGCCGCGGCGGCAAGGTTTGGATCAACGTCTATCCTGACCGCCCGTTGACGAAGAAGCCGGCCGAGACCCGGATGGGTTCCGGCAAGGGTTCGCCTGAATGGTGGGTCGCCAACATCAAGCCGGGCCGGGTGCTGTTCGAGCTGTCCGGGGTCGGCGAAGAGGTGGCCCGTGAGGCCATGCGCCTCGCCATCCACAAACTGCCCTTCAAGGCGCGTTTCATCAAGCGGGAAGCAGGTGAACTCTGATGGCGACGACGAAGGCGGCCGATCTGCGCGACTTGAGCCGAGACGAGTTGTACGCCCGGGTTGGCGAACTCAAGAACGAGCTGTTCACGTTGCGCTTCGCCGCTCAAACCGGACAGTTGGAGTCACATGGGCGGCTTCGCAGCGTGCGCAAGGACATCGCCCGCTGTTACACCGTGCTGCAGGAACGCAACCTCGGTATCGTGCCGGATCCTGAGGCAGGGGAGGAGTGAAGATGAGCGAGTCAGAACGCGGGGGGCGCAAGGTCCGAGAGGGCCTCGTCGTCTCCGACAAAATGGACAAGACCATCGTTGTCGCGGTGGAAGACCGGGTCAAGCACCCCCTGTACGGCAAGGTCATGACGCGGACATCGCGTCTCAAGGCCCACGACGAGGCTGGCAACGCCGGCGTCGGGGACCGAGTCCGGGTCATGGAGACCCGGCCGCTGTCGGCCACGAAACGCTGGCGGCTGGTCGAGATCGTCGAAAAGGCGAAGTAAACCCACAGTGATGCCCTGCCAGGCCCGAGGGGAACCAGCAAGGCACGAGGAGAAGAAATGATCCAGCAGGAGTCGCGGCTGAAAGTCGCCGACAACACCGGTGCCAAGGAGATTTTGTGCATCCGGGTTCTCGGCGGCTCCAAGCGCCGCTATGCCTATCTCGGCGACACCATCGTCGCCGCCGTCAAGGACGCGATCCCCGGCGGCAACGTCAAGAAGGGCGAAGTCGTCAAGGCCGTCGTCGTGCGGACCCGCAAGGAGCAGCGGCGCGGTGACGGCTCGTACATACGCTTCGATGAGAACGCGGCCGTCATCTTGCGGGCCGACGGCGAGCCGCGCGGCACCCGTATCTTCGGGCCGGTCGCGCGCGAGCTGCGGGAAAAGCGTTTCATGCGCATCGTTTCGCTCGCTCCGGAGGTGATCTGACATGGCAGGCGAACTGCACGTCCGCAAGGGCGACCGCGTCCGCGTAATAGCGGGCAAGGACAAAGGCTCGACCGGCGAGGTCATCGCCATCGACCCGGCCCGCCGCAAGGTCACGGTCAGCGGCGTCAACATCGTCAAGCGGCACCGCAAGGACCGCTCCGACCCCTCCGGCCGCAACGTCGTCAAAGGCGGCATCTTGTCGTCCGAGGCGCCCATCGACGCTTCGAATGTCGCCTTGGTCGTCCGAGTCGACGGCAAAGAGCTGACGACGCGGGTCGGCTATGAGCGGCGCGCTGTCACGAAGAAGCGCGCGGACGGGACCGAATACGAGGGCTTCCGCTCTGTCCGGATCGCCCGCAAGACCGGGAAGGAAATCTGATGGCCGATCAGAAGACCCTGCCACGCCTCAAGCAGCGCTACCGCGAGGAGATCGCCCCGGCCCTGCTCCAAGAGTTCAGCTATGACAACGTCATGCGTGTGCCCGGCCTCATCAAGGTCGTCGTCAACATGGGCGTCGGCGACGCCGCCCGCGACTCCAAGGTGATAGACGCCGCGCAGGCTGACCTGGCCCTCATCACAGGCCAAAAGCCCCAGGTGACGAAGGCTCGCAAATCGATCGCCCAGTTCAAGCTGCGCGAGGGGATGCCGATCGGCTGCCACGTCACTTTGCGGGGGGACCGCATGTGGGAGTTCGCGGACCGGCTCTTGAGCTTGGCTCTTCCCCGCATCCGCGACTTCCGTGGCCTGTCGCCGCGCCAATTCGACGGCCGCGGCAACTACACCTTCGGTTTGACGGAACAGGTCATGTTCCACGAGATCAACCAGGACAAGATCGACCGCCCGCGCGGGATGGACATCACCTTCGTGACATCGGCGGCGACCGACGCCGAGGGGCGGGCGCTGCTCCGCCGGCTCGGGTTCCCCTTCATGACGGACGAGGCGACCAGCGCCCTCGCCGCCGGCAAGCAGCCTAAGAAGCGGGCCCATGGTCCGATCAAGAAGAAGAAGTGAGTGAGAGGCAACCGTGGCCACCACAGCGATCAAGGTCAAGCAAGCCCGCGAACCGAAGTTCAAGGTCCGCGCGTACACCCGCTGCCAGAAATGCGGCCGGCCGAAGTCGGTCTACCGCAAGTTCGGGCTCTGCCGGATCTGCCTGCGCTCCATGGCGCACCGCGGCGAACTGCCCGGCATCACGAAATCCTCCTGGTGAGCCAACCCGATCCTTTTCCGAACACCCGACCACGGCAGGTCCTGGGCGCGCCCCACAAGGAAACCGCTGTGAGAAAGAGGCCCTGAAGCCATGACGATGACCGATCCCATCGCAGACATGCTGACGCGTCTGCGCAACGCCAATCAGGCGTACCACGAGTCGACGTCGATGCCCCATTCCAAAATCAAGGTCGGCATCGCCGCGATCCTCAAACGCGAGGGTTACATCGCGGGCTACGCGGTGGCCGACGCTCCGGACGGCGGTGTCGGCAAGACGTTGACGGTGACGCTGAAATACGGCCGCAACCGTGAGCGCGCCTTGGCGGGCTTGCGCCGCATCTCGAAGCCGGGCTTGCGCGTCTACGCCAAGTCGACCGCCTTGCCGCGGGTCCTCGGGGGCCTCGGCATCGCGATCATCTCGACCAGCCAGGGTCTGATGACCGACAAAGAAGCCAACCACAAATCCGTCGGCGGGGAAGTCCTCGCCTACATCTGGTGAGGCGGAAGGAAACATGTCACGCATTGGAAGGATGCCCATCCCGGTGCCAGCCGGCGTCACCGTCGCTTTCGACGGCCCGCTGGTCGAGGTCACGGGTCCTAAGGGCACGCTGAGCCACCGGGTGGCTGAGCCGATCTCCGTCCGCCAGGACGGCGCCGAACTGATCGTGGAGCGGCCGGACGACAGCCGGGACGCCCGGTCGCGTCACGGCCTGACCCGGACGCTCGTCGCCAACATGGTCCAGGGGGTGACGCAAGGCTACGAAAAGAAGCTCGAGATCATCGGCGTCGGCTACCGCGTCGTCCAAAAGTCCCCGACCCAGTTGGAGTTCGCGCTCGGCTTCTCCCATCCCGTCGTCGTCAACGCGCCCGAAGGCATCACCTTCGCGGTCGAGGCGATGACCCGTTTCACCGTCCGGGGGATCGACAAGCAGGCTGTCGGTGAGACGGCCGCCAACATCCGCAAGATCCGCAAACCGGAACCGTACAAGGGCAAAGGCGTCCGCTACGCCGGGGAAAAGGTCCGCCGCAAGGTTGGAAAGGCTGGTAAG
>JAIRXC010000034.1 GCA_031268515.1 Propionibacteriaceae bacterium
AGCGTGGCGGCAGAGGCTCTTTTCCGGCAAAACCCGGTCCCGATTCCCGCCGGCGTCAAGCTGGCTTTGGACTGGGGCGAACGGCGGATCGGGGTGTCGGCCTGCGATGAAAATGACACGTTGGCTTATCCTGTCGCGACCCTCGACGGGGCTGACCCGTGGCCAGGCTTGGCCCGGCTGCTGGCCGAACACCGGCCGGTTGGCCTTGTCGTCGGCCTGCCGCGCCGTTTGGACGGCGAACCTGGCTTGGCGGCGCGGCGGATCGCCAGCCACGCCGCTGAGACGGCTTGGCGTTCCGGGCTGCCAGTCTGGCTCATAGACGAACGGTTGACCTCGGCTGAGGCGGGCCGCCGGCTTCACCAGGTCGGCCGGACGGCCAAGGCCCAGCGGGGGATCATCGACCAGCAGGCGGCGGTGGGTATCTTGGAGTCTGTCTTGGCGGCCAGGCGCTGTGGCCAGGAGGCGGCCGGCCTTTTGGCCGAGCCGAAGGCGGCCGGACACACGTCAGAGCAAGGAGCCAGGAAATGAGGTCAGGTTCGGCGACCCCAAGCCAGCGGATCAAGAGCGCTTTGGCGGTCCTCGTCAGCCTCGCCGTCTTGGGCGGCGCGGCGGCCTTCGTGGGCTTCAAGGGCTATGCCTGGTACACGGATTGGCGCCAGTCCGACGACTACATCGGCGATGGCGATGCAAACATCACGGTGACGATCCCGAGCGGTTCCAGCCTCACCCGGGTCGGCGACATCCTTGAGTCGAAGGAGGTCATCCGAGATTCGAGCACCTTCCTCAAAGCCATCGAGGAGAAGCAGAAGGAGACGGAAGAGGAAATTCAGATTCAATCTGGCTCCTACAAGCTGATGACCCACTGGCCGGCCGCGACCGCCCTTGAGCACATGCTTGATCCAAAAAATCTTATTGTTATCATGGTGACGGTCCAGGAAGGCAAACGTTGGACCGACGTCAAAACCGAACTGATCGATAAGTCTGGTTTTAGCGAGCACGACTTCAACGTGGCCGCCGCGCAGCCGGAGCTCATCGGGTTGCCCGCCTACGCCGAAAACAACGTGGAAGGTTTTCTCTTCCCCGACACCTATGCGTTGCCGCCCAGCGCTTCTGAGATCCTCAAGATGATGACGACTCAGTTCGACGCCGTCGCCGCCGACTTGAACCTCGAAGGGCGGGCCGCCGAACTGGGCCTCAGCCCGAGAGATGTCGTCAAGGTGGCGAGCATCATCGAAGCCGAGGTCTCGAACGACGAGGACCGGCCCAAGGTGGCTCGCGCCATCTACAACCGCCTGGCCTTGGGCATGCGCCTGCAGACCGACTCGACCCTCATCTACGGGCTGGGCAAGTCGGGTTACCTCGGCATCACGGTCTCCGAACTCGCAGACGAGTCCAACCCCTACAACCTCTATCAGCACGACGGCCTGCCTCCGACCCCCATTGACAATCCCGGCCGGGCGGCGCTGTCGGCGGCCCTCAATCCAGCCGATGGGGATTGGCTCTACTGGGTCACCGTCAACCTTGACAGCGGCGAGACCCGCTTCGCCGCCACTGGGGAAGAACACGAAGCCAACGTCGCCCTCCTCAACCAGTGGTGCGCGGAGCACCCGGAAATGGGCTGCTGAGGCGCGGTCAGACGGGAGAGAGCGGTGGAGGAGCGGGACAAAGCGGCGGCCAGCCAGGGTCCGCCCCGCCAGTTCCAGCCCGGGCCGGCCGTGTCCGGCCAATCTCAGCCCAACTTGGTCCGGCGCTGCGCCGTCGTCGGTTCGCCGATCAGCCATTCCTTGTCGCCGCTGTTGCACCAGGCGGCCTACGCCTGGCTCGGCCTCGACTGGCGCTATGGACGTTTTGACCTCCAGCCGGCGGCTTTGCCGGGTTTCGTCGCCGGCTTGGACGATTCCTGGCGGGGGTTGAGCTGCACGATGCCCTTGAAGCGCGCCGTCTTGGCGCTCGGCCAGCCAGACGCGGCGGTCCAGGCGGTCGGGGCCGCCAATACATTGGTTTTCGACGGTCCGCCTGGCCAGGCCTCGTCGACCTTGGTCCGCAACACCGACGTGACGGGGCTGGCCGCCGCGCTGCGGGCCGCCGGCTTGGCCAAAGCGGCCTCGGCCCGCGTGGTCGGGGCTGGGGCCACGGCGGCCTCCGCCCTCTGCGCCCTTCGCCTCCTAGGCGTGCCGACGATCCACCTGGCGGCCCGCGACCTGGCCGCCCGGTCCGCTTTGATCGAGCGTGTTGAGTCTTGGCCGGCCGCCTTGGCCGAGCAGACGCGGCCTTGCCGGACCGCCGTAGGCGGGCAATCGCAACCGGTGACGTTGACGGCCGAGCCGCTGGACCGGCCCTGGCGGCCGGTCCAGCTGACGGTTTCGACCATCCCCGCCCCGGCGGCCGCCGCCTTGGCCGACGGCCTTGTCCGGGCGACGGACGCTGTTTTCGACGTCCTCTACGATCCTTGGCCGACTCCTCTCGCGGCGGCGGCCCGGCGGGCGGGCCGGACCGTCCTGACTGGCTTGGACTTGTTGGCCCACCAGGCGGCCGGCCAGGTCGAGTTGATGGCCGGCCGGCCGGTCCCCGTCGCCGTCTT
>JAIRXC010000050.1 GCA_031268515.1 Propionibacteriaceae bacterium
GCGGCCACTGGCGGCGGCGGCTTGGACGGCCCGGGCCAGGTGGGCGGCGAGGATCTCGCAAAAACGCATCTTACGGTCGTGTTTGTCCTTGTCGGCGGGGGAAAGCGGGACAGCGCCCTTGGGCAGGTAGAGGGAAGCCAGCGTGACAGGACGCCCGGCGATGTCGTAATCCGCTTCGATGTAGCGGCCCTCGGCGGCGAACTCCCCCGCCTCCGACAGCCCCCGCACGGCCAAAGGCGGCGTCTTCGAGAGCAAGGCGACGCCGTTGCGGCCGGGGACAGTCCCAGGATCGTAGGCCCACTCGTAGCCGGCTGTCGCCGCAGCGGGAATCTGGCTGGCTGGGCAGCGGACCTCTTGCAGGGCCGCGACATCCGGTTGCGCGGCGTCGAGCCAGGCCCGGAAACCGCGCCGCTCGGCGGCCCGGAGGCCGTTGACGTTGAAAGCAGCGAACCGCATGACAGTCAACGGTAGTTGGCGAATTGGACGGCGAAGTCGAAGTCGGCGGCCCGGACCAGCGCCTGGACGGCTTGGAGGTCGTCACGCGACTTTGAGGAAACCCGCAACTCGTCGCCTTGGACCTGGGCCTTAACCGATTTCGGCCCCTCGTCGCGGATCAGCTTCGCCACCTTACGGGCATTGTCGGCGCTGATGCCCTGCTGGATGGCGCAGACGATGTGCCAGCGTTTGCCCGACAGCTTCGGTTCGCCCGCTTCCAAGGCCTTGAGATCGACGCCGCGGCGGACGAGTTTCGATTCGAGCACGTCAAGGGCAGCTTTGACCCGCTCTTCGGTGCTCGACTCGATGGCGACCGCCTCGCCCGACCAGGCCACCGTCGTATCCGTGCCCTTGAAATCAAAGCGCTGCCGGACCTCCTTGGCGGCCTGGTTGACAGCGTTGTCGACCTCCTGACGGTCGACCTTGCTGACGATGTCGAAGGAACTCTCCTGCGCCATGACGGCTCGCCTCCTTAGCTCACGTGCCCCAGGGGCGGTCCTGCCCGCCGGGGGTTCTGAGGCCAGGGCTTCGCCCGGGCGCCGAAAGACAGCCGAGCCCCAAGGCCGGGTTCTGCGCTCAGAGCCTCGCCGGCCAAGCTGTGCGGCCGGACGGCCTTAGGCGCCGTGCCTTGGCCCCAAAGGCCTCGCCGTCTAGCTTAGAGGCCGCGCGGACAGGCGCCTTGACACACAGCCTCGCCGCTTTGGCACGGCCTCGCCGCTCGAGGGCCGAAGCCGATCTCAACCTCGACCAGCGTGTCGCACGTTGCACGGCCTCGTCGCCCGAGGGCCGAAGACCCGCTGGCCAGGGAAATCATCCTTGGCTCAGGCACGGCCTCGTCACCTGAGAGCCGAAGGGACGTAGAGTTTGTATTCTGAGATTTGCTTGGCGAAGTCCGCCACCTGGTCTTGGACGCCCTGAGGGACGATGGCGCTGTTGTCATCGTAGGACAAGACGACGACGCCTTGGGCAAGGCCGTAAGAGGTGGTGGAACCCCAGACGAGAGTTCCCGTCTCGACCGCCTGGACCGCCATGTAAAGGCCGTCGCCGGCTTTCGCAAAGGCCGAAGCGAGGACGTGGCCGGCCGCCGCGGCGTTTTCACCGGCGCCAGAGCCGATGGCGTAACGGCCCGTCTCCGCCGCCGCCTTGAAAACGCCCGCGCCAGCCGGCCCCGCCAACTGGAAGATGACATCGGCGTTGTTGTCGAGGTAGAGGGAGCGGGCGATGGAGTAAGCCTTGTCGGCGTCCTTAGAGTCGCCTATGAAAGCCGTCTGGATGGGGATCGACGGGTCGACGGCGTGGACGCCGGCCTTGAAACCGGCCAGGCAATCCTGGACGGCCAGACTGTCGGCGCCGCCGACGACGGCGATGTCACGGGAGCCGGTCGCGTGCGGGAAACCGTCCGGAGCCGTCGTGACGAGGGCCGCCAGGACGCCGGCTAAGAAGCCGCCTTCGTTTTGCCGGTAGGCGATGGAGGCGACGTTGGGTTCGGCCACAGCGGCGCCGTAGACGATGTAGCGCTGGTCGGGATGGGCCGGAGCGACCTCCTGGACGGCCGCGGCCAGTTCAGAGGAGCCGACGACGATGCCCCAGTTGTCGGAGGCCTGCTCGACCGCGGCCTTCAAAGCGGCGGGGTCGGCGGCGGCCTCGACTGTCTGGGTCCGGTGGCCATCCGCCCGCAAACGGTCCAGCGCCGCCTCGGCGTCAGCGGTGAAACCGCCGTCCTCCAACGTCCCGCCGGCTGTGACGTGGACAATCGACAGCAGGTTGTCGTCGGGCGCGGGCCCGGAATCGCCCGTGCAGCCAGCCAAGGCGGCTAACAAGGCAAGAGCGGCTGTGGGGACGAGCCGAGCTGTCATGGCGGACTCCTTCAGCAGCCGAGAGGGTGGCACAAGGTGAAAGCCGGGACTCCCGCCGGGGAGAAGGCGACCTGGCCGCGGCGCCGGACCGGCTTGCGGTGGCTCAGTGTACGCGGTCTGAGAACGCCCCTACGGTCTCGCGGGCCGCCCTTGGCGCGACAAGTCAGCAACCGACGTTGAGTGGGGCCGGCGGGCGCTTGCCGTGGCCCGCTCTTGGCCGGCAGGGGCGAGTCAAGCGGCCGGCGGCGGGGAGGCTAAACGAGCGGCGCGGCGGTGGCTGAGCTCATGTTGGACAGCGGTCCAGACCAAGACCGCGGCGGCGGCCAGGCCGAGCGCCAACGCGCCGTTGCGCCAAGCCAAGTTGATGGCGGCGTAGCTCAAGAGGAGGACCGTGACCGGGACGGCGACCCGCCGCAAGTCACGACGGCCTTGAGTGAGAGGCAAGAGGAGGCCGCCCCAAAGGACGTACCAAGAGTGGAGGGCGGGGCCGAGGAAGGCGATGGCGAGGTAGGACAAAGAGAGGGCGCGGAGGGGCTGGCGACGGCCGATGACGGCGAAGGCCAGCAAGGCCAAAGCGAAGGCGACAGCCGTGCCGACAGACTGAGCGGCTGTGATGTAGTTGCGGTTGCCGGGGTCGAGGAGCTGTTGGATGAGTTCCCCGGCAAGCGAACTCGGGCTGACCGTCGTGACAGAACCGGGGACCCCGAGAGCCCCCAGCCAGCCGTAGCCCAGACCCGTCGCCGCGGTCAAAGCGGCGAAGACGGCGGCGGCCAAGGCGAGGCTGAGCAACGCCCCGGCGAAAACCTTGGCCCCGGCCCGCAGACCGCCCCAGCGCGGCGGCGCCGCCATGAAAGGCAAGACGACGGCCGCCAGGAAGGCCGGCTGTTTGATGGCGGCGGCCGTGCCGACCAAGGCGGCGGCCAGCAAGAGATTGAGGAAGCCCGCCGCCTGGGCGCCGGCCCGAAGAGCCAAAGAGCCAGGCCGCGGCCGCGGACCGGCCAACTCGGCCAGCCCTCCGGCGCGGCCGCCAAAACGGCCGGCCAGACGGCGGCGGCCAGACGGCCGGCTCCGACGGCGAAGTTGGGCGCGGACCTGGGCCCTCGCCCAGGAGCGGCGCTTCGAGGCGGTCCAAAGAGCCGCGACGACCAAGCCCATCATGAGAGAGTCGTTGTGGGCGCCGCCGACGTAGTCGATGACGAGGAGCGGATTGAGCGAAGCGAACCAAACCGCCTGGTTCCGCTCGACCCCGCAATGACGGGCCAAACGGGGCACGAGGGCGACGATGAAGCCGACGCCGGCCAAAGCGGGCAAGCGCATGAGGATGGGGGCGACCGTGGCGTCGAAGCCGGACAGGTCGACAAGGGCGTGAGAGAGCTGGAGGGCGAGAGGGCCGTAAGGGGCAGGGGTGTAGCGCCAGACCCAGGCGACCTGGTCCGCGAAAGCCCCGGGGAGGAGGCCAGGGCCGCCGTCGTAGGGGTTGAGGCCGTTGTGGACCATCCAGCCCTGGGCGGCGTAAGAGTAGGCGTCATGGCTGAAAATCGGCGGGCCGAAAAGGAACGGCAGGCTCCAGAAGACGAGGACGGCCCAAGGCTGGACCGTCTCAAGGCCGGCTGAGCGGAGCCGGAACCAGCCGTCGACCAGGAGGCCGATGCCGAGCAGCACGACAGCCGTGCCGACGGCCTTGACAACCGGGCCGTCAAGGTGGACAGCCTGGAGCGGGCCCCAAAGAGGAGAACTGCGGGGAAGGTAGGCGGGGGTGTAGGAGCCGATCTCAATGGCCAAGGCGCCGAAGAACCCCAGTTTGACCGGGCCAAGGCGCCAAGCCGCAGCCAAAGCGGCGGGGAACCGGCGCCAACTGGAGGCGCCACGGAGCGAAGGGGCTGTCGCGATCATGCTCGGCCGCCCCGCCAGATCGATTCCAGGACACCCCTCACCGGCACAAGGCTAGCCGTCAAGGCGGCGTCAGCCGGCCGTCGCGCGGCCAAGCGAAGACAGCCCGGGAAGCGCCGCGAACGCTCCCGCGTCAGCGGCAGGGCCAGAGAGTGTCTTTCTTCCGGGGCCGCCGGAGCACGCGGGCTCTCACGCCAGCGGCAGGATCGGCCGACCCGCCGGCCCGGCTCACGGTCCGCTCCGGAAGCGGTCAGCCACCGAGTCCGCCGAAGCGGTGAAGACAACCGACCCGGGCACGCCCAAGCCGGACAAGTCGCTCATGTCAACCCGGCAAGTCACCTCGACCCGCACCGCGGCCAGGTCGGGAGCCGCCGGCGGCCGGCTCAGAGCGGAAGCGTCGATCACGATGTCCAGAGGGTCGCAATAGACGCCCTGATTAGCCAAGCTGGCCTCCCCGATGCCCCGCCCGTCGGCCTGGGCCGCCGTCTCGGTCCGCGCCAACGACACCGCCCGGGCGGCGTCCCAGGCCGCCTGGTCCACCGCCTGCGACGCCATCGTGACCCGGCCGGCGAACACGACCAGAAGGAACAAGAGCAGCAACGCCGGCGTCACAATGGCCGCCTCCAAGGTGACCGAGCCGCGCTCCGAGCTGGCCATCAGTTGGGCCTTTCCAACGGCATCCAGGCTTCCTGGCGGATGTCCGTGGGAAAAAGGCCGACCAGCGACAAGCTGGTCGCTGTCACGACGGCGCGCGCGGTTTGGGAGACCGGGTCCCAGGTCACGCTGACGGCGCTGTCGCTGACAAGCCCGTGGCCGGCCTGAGCCAGGAAATTTTCACCCGCGGCAACGGCGTCAGCGGCGGCCGCGTCCTGGGCCGACGCCACGCGGGCCGCCTCCTGGGCGCTCCCCAGGCAGACGTTGCGGGCGAAGAACCACAAAGACACTTGGACGATGGCGACCATGAGGACAAGGACGATCGGAAAAATGATGACCGTCTCCAAGGTCGCCGCTCCTTTGTCCCGGCCGTCAGCCGCCGGCCGCAGACCGGCCCTTTCGGGGCAGACGGCGAAACAGGGAGAGCCTGTGCCCAACGCTGGCCGAAGAGGAACCGCGGAGCGCCGCAGAGCGGGCATCACCCTACGGCGCGCTCGGTATCTGGTCTTGGAAGCCGCTGATGGCTCTGACCAAAACCGCGCCCAGAATTACGGCGGCCGCGCACACCACAGCGGCGATGATGACGTATTCCAACGTCGTCGCGCCCCTGTCGCCGCCTTCAGCGGCGCGCAAGCGCCTGATCGGCCTAAGGCTGGTCACCCAAGCTGCCCACACGGTCATGGGGGGTCCTTTCCAGTTGTGTCTTTCTGAGGTTAAGAGGTTTTTTACCGCCGCCGTCATTGTTGCACGAATACGGCCCGTATAGGCAACCCCTAGACAGTTTGTGGACAGCCGCGGCCCGTGACCGGCGCTGAGGTGGAAAACCAGGCCGGACGAGGCCGAGACAGCGGGACGGCCGGCTCAGGCGGCGCGCGTCACCGCCAAGTCGCAAAGAGCGGCCAAAGCGGAACGAGCCGGGCCGGCGGGCAAAACCGCCAACTCGGCGGCGGCCTGCCGGGCGCCGGCGGCGACGCGAGCCCGCACCTGGTCCACGGCCGGATGGCGGCGGACCAAGGCCAAGGCCTCCGGCAGGTCGGCCGCCGCCACCGGAGCGGCCAGCAGCTCCAGCAAGCGGGCGTCCTGGGGCCGGGCAACCTGCCGTATCAGCAAGGTGACAAGGGTCGACACCCCTTCGCGCAGATCGGCGCCGGGGCTCTTGCCGGAATCGTCGGAAACGATGTCAATGAGGTCATCTGAGAGCTGGAAAACGACGCCGAGGCTTTCCCCGAAACGCGTCAAAGCCTCCGTCTGAGCCGGCGTGGCCCCCGCCACCTGAGCCCCAAAACGGGCCGAAGCCGCGATCAGAGAGGCGGTTTTGTCTGAGACGACCTTGAGATGGTGGGCCACCGGGTCGGCCCCCGGGGCCGGTCCGGCCAACTCGTCCAATTGGCCAGACACCAAGCGCGCGAAGGTGTCCGCCTGGAAGCGCACGAAATCCGTCCCCAACGTCGCGACGATGGCCGAGGCGCGGGCGAAAATGAAGTCGCCGGTCAAAATGGCGATGGAGTTCTCCCACCGCTTGTTGGCGCTGGGCGCGCCCCGGCGCAACTCGGCCTCGTCCATGACGTCGTCGTGGTAAAGGCTGGCGACATGCGTCAGCTCCACGACGAGAGCGGCCCGGACCGCGGCGTCGGCGTCGACCGAACCGGCCAGGTCAAAACCCAAACCCGCCGCCGCCAAAACGAGCAGCGGGCGAAAACGCTTGCCGCCGGCGTCAAACAGGTGCCGAGCCGTCTCCGTCACAAAGGCGGATCTGGCCGTCAGAGCCTCCCGTAGGCCTTCTTCGACCGCCGCAAGCTGGGTTCGGCTCCACTCCTCGAATTCGGCCTCGCTCGTCACCACGGCCGGCTCAGCCCCCAAAGGCCAAGACGAAATCAGCTGCCCGCGCTGCCAGATCGGTCAGCGGACCGGGCAAAACGCCGAAGATCACGGTGCCCAACGTCGTGAAAGTCAGCACCGCGGCCGTAGCGGGGCCGGGCAACCTGACATCGACCGCCGGATCGGCCTCGCGGCTGAAAAGGACGACTAGGACCCGGACGTAGACGTAGACGGCGACAAGCGACAAAAGGACGGCGACAAGGGCCAGCCACCAGTAGCCGCCCCGCCAGGCCGCCTGGAAAACCGCGAACTTGCCGACGAAGCCGGCCGTCAGCGGGATGCCCGCAAGCGACAGCAAAGAGACCGCCATGACACAGCCAAACCAAGGGCGGCGCCGGCCCAGGCCGGCCCAAGCGTCAAGCGAAGAGGCCTCGCGGCCCTGGGACTGGACGAGCGTGACAGCCGCGAAAGCGGCGGTCGTGGCGAGGCCGTAGGCCACCAGATAGACGACAGCCGAGCCAGTCGAACCGAGCTGCCCGGCCGCCAGACCAGTTTGGAGCGTCAACGCCCCGGCCGCCCCGACGAGGAGGAAGCCGGCGTGGGCGATCGAAGAATAGGCCAAAAGCCGCTTGACGTCGGACTGGACGATGCCGACGACGGCGCCAAGGGCCATCGTGGCGATGGCGACCCCCGCGAAGACCGGCTGCCACGTCCAGCGGGCAGCCCCAAAGGCGACGAAGAAAACCCGCAACAGCGCGCCGACGGCGGCCGTCTTGACACCGACAGACATGAAAGCCGTGACAGGAGTCGGCGAGCCTTGGTAGACGTCCGGGGCCCACATGTGGAAGGGCACGGCGCCGAGCTTGAAAAGCAGGCCGACGGCGGTCAAACCGAGGCCGGCTATGAAAAGAGAGTCGGCTTGGCCGGAGCGGGAGCCGTAGGCCGTCGCGATGGCGGCGAAGTCG